>JBFLVW010000029.1:0-16028 GCA_040758235.1 Microcaldota archaeon
CATAGTGAGCCGGAAGCAGGACTTCACGGAAGTCGCCATCCGGCCCGCAGGAAATGAAATAGGAAAAGCGAGGGAAGCCCTCGGAATAAAGGAATAAAAAAAATCACTCGACGGTGAAAGTGCCGTTGAGCGAGCCCACGCCGATGACCGTCGGGTTGACCTTCACGGTCTTCGAGTTCGGGGCGTCGAAGTAGGTCGTATCGCTGCTTGCCGGGCACTCAAGCGTGGTAAGGTAGACCCCGCAGGCGCTCACGTCAACGACCGCCTCGTTGTCCCCGTTCCTCTCAACGAAAGTGAACCGGTAGTTCCCGATTTCGTAGTAGTCTCCCTTGTGAATCGTTCCCATCCACGTGCCGGTGCCCACCATGCATCCGCCGTCCGAGCCGCCGTCTCCGCTGGAGCCGCCGTCGGTGGTCGTGCCGCCGTCGCCGCCGGTGCCCCCGTCCGTCATGGAGCCCCCGTCGCCGCCGAAGCCGCCATCCCCGCCGTCGCCGCCATCATAGCCGCCGGTGCCGGAATCCATGCCTCCGGTGCCGCTGTCCATGCCGCCGTCGGTCCCGCCATTCCCTCCATCGGTCGTAGTCCCGCCGTCTCCGCCTGCGCCCCCGTCGGTGCATTCACCGGCCGTCCCGGATTCGCATCCGCCGTCGGTAGCCGGCGGCGTGACCGTGGCATTGTCGCTGCCGCAGGAAACCGCGGTCGCGAGCACTATGGACGAGGCAATGATCTTGCACCTGTCCTTGAACCTTGAAAACGCGCCTTTCGTTACGGCCTCCCCCTGACCCGCCTTCTCCGTTGCAGCCTCCTTCCTCGCCTCATTCATTGACAAATCACCCACTCTGGATTGTTAGTAGAATGTTTTATGGTGGCAAGTCTTTATAAATATTCACTTTTTTACACAATCTTTACCACATTCCCGGCGCCCGGCGCTCCCGGAAAGCTTAATATGGGCGGCTCTCCAAAGGATGGCATGGCGCCTCGGCCGGTGGTGCTGGACACGAATTTCCTCCTCGTTCCGTTCCAGTTCAAGATAGACATACTGAGGGAGCTGGACTACCTTATAGACTACAGCCACCGCTATGTCATATCCTCGCGCACCATGTCCGAACTCAAGAAGCTCGCCGCAAGGATAGGCAAGGACGGCATGGCCGCCCGGCTCGCGGTAAAGCTCGTGGAGGCGAACAGCGGGAAGATAGACATCGTGGAGAGCGGCGAGCACGTGGACGACTGGATAGCGGAATACGCCGCGGGCAACCGGGCCATCGTGTGCACGAACGACAGCGGCCTCCGCAGGAGGCTCCGGGCGCTCGATATTAAAGTCGTTTCCATGAAATCCAAGTCCAGGCTGGGGTTTGTCTGATGGCGGAAGACCTGGTTGCGATTCTGTGCGGGGGAGCATTGCTCATCGTTTTTGCGGTCCTTCTCCTGCTGGGACTGCGGGCCCTGAAGCCATACGCCTACAGGAGGCGCTCAGAAGGGACCAACACCTGCCTGACAATAACCGCCAAAAGGAACCTCCACAAGGTCACCGTGACGGCCAGCTTCGGCGGCGAGGAGATGACATTCGAGAGGGCGAGGGTCCGCAAGGGCCAGAGCGTGGACTTCGTGTTCCCATCTTCGGACAAAAAGGCAAAGCTTGTCGTGGAAATAGAACCGGGAAAACCGCATTCCAGCGAGGTTTAGCGCCGCTGCTCCGTTCCGATTTCCATTATCTCGAGCGCGGCCGCTTTCAGCTCCCCTATCGCCGAGTCGGCGCGCCCGCGCAGCGCTTCCAGTTCCTGATTTTTTGAATCAGGGCGCCCGGCCAGGGCCAGCCTGCCGACTGTGCCGGCGAAATCCATCGCGGCGTTGAGGCAGGCGTTTATCCCGCTCCTCATCGCTGCAAGAGCATTCTCATCCCCGATGGCGCCCAGGAACTCCGTTTCAGCCTTCCTTAGCGCGCTTACAGATTCAGGCGGAAGGATGACCTCAGTAATGGCCTTTTTCCCCGAATTACCCGTAGGGGTGAGGGTCATCCGGTCTTCGCCGAGCGCCGCGGTCGCGTGTATGCTGCCGCCGATTCCGCGCCCCTCCATGACAAGCGCGAAATTCGTTCCAGGCACTCTCGTTTCGCAAAGTCCGAGCGCGCATGAAGGGTATGCCTTCTCGAAGGCGCCCTTGTGCGCCTCGAACACGGCGGACACCGCGAGCCCGGCCGCTTCCATACGCCCCTGGACGCCGGCCTGACTTCTCTCCACTTCATTCCTGAGGCTGGCCAGCTTTTCAAGTGAGGATTTCATGTGTAAAAAAATGTATAAAAATGTTTTTAATGGTTGCCTTTTCACTCGAGCGGCGGTATCTTCTTGTGCTCCGGCGGCTTGGGCCCCCCTTTCTTCCCCCCGAAAAGCTTCTTGTAGGCGAGCCAAAGCGCCCCGACGACCAGGATGAGCGGGATGAAGAACCCGGCCGCGAGGACCAGGAGCGATATCGCCGCGGCAACCGCCCCGAAGAACATCGCGCCGAGGCTCTCGAGCGAGAGGGCGAGCTGCGTGGTCGATGGCTTGTCTTCATAGACAGTTATCGCTATTGTGGAGCGTTCTATCTGGGAGGAGAGGAACTCCTTCTGCTGCTTGAGCGATTCGAGCTCCGCCTCCACCCTCGTCAGCTCCCTCTCGACAGCGAGCAGGTCGCTCACGTTGTCGCTCTGGTTGTAGAGCTCGTAAAGCCTCCCCAGCTCCACCTCCCTGCTCTTTATCCGGATGTCCAGGTCGACATACTGCCTCGTGACGTCCTCGGTGCTCATGGAAAGGTCCTTCACGTCCCCGGTTTCCCGCACAAGCGAGTTTATCGAGTCGAATTTGGCAGGCGAGACCTTCGCGGTCAAAGTGTACTGCTTCCGGTCCGAATACTCATAGTACCTCACGTCGCTTATCTGCGCGCCCTCGTCAGCGAGGCTTTCGCGCAGCGCTTCGACGCGGGATTCGAGCGTCCCTTCAGGGACCTTGACCGTTATCGAGCTTTGTTTTATGACATACTGGCCCTCGCCCGCGTAATAGTCTGCGGAAGGCGCCGGCGCGTACGTCGGCACCCCTCCCCTCGAAATTCCGGAAGAGCCCGTCCCGACCTCTTCTATCTGGGCGCACCCGAGGCCCAGGACGAACACCAAAACAAGCACAACCGCGGCGAATCGCATCAGAACACCGCATCGTAATCTTCCCGGATTATTAAACCCTTTCGCTTTTCATGCGCCGCGCGCCGCAACCAATTTAACCCGCGCGATGCAATCTGGGTTCATGCTCCTGCTCTACCGAGGCGAGAGTTTCGACCCCAACTTCTACTACCACTCCGGAGTGGACATCGACCACAGCTTCCTTCTCTCAGATGGCAGGAGGAAGACCTTGCTTACCCCAAAAATGAACGAGCCCCTCGCCCGCGCCAGATTCCGCGGAAAAGTCGCCGTTTACGGGAATGCGTTCGAGGACCTCGCACGGCTCATCAAGGGCCGGAAGGTCCTAATCGATGGGAGGTCGATGAGCGCGCTGATGCATTCCAGGCTCAAAAAGATATGCAGGATGAAGGACCATTCGCAGGCGCTCCTCAGGATGCGCTCCCAAAAAAAACCCGCCGAAATGAGCGACATAAGAAAAGCGGTCAGGCTGACCAAGGAGATTTTCGAGTCCCTCGACATGGGCAAGGCGGGGACGGAAGAAGGCCTGCACCGCCAGCTGATGCTCGAAACAGCCGAGCGCGGCCTCGAGCCTGCGTTCGAGCCGATAGTGTCGAGCGGAGCCGGAACTGCCTTTCCGCATTACCGGGCCGGGAAACGGAAGCTGGGAGGCATCGTACTCGTGGACTACGGCGTCCGCTGGAACCACTACTGCGCCGACCTCACACGGTGCTTCATCCTGGATGGCGACCGGAGGAAGAAAGAGGAATACGAGAGGCTGAGGGACATCTGCTTCTTCCTCGCGGACTCGCTCCCGTCCCTTCGGACCGGAAAGGAGGCGGCGGAGCTCGCGGATTCGCTCGTCGCGAAGGCGGGCTTCCCGAAAATGGTGCACGCGATAGGGCATGGTGTCGGCCTTGAGATACACGAACTCCCCCATATAGGCATGAAGTCGGACGATTCCCTCAGGGACGCGGCCCTAGCAATCGAGCCGGCGTTCTACAGGGCCGGGCGCTACGGGATGAGGTACGAGGAAACCGTGTGGTCGGACGGGAAGCGCTCGCGCGTCCTTTGAGTGAAGAATAACTCACCGATTTATAAACACATCAAACCATATACTATATCAGGTGGGACGATGCACAGGAAGGCGGCGAGGGCGCATGGAAGGGGGCGCGATTCGCGCCGCTCCTTCGAGCCGATGGTGGACGGCTTCAGTGAACTCGCTAGGGCGGTCAACAAATTCGACAGGACCGCGAGCGAGCAGGAGAGCAGGCTGAGGGAACTCCTTTCCGGTATGTCCATTTCTGAAAAGACCAGGCACCTCTACCGGATTTTCGCGCCGCACTACGACAGGCACATGGCCGCGCACGAGAGGTCCATCTCGTTCCTCCTGAGGCAGCTCCTGGAGGCCGAACGGATTGGCTACCGCATGCACCCCCTTTTGCAAGACGAGCTGCTGGAGATGAGCTGCGGCACCGGGACCATCATCCACCAGATATGTGCGGCCCTGCCCCATGAGCGGGCCAAGAATCTGGTCGTAACCGCCAACGACATCTCCGACGACATGAAGGAGATAGCGCGCTCGAAGCTTTCATGCGACCCGTGTGCCGTCACCTACACGGGCCACGACCTTACAGACCTCAATTTCCCCGGAGGAGTTTTCGGGACGGCCGTCCTTTCCCAGACGCTCCATCTCATCTGCGATGAGGAGGTGCTGAAACAGGAGAGGAAGGAGAACTATATGTACATAGACGAGAAGAGGCACCTGCAGGCCAAATTCGGGGTGATAGAGAGCGCATTCGAGCTGGTGAAAATGGGCGGGACGATGATAATAATCGACGAATGGCCCCCGCTACTCTCGAAGGGGCAGGGCCCGCTCGGCCCCGGCTTCTCATATCTTTTCAACGACGGCCTGAGGGGCGTGGATTGGGAGACCTTCCGCGGCTCGATAATGAGCCGGGTGCCCGGCGCGCAGTTCACCGCCCAGATGAAGGCGCCGATAGACTCCAGGCACACGATGCACCTCTGGGTGTTCAGGAGGGACATCAGCAGGATTTTCGGAATCGACGCCCCCCTTCCCCAATCGCCCGAGTTCGCCCCAGCGCGGGATGAGGCGTCCGCCGTCCTCGCCGGAATATTCCAGGGAATCGACAGCAGCCTCATCCGGAGCTTCGCGCCCCCGGGCGGCAAGAAGCCATGGGTCAGGCTCCTCCCGATATCAATAGAGGACGCCAGGACTTACGCCGGCAGGCTTCCGCCTGTTGCCGGGCAGAGGAACACCTGCGCCATTATGGACCGGTGCATGCACAAGTTCGACAGCGAGGAGAGGCAGGAGGCGCTCAAGCGGGCCGTGGACTCGCTCGTCCTCGGCGGCTCGCTCATCGTGATAGACGAGTGGCCCGCGCCGGCCGGCTTCGACCACCCGATTTCAATAGACCGGCTGAGGCAGGCCCACATGAACCACCTGAGCAAGCACCTGATATTCGCGGGGGCGTTCAGGGTGCCGATAGCCGAGGGCTACAGCTCCGGGATGTTCGGCTTCCTCTACAGGAAAGTCTATTAGTTTGAAAGGGGCTACTTCTGCTTCTCTCATGTGCCCCTTTCGAATCCCCCATACTGCACTTCTGAATCTATTCTGCTTCTCTCAGGGCCCCTTTCAAGCCCCGCAGGATTTGACAGAGTCAAAGTACATATGCTTCTCTTATGCGCCCCTTTCAAACCCACTCTCAAATCAGGTAGTTTGATAAAAGATTTCAACTACCAGTTTTTGTCAAACTTTTTCCTAAAAAGTTTGCAGGGGTAGCGAAGCGGTCAAACGCGGGAGACTTAAGGGCCCGTTCCCTTACCGAGCGCGGCATGGGAAATCTTCTGGCTTAACGCGTGACGGCGCCGATCTATGGCGACGGAACGCGGGCTACGCGCCTTCACAGGTTCGAATCCTGTCCCCTGCATTTTTGGTCAAATGCACTCGCGGGAAGCTGTTCTTCATGATGTCGCTTCAGCTTGCTCTCGGCTTATAAAGTCGGGCTCAAGTTCGAAAGAACCGTAGGTTCAAATAAAGGGGGTCAAAGGGACCTTGGTCCCTTTACCCGTACATGGAGCCGCCTTCGGAAGCGCTCGGCCCCTTTTTCTTCACAATCCTGGACTTGAGGACGGCCTCCTTCATGTCCTTGGAGAGCTCCTCGGCCTCCTTCTCAAGCTTTGCCGTGCTTATCTGGATGCCGGTAATCCTGCTCAGGACCTTCAGGACGTTCGTCGCGGCCTTCGGGTCGAGGTATTCCTCGCTTGACTCGGCGAGTATCGTCGTTATCGGGAACCTGTCGAGGGTTCCCTTGGTGAGCAGTATGCCTGTGACGCCGGTCGTCGCGCCCTCCCTTATCGGCTTCGCGATTTTTTTCGCTATCACGTCCCTGACGATTTCAGGGTCGCTGGAAACGACGTAAACCCCCTTCTTCTCGTCCTGCAGGGAGATGCCGCCGAGCGAGATGATGGTGGACGCGCTTATCGAGCGGGCGAAATCGTAAATCTTGTCCGCGACCTCGAGAGAGGAGCCGATTGGTATAGTCATCTCGGAAATAATCACCACGATGTTGTGCTTTTCCGAGAAATGGATGCGCGCCGCGGGCATAGGCTTGTAGTCGTGGATGGCCGCAAGCGGGGCGAAATCCGAGCTTGAGATGTAGCCGCCGAAGGGCATCTGGAGGGCATCGACGACCTGCGACGCGGCGACGGAGCCGACGAGGCCGGTTCCGGGGAACCCCATGACGACCATGGGTTTGCTGAGCTTCTTCATGTCCGCCGTCTTCCGTATCTCCACGTCGCCCATGGTTTTAGTATGGGTTGCCAAAGGCTTTTATATCATTCGCATCAAATCCGCCTCTGTATGAGCGCCAGACAGGAAAAGGTGTCGATGCCGATGGCATCGGCGGGCATAATCGGGTTCTCGCCCGACGTAAAAATAGCCGGGCTTGAAATAGAGCCGAAAGTGCTGGTCGGGGTAATCCTGGCGGTCGTTTTCGTTGTCTTCACCGCCTCGGCCTTCATCCAATAGCTTCCATTATCTTTGGGCTGCGCTCCCTCAGGTCCTCCTGGGCGAGGACGAGCACCCTCATCCTCTCCTCCTCGGCGCCTTTCAGGGACCGGACAAGCATGGAAACCTCGGTCATCGGGCGGAGCCCCCCGTCCATATGGACCCTGAGCCCGACGGGCTTGAAGAACGGGTGGGGGTAGTCCACCAGTATCTTTCTTCCGAACTTTTTGCCGAGAGTTTGCTCGAGCACCCTCGCCCTCTCCTCGCTCCACCCGGCCCGCGGGAAGGAGCCGACCTCCTTGAAGAGCTTCCTCGCCCGCAAGGCTTTCGCGAAGGGCCCGCCCTTCCCTGATTCGGAAATCGCGCTCAGGGCACCCTCATCGTCCATGTCGGCGAATGAACGGGGGTCTATCGTATCATCCTCGATTGCGCCTTCGATGGCGCGGTAGAGCATGGCGGTCGCAATCCTGACCGTCCGGTGCAGGTAGACGGTCGAGAACATCATAAATCGCGCAAGCAGCATGTTCTCGGCGGCCTCGAGGCCGCCCTTCTCCACGCACAGGCCGCCTTCCCTCAGGGACAGTGTGTGGACAAGCCTGTCTATGTCAATCACCCCGTATGCAACCCCGGTGTTGAGCGCGTCCCGCTTGAGGTAATCCATCCTGTCCGCGCCCAGGTCCGAGGCGATTATCCCCCCGTAAGGCGATTCACCCACTGCCGCAATCTCTTTCGGGTCGTAATTCTCGGAAAGAATGTCCGCTATCTCGCCGCCCGTTATCTTCTTCTTCCCCAGCTCTTCATGGTCGCCGATGTGCTTGCGGACGACGTCCTCCCCCTCGTGGGAGAACGGGGTGTGGCCTATGTCGTGGAGCAGGCCGTACAGCTTGACCTTCCCCAAATCGTCCTTTCCGAGCCCGAGCCTCCTCCCCATGACCTCGGAGAGGTGGGCGGTCCCGAGCGAATGCTCGAAGCGGGTGTGGTTCGCGCCCGGGTAGACGAGGTTCGTCACGGACATCTGCCTGATGCGCCGCAGCCTCTGGAACGGCTCGCTGTCGATTATCCTGCCCTGGAGGGCATCGAATTCGATGGTCCCGTGTATCTCGTCCTTTACTATCATGAAGATGCCTCACGCGGCCCTTAATCACACCGGGGCGAATATCCCCTTCTTCTTCTCTATTATCTCGCCGTTCTCGGCCATCAGCCGCAGGACCGCCATGCACCCCTCCGGGTCCAGGTTCGCCGCCGCGGCTATGGAGCCGTGGTCCATGTCGTCCTTGAGGGCCTGGCCGACCTTCGCTGAGGCGGCCGAGAAGTAGTTGCGCGTGACGATGTAGAACTTGTTGTCGAAGCCCTTGACGCCGACGACGTCCCCGCTTTTCATCCTGCCGTTCAGCACCTCAGAGAGCATGAAGGCGTCTTTCTTGTCCTGGACCACGACGAAGCCGCGGGAGTTGAGCTGGCCTATGTAACCTGAGGACCCCTGGGCGGGGGGTGGCGGAGCGGGTTGAGCGTCCCGTTCACTAGTCACCGGTTTTTGGGAAAGGAGGGGGTAAATGCTGTCCTTGATGTTGTACACTCCCTCTGTGTATTTCTTGCCCCTGAAGACGTTCACGAGGCCCCTGCGCTCGAGTTCCTTCAAAACCTGCAGGTCCTCCCCGGAAAGCGCCTTGTTGACGTATGCCGGCACCCTGTTTTCGAAACGGATGGAAAGGAGCTTCCGGAGAACATACCGCTCCCGCTCGCTTATCAGCTCGCCCGCCTTTTGGCCCGGCGCCTTCCGCTCCCCGCCCAGCGGGACCGAGAGCAGGTAATACCCGTCCCGCAGGGGGAAAATCTCGACTTCCTCAGAGGAGGCCATCTCCGGCGGAAGCTCTATGTAGGCTTTTTCCTGCCTTTTCAGAATCCGGACTCTGGCCATGGTAGGATTCTGCCGTGCCCGTCTTTTAATCTTACTGGACGAGGCCGTTCTTCAGCACCGGAATCCGCGGAGGCTGGGCCATCGGCTTGGGGGGCGGAAGCCTGAGGGGTTTGTCCTCCACAATCTCGATTTCCTCGTACTTCCTGGACTCGATGTTCTCGAGCGTGGTGTGTGCGAGGAACCCGACGCTGTTGTCCTTTCCGTACCTTTTCACGAGCCGCCCGAGGCACTCCTCGATGCGGTCGCTTCCTATCGCTTCGAGGCCCTCCGCAGCCCTCTCCCTGGTCTCCTTTTCCGGAGCCCTCTCCAGGGCGAAAAGCAGGGCGTCCTCGACGCGGGCCATGATGCCATCGAGGTTGGCCTTGTCCCTCCCGGAGTCGAACATCAGTTCTATCTCGCCCCTTTTCGCGGCGTAGATGACAAGCTGGCCGACAGCGGTCTCGAGCTCCTTCGCGGCCTTCCCGTTGCCCTCCTTCGGGCTGTAAACGCTTTCTATGGTGCGGAAGACGAACTCGGCGTACAATCCCTGGGGGAGCGAAGCGTCGTATTCGGCCCCCATCTGCGTTTTGCAGGCCGAAAACATCGCCGTCGGGACGTGCTCGAGGCATTCCGCGGCGTATTTCCTGTTCTGCTCATTTCCGTATTTCGCCGCGTTCTGCAGGCACGCTTCAGCCGCCTGGACGTATCTCGCGTCGGGCTCTATTTCGTTCTTTGCCATTTTTGCGAGCGCCGCACCGGTGGAGATTATCTGCCTGAAGCTGTTTTCTGCCGTGACAATGGCCGCCTTCTGCATGCTCTGGGGCAGCTTCCCGAGCGCCTTTTCCGGGCCGTTGAATGCGACAGCCACGAGGTCCTCATAGCGCTGGACCGTCTCGATATCCTTGTCAGAAACGTCCCTGCTCTTTCCGTCCTTTACAAGCGCATCCCAAAGCTCCCGAACAGCCATGTCCTTCTTAGGAAGGTCGCTCTGGGGGAGGAGCATGAGGTTCAGCTGGGTGGCGATAGAGAACAGTGCGAATTTCTGCCTGACCCCTTCCTCGCCCTTCTCGGACATCTTCGCCATGCCCTCGACGACGTAGCTGAGCATCCCCGGGACGTCGTCTTTCTCGATTACCCCGAGGCGGAGTATCTCCTGGAAGTGGGTGATGGATTCAATGTCGCCCTGCGCAATCTTTTCCATCAATGGTTTGGCTATCATTAGTTATCACCTTGGGTGGGGAGGTCTCTGCCTCTGTTACATACTATGCATTTTCGTGTATTTAAATGTTCCTCTTTCTGGAGCTAAGTGTTTGTTCTTTATAAATCTTCCGTCCATTGTCGTATTTGGGTAGATGCGCTCGCTTTGGCTCGCGGACGTTTTCGACAATCGCCCGGTGTTTCCCATTTCCGTCATCGTTATCACCTCTTTCAGTGGCCCCGGAGGGTTCCGGCAGGTCCGGTAGGGGGGTGGGTGCCGGCACCCCGCCCTCAGCAACCGGTATCCGGTTTCCAGTTCCGCTGGATGCCGGATGCAGGGTGCTGTTACGCCGGTGCCGGCTGCCGGAGACCATTCCGGCCTCCGGGACCGGATTTTTACGTTGATGAACGGAATATTAAGGCTTCCACGAATGACCATGAACAGCCGCGAACAACCGCGCGGGCGTTCGCTATTTTAATCTGTTTTGCGGATAGCAGACCATGCCGATTTCTCCATTCGAAGAAAGGTACGGGACCGGGATGAACGCCGTTTTCGAGGATGAAGCAAAGCTCAGGAAATGGATGGCGGTCGAAGTGGCGCTCGCGAAGGCGCATGCGGCCATCGGTAACATCCCCAGGGACGCGCCGGGGAGGATTGAGGCGGCCGCAAAAAAGGTGAGCCCGGCCCGGGTCGCGGAAATAGAGGCCGAGATACACCACGACCTTATGGCCATGGTGAAGGCGCTGGCCGAGCAGGCCGGGGATGCCGGAAAATACGTCCACCTGGGCGCAACGAGCTACGACATCGAGGACACCGCGACCGCGCTCATTTTCATGGAGGCGATCGACCTCCTGGACAAGGACCTCGCGGCGCTCTCCGCGCATCTCAAAAAACTTGCGCTCGAGCACAAAAATACCGTTTGCATAGGGAGGACGCACGGCCAGCACGCAGTGCCGACGACATACGGCATGAAGTTCGCCCTCTACTACCAGGAGCTGAAGCGGAACCGGGCGCGCCTCGCCCGGGCGAAGGAAGGGATGTCCGTCGGCAAGATGTCCGGCGCGGTCGGGACGATGGCCACTTTCGGCAAAGACGGGCCGAAAATCCAGCGCCTCGTCATGGCGGAGCTGGGGCTGTCCGGGGACCCGGTGACGAACCAGGTGGTCCAGAGGGACAGGCACGCGGAAGCCCTGTGCGCCCTCGCGCTCACGGCGGCGGGCATCGAGAAGATAGCCAAGGAGATACGAAACCTCCAGAGGACGGAAATCCTCGAGGTTTCCGAGGGCTTCGGGGCGAAGCAGGTCGGCTCCTCGACGATGCCCCACAAGCGCAACCCCCACAAAAGCGAGAGGGTGTGCTCGATTGCCCGCCTCGTCCGGGCGAACCTGCTGACCGCTATCGAGAACATCGCCCTCGAGCACGAGCGCGACCTCACCAACAGCGCGAACGAGCGGGCGGTTTTCGGGGAGAGCTTCATCGCCGTCGACTACATGGCCTTGGAGATGGCGAAAATCCTGTCATCGCTCGCCTTCTACCCGGAAAACATCAGGCGCAACCTCGAGCTGACACGGGGGCTCGTCATGGCCGAGCGCGTGATGATACACCTTGTCGACACCGGCAAGATGGGCCGACAGGAGGCGCATGAGCTTGTCCGCGGGCTTTCGCAGGAGGCTTTCGCAAAGGGGCTTCACCTCAAGGACGTCCTGGTCGGGAAGAGCGTTCTCAGCCAGAAGGAGGCGGAAAACCTGTTCGACTACTCGACATACATCGGCATGGCTGTGAAAATAGTCGAAGAATCCACTAGGGAATAGGGCCGCCTATAAAGCGGAACTTGTAGATGTTTTCTACTTTCATAATGTCGAAATCCCGGATATTCTTCGAGAACAGGCTGTGCAGCCTGTTTATTTCCGCATCGAACTCCGAGTCGTCCCCCACTTCGAAGAGCACCATGGTTTCAAATTTCCCTATGGACCTGACGAAGAATACTATCTTCGGGTTGCTTTCGCAATACCTGTATATGGCATCCCACGACTCTTTCGTCATGTCGGTCAGCGACAAAGGCACTTCGTACCATCGCAGGCCGACCGCCTTCAGGTCATACAGCCATTGGTAGGAATGGATAAGGCCTTCCTCTTCCATCCGCCTTATCCTGCCCTTGACGGTTTCGGGCGAGGCTCCGGCTTCGCGCGCTATATGCACGAGCGGGGCTCTTGCATCATCGCTGAGAATCTCCAGTATCCTCTTATCCAGGCCGTCGACCGCGACCCTCTTGTCTCCGCTGATGAGGCAGGGCCCCTCGGGGTCAGGACTCTTCTTTCCGATAATGGCGCAGCTCTCGAAACCATGATACTCCGTGATGACCTGGACCGAATATATCTTCGCCGCCCCTTCGTATTTTGAGAGGAGTTCGTCCCACATTTTTTGGAATTCCATGGGGTTCCTGGCGTTAAACGTCACGACGAAGTTGATTTTTCCGGTACCATCGGAAGCGTACCTGGTGAAAGGACAGTCCACGAGCTCCCTGATGAACCTCTTCTCGTGCTGGCGGTCGTTCCACTGGAAATACACCGCGAAGTTCTGGTAGCCGAGCTTCCCGACATCGATGGTGAGGAGGGTTTCCCTGAGGATTTTCAGCCTGATGAGGCGGCTCACCCTGTAGTGCACCATCTGCTTGGAGACGCCTGCCTTCTTCGCAAGAGCGCTATAGCTTTGACGGCAGTTCCTTGAAAGCTCATATAGCAGAATCCTGTCTTTTTTATCAATTTTCCCCATCTTTTTCTTTTTACCACTATTGCCTTAAAAATTTATATGTTTGTCAAAAAATGAATCTAGAACTTTTAAATATCACAACATCCATATTTCACCATTAGTCCGGCTGGAGGTGGGTGCCGTGGAAAACAGGATAATGGTGCAGCTGTCATTCGCCCTTCCCTATCAGAAAGTAGCCGAAATCTACCGGCTGCTGGGAATGATCGGGCTGGATGTGGCGATTTTGCCTAAATTTGATTTGGGAAAGCCGGCAGTGCTGGTAATCCCGAAGAACGGCCTGAAAAAGGCAAGGGACGCTTTCGACCGCCTGCACATACATGCCAGGGAAAAAGAGGTTCTTGTTTTACGCGTTGAAAACAGGGTTGGCACGATAGCCGGCATCTCAAGGAAAATCAGCGACAAAGGCATTTCCATCACATACGCATTTCTCGCGCCCCTGTCCATGTCCGAAGCGTTGCTTCTGCTCGGTTGCAGCGACAATGCCCTGGCCCTCAGGGTCCTCGAGGGCAATACCGTTCCGGCAAAAACAAGGTCCGGGCCCGGGGGAACAGCGCCTCGCCATCGGCAGTCCGGTCCGCACGGGCAGCGCATGGGGAGCGGCCGGGAACTAAGGAAGGAGGAAGACCCCCGGGTCAATTCCGGCAGGCATGGCGGGTTCGCCCGGGGGCTTCCCTCCATACGCCCGAAAAGCGGCCATCCAAAGCTCAGGTTCCCTTCTCCAGAACTCCGGCCCCATCCCCAGGAACTCGCGCGCGGCAGAGCCTAAGGCCGCCCGGACGAAAGAGGAAAGCTCCCCAATCCCCATCCTCCCATAAGCGTCAAGGATTCCCCGCTCGCGCGCGGGCCAGTCATGTCCGGCGAGGCTCCCCAGCCACGCCTTGATGACTACAGCATAAATCTGCGCAAGATACCCCGTCGCATCGCTCTCCGGGGAGCGCGCCGCCGCGGCGAGCGCCCGCCGCATGTCGATGGCGTCCACCTCGAAAAAGACGGTCCGCCCGCCTGAAACGTGGTAATTCGCCTCCGGATGGGGCACCCTCAGGCCAGCAATCCAGGCCTTTCCCGCAAGCGGGCGGAGCATGGGATTCCTCCTCCTTTCCTCGAAATCGGCATCGAAGAGGATATCCTCCCTCGCTTCCCTGCCTTCTGCGGCATAAAACCTCTCCATCGCCTCCCGCCTCCTTCCAATCACCCCGCTCTCGTCAGGGACGAGAGAGGAATACGAGGCCGAGGCTATGCCGCCGCCCCGGCCCGACAGGCGGAGCTCGGCTATATCCACGAACCCTCCGGGGAACAATTCCCCCGCGAGGCAGAGCGAAAGCGCCTTTAGGACGTGGTAATCCGCCCTGGATGGCCCGGTCATGAACACGAAATCCCCGCCCCCGAAATCCGAGATGCTGAAAGTGCCCTCGCGCTCTGCATCCCTTCCGGGGGCCTGGAGCCTCTCGACCATCCCCTTCATCCTGCCGGAGAGCATGAGGCTGACTTCGGCCTCGTCGGAGGAGCAGAGCCTCTCCCTCTTCCCTCCGGACGGAGGCTTGCATAGGACCCGCATGTGGTTGAGAATGTATGTCAGCGATTTTATAACGTTTCCGCACCTTTTCCGGCCGTCGCTGGCCGAACCTCGCGAATCGACGTAGGAGCATTTTAAATGCTTATAGTATGTAATCTATCAGCCCAAGAGGTATCAGGTATGGTTTCATCGCAGAAGACCTATGTCTACGCTTCTCTCGGTATCGGTTTTGTGGGTGCCATCTTCGCCCTCATCGGCGGCGGGGGAATCCTTTCGCTGATAGGCGGGCTTTTCGCCGGCGCGGGCGCCCTCACCGGCGTCCTTTTCTGGAAATACGGCTACATAATGATACCGCTCATCACCGAGCGGACCAAGACCGTGATGATGTCGGACCTCGGGTATGAGATTCCGCCCCAGCAGGACGTCATCGTGAAGAGCGTCAACAACGTCTATTACGCCACCGCGTTCATGGGCCTTCGCATCTTCGAGTCGGCGACCGAAAAAAGCCCGGAGGAGAACCTGACCTACAACCAGTTCTTCGAGAGGGCGATTTCGAACATCAAGTACGTCACCAAGGTCGCATACATGCTCTACGTCGAGGACGTGGGCGAGAAAAGGAAGATGATAGAGACCAAGAGGGCCGAATCGCAGCTGCGGCTCGCGCGCGAGCGCGACAAGCCCCAGCCCGACGTGCTCAAAATAGACAAGTTCGAGCGGGAAGTCGCGAAATGGGACAACGAGCTGACCAGGCTCATCAAAGGGGTGAAGCCCATGGGCGTGGTCGCATACGCCCAGACGACCGCAGTCGGCCTCAGCAAGGACGCCGCGATGGCCCAGGTCCGCTCGCAGGCGAACGAGCTCAAGACCGTGCTCGCGAACGCCCTTAACGTCGAAGTCGTGAGCCTCAGCGGGGACGAGATGCTCAAGTGCTTCGAATGGGAGAAGTTCTTCCCCATGAGCCCGCAGGAGCTCGAGGAGGCTGTGTCCTGATGGCCCTTGCCGGCAAGCTGAAGCTCATCAAGCTCCCGAACAGCTCCATATCCAGGCGCAACATCCTCGTGCATCCGCCCGAGCCGCCGATGGAGGTGCTGTTCTCCGACCCGACGAGCGCCATCTACATAGGCAGGACCAAGATATTCAACATGCCCTTCTACTGGACCTATGAGAACACAGCGAACCCCCACATAGCGGTCTGCGGCATTTCCGGTTCCGGTAAGTCCTATTTCATCAAGACCTTCCTGCTCAGGGCGGCTTTCACGTGGAACTCGAACGCCCTCATCATAGACTGGGCCGGGGAGTACAGGGACTGGGTGAAGCAGACCGGCGGCAAGGTCATCGCGCTCGGCAAGGGCTCCTACATGAACCTCCTCGACCTCGGAGGAATGAAGCCCTACGACAGGATAAAGCAGGTCATGCGCACCATGGAGCTCCTTACGGACATAGGCCAGTACCCTGAGCAGCGCAGGCTCACGGAGC
>JBFLVW010000030.1:0-25214 GCA_040758235.1 Microcaldota archaeon
GTAATCGATGGCGACGTGGCCGCACTTGTAGGTTATCCTCTCGACGCCGTCCTGCACGCTCTCGCGCTTCACTATCCGAAACGGGCCTATTTCTCCGGTGTGGGCGTGCATCCCGTGCGTCCCGCCGCAGGCCTCGCTGTCCACTTCCCCGAGGCTTACGATGCGGAGCTCCTTGCCCGGGACCGCGCCGCCCTGGTAGATGGTGAAGCCGAACCTCGATTCGGCGGCGTTCCTTGGAAGCACGTGCGTCACGACCGGCAGGTTGGCCATTATGTATTCGTTGACCTTGTGCTCGATTTTCGAAAGCTCGTCGTTTGTTATCTTCCGGTAATGCGTGACGTCGAGGTGTGCCTTCTCCTCGCTCTTATGGGAGCCGCCCTGCCAGATATGCGGGCCGAGGACGTCCCTGCAGGCGGCGTTCAGCAGGTGCGCCGCGGTGTGGTGGCGGGCCACCGTCTTGCGGCGCTCGAGGTCTACGACGCCCTCGAGCTCCATCCCCGGCTTCATGTGGGAGCCGTTTTTGACTTCGTGGAGCACGACGCCCGCCTGCTTAGTGACGTTGAGTACGTCGTGGTCGCCGAGCGCGCCGGTGTCCGACACCTGGCCTCCGCCTTCCGGGTAGAATGCGGTCCTGTCCAGGACCACGAACTTGTCGTGCAAGACTGCGAGCACCTTCGCCCTGAAGGACGGCTCCCGGCCGTAGTAGAGGATTTCCGTCTTCGGGATGCCCGCGATGTCCGCGGAGAGCACTTTCACCGTCGGCGCCTTGTCGGGCGACGCCTCCTCGCCCTCCGCGCCGCGAACAAGGGCGTAGAAGTTGCCGGGCATCTCCACTTCCACGTCGTTCTCCGCCGCGACCTCCGCGACGGCTTCGGGCGGAATGCCGTGGCTCTTGTAGAGCGTGAACAGGTCTTCCTTGCCTATCCTGCCGCCGCCGGCGCGCTCCTTGTTCGGGGCGCTTTTGGTGCCTTTCGCCTTCTTCACGATATTGAGGACCATGCCCGCGGCCTTCTCCTTGGTCGCCTTGTATCTTTTCTGCTCCTCGTCTATGACCGCGAGCGTTGTCTCCACGCCGCTCTGGAGGTGCGGAAACATGTATTCCAGGAAGTCGGCATGGGCCTGCATTATCTTCCCGTAGTCCAGTGAATACCCGAAGCGCTGCTCGAAGCCGAACACGCGCCGGAGAATCATCCTCAGGTTGTAGCCGCCCCCGGAGTTGCTTGGGAGCATGCCGTCCGTCACGGTGAAGAGGAGCGTGCAGAGGTGGTCGGCGGAAGCGTAGAGCGCCTGGAGCGGCTCGAGCGTGTCGAAAAGCTCCTTCTTGCTGACGCCGAGGACGGACGCGATGCGCTCCTTCTCCTTCTCGAGGTCCGGGACCTCGTCCTCGTTCAGGCTCCCGGAGATTTTCGCGAACCGGACGAAGAGGTCCTTGTCTATCGATACCCCTGCCTCGCGCTTCATCTCCTCTATGACGGGGCCGAAGACGGTTTCATAGCTCGTCGGCTCTCCGGATGTTATCCATGCCAGGCGCGAGAGGCCGGCGCCCATGTCTATTACCTTGGTCTCCAGCTCCCGGCTCCCGGAAGGCGTGACTTCGTACTGCATGAAGACGCAGTTGCCTAGCTCGAGGCCGCGGCAAAAGTATTCTATGCAGGGACCGAAGTTGCCGCCCCCGGCCCATACGTCCTCCTGGAACACGATTTCGTCCTCAGGTATCCCGAGGGCGGCGAGGTAGTCGAGGTCGTGCTTCAATGCCTCCTCCTTCCAGTAGAACAGGCCGGTCTTCTCCGTGTTGAAGGCGTGCTGGCCTATCATGACGAAGTTGGTGTAGTGCCTGCCGCTCACGCCCACGTTGCTTATGTCCGAGAAGCGGATGCATGGCTGGGGAACGATGAGCGGGTTGTGGGGCGGCTCGAGCTCCCCGTTCACTACATAGGGCTGGAAGTCGTTGATGGACGCTATCGTGAAATAGAGGTCGTCCCTCCAGCGCGCGACCGTCGGGTAGGGCTTGACGTAGCCGTGGCCGTTTTCGGTGAAGTATTTCTCAATCGCCTTCCAGGTGTCGATGTAGCCGAGCTTCTTTTTCACCGGCGTCGAGCCGATGAACTGGTAGCCTATGCAGGAGGGGTCGCCGCACATCTCCCTTTTTTCCTTGGCCCAGAACATCCGCGAGCATTTTTTGCACTGCTGGCGGGCGAACCCGCGCTCCGAAAGGATTTTCAGCCTGTAATGCTTTTCCCATTCGGCGGCGAACTGCTTCCTGAGAGCGTTTTTGTCGACGTCCATAAAATGACCCTGAACAGACCGACTTTGTTCGGAGAGTATTTTAACAGCTTTGGCATGCAATCGGTTGCATGCGGATAATGGACATCCTCCTCATTTTCGTCCCCATAACAATCGCGCTGGATTTCGCAGGGGCGGACAGTGCTGTTTTGTTCGCGAGCGCGCTCCTCGGGATACTGCCCCTCGCCGCCAAAATGGGCGAGGCGACGGAGGAGCTCGCGAAAATATTCGGGGGGCACATCGGCGGGCTCCTGAACGCGACTTTCGGGAACGCGGCCGAGCTCATTATCGCGCTCCTTGCGATTAGCAAAGGCCTCGTAGACCTTGTCAAGGCGTCGATAGCCGGCAGCATAATCGGGAACCTGCTTTTCGTCCTCGGCCTCAGCCTTTTCCTCGGAGGGCTGAAATACAAGGAGCAGAAGTTCTCGCCGCACATCGGAGCCATGAACTCGACTATGCTCATGATTGCCATGATGAGCCTGATGGTGCCGAGCATGTTCCATTTCGTCCCGACCGAGCACCGCGGGGACGACGAGGTGCAGCTGAGCGTCGCGGTCGCGGTCCTGCTAATGGCCGTCTACGGGCTCAGCCTCGTGTTCTCGCTCAAGACGCATGAGTACCTTTTCAGGGGCAAGGAGGAGCATGAGAGGCCGAAGTGGAGCAGGAACAAGGCGGTCGCCATCCTCGCGATAGCGACAATCGCGCTAGCAGTCCTCTCAGAGGTTTTCGTGCGGCAGATAGAGGGCGTCGCCCACCAGTTCGGCCTGACCGAGCTGTTCATAGGCGCGATTGTCGTCGCCGTCATCGGCAACGCGGCCGAGCACATCGCGGCGGTCTTCTTCGCGCTGAAAAACAACATCGATTTGGCGGTGAACGTGACCGTCGGCTCGTCCCTCCAGATTGCGCTCTTCGTGGCCCCTGTCGCTGTTCTTGCGGGGCTAGCGATGGGCCAGCCGATGGACCTCGTGTTCACGCCTTTCGAGCTGATAGCCGTATTCGCGAGCGTGCTGATTGTAAATGAGATAACGACTGACGGCAGGTTCAACTGGTTCGAGGGGGCGCAGCTGATGGTGATGTACCTGATAATAGCAGTGCTGTTCTTTTTCGTCAGGTAGGGAATTTCTCCGGACGCCTGTCCCAAATCACTCTACCCTGAATGTCAGCAAGAAGTTGTCGCGCATCGCCTCGGCTTTTGTTGTGTCGAGGGCTATCCCGCGGTATTTCACCAAAAGCGAGCGCTCGGGGGTGTAGATGTCGATTGCATATCCGGTGTAGGTCCTGTTCGAGTCTGAGAACCTCACTTTGAAGGGCATTTCGGCCGCGGCCCCGTCGCGCGAAACTGAGAAGGTCTTCAGGCTTCCGGTCTCGAATGCCCTGTCGAGGAGCGAGCCCGCATCGTCATCATTTTTGTCCTGCTGAAGGAAGTCTGATGCCGCCTTCGTCGGGTCGGTCTTGTAAATAGT
Organism: Microcaldota archaeon; assembly: GCA_040758235.1. Lineage (GTDB taxonomy): Archaea > Micrarchaeota > Micrarchaeia > Anstonellales > Bilamarchaeaceae > Bilamarchaeum. The sequence goes on from JBFLVW010000030.1 coordinate 3,747, forward strand.
GTCCTTGTTCTCGCCGTAGACCTTGAGCGTGTTTGTGAAAGTCACTATCATTATCTCGCCCGTCTGCCCGTCGAAGACGTGGGTTCCGGTGAAGATGCCACCCGTAGTCGAGTTGGATGTCTGGACCTCCATGTCAATTGGGTATTCGAAGCTGAATAGCGGCGTCGTGTAGCGCTCGTAGATTTTCGGGGGCGGCTCCGGGGGAGTGATGTTGGTATCGTTTGTGGTATTCGTCATGTTCGCTTCGGGCGGGGAGGGGGGAGTCTCGTTCGAAGTCGCGTTTCCGGTCTCGTTGCCCCGTTCCCCGAAGGTTACGCAACCCAAAAGCAGCGCTGCCGCGGCCAAAAAAATGATGATTCTCATTCGCCCATCTCCTCTCTCGCCCTTGCTATGAACTGCTCCGCTATGCCGATTGCCCCGTAAGCCTCTTCCGGGCCGGCTTTCTTAACTTTTCCCATGGCCTCCATAAGCATGTTGTAGAGGCCGTGCCCCCCTTCCACGAGGGCCTCCTCGAGCCCGCGCCATTCGTTCAGCGGGAGCGAGCCCGGATACCTGCCGGCGAGGTAGGATATCGTCTCTTCGAGGCTCTCGCAGACGCAGCCGTCGCGCCGGAGAAGGGCGGACGATGCGAGGCGGATTGCGTTCTTGCAGTCCGCGAGGGCGGAAAGGTAATCCTGCCTCCCCGCTCTCACCCTTGCAGAATCCAGCATGGCCATCGCGAGCCCTAGCTCCATCATGGATGCACCTGGGTCGGGGCTTGACCTGGCGAATTGCCCCGTTTCGTCCATGTGGATGGTTCTCTTCGCAAAACGATTTAAAGCCGCCCTCATAAAGTCAGCCCATGCAGCTCCACGAGACGATATTCGAACTAGCCCTCAAAAGGTCGTTCTTTTTCCCGGGCAACGAACCCTACGGCAGCACCGCCGGGTTCTACGAATACGGCCCTGTGGGCGTGCTGATGAAGCACAAGATAGAATCGCTCTGGCGCGACATGTTCATCAAGAGCGAAGGGTTCCACGAAGTGGAAACAAGCATAGTGACCCCCGAGCCGGTGCTTGTCGCCTCCGGCCACGTCGGGAGCTTCGCGGACCCGCTCATCGAGTGCGGCAAATGCAAAACGAAGCTCAGGGCGGACAGCTTCGTCCAGGAAAAGCACTATGACAGGCACGGGGAGAGATGGGACGGGAAGCTGGAGTCGCTGGACGCAATCATCAGCGAAAAGGGGCTCAAGTGCCCCAGATGCGGCGGGGAATTCGGAAAGGCCCACATGTTCAACCTCATGTTCGCGACCGGCATCGGGGGGGAGCGGACTCCGGCCTATTGCCGCCCGGAAACGGCGCAGGGGATTTTCACCGCCTTCCCCAGGATTTTCAAGAACCACGGGACGAAGCTGCCGCTCGCGGTCGGCCAGGTGGGGAGGAGCTTCAGGAACGAGATTTCCCCCCGCAAGGGCCTTGTCCGGATGAGGGAGTTCACCCAGATGGAGCTCGAGTATTTCTTCAACCCCTCCGAACCGGGATTCGCCGGGTTCGGGGCGGTCAGCGGCGCGAAGATGACGATGGCATTCGGAAGTGAAAAAAAGGAGATGGATGCTGCCGCGCTTGTTTCCGAAAAGGTGGCCGCGAACGAGATAATGGCGTATTTCCTCGCCCGCCAGTGGGAGTTCTACAAAAAAATAGGGATAAACGACAAAAAAATGCACCTTCGCGTGCTGGATGCCGCGGAAATCCCGCATTACTCGAAAGGAAACATAGACATGGAGGTTGAGACGTCTTACGGGACCATCGAGACGATAGGGAACGCCTACCGGACGGACTTCGACCTCTCGCAGCACACCAAGCACAGCGGCAGCGACCTGAGCGTTTTTGTGGAGAGCGAGAAGAAGAAGGTCATGCCGCACGTGTTCGAGCTTTCGATGGGCGTGGACAGGCTGTTCTACTGCATCCTCGAGCACTGCTACCGCGGGAAGGACGAGAAGGACGAATCCGGAAACTGGAGGCTCGGAACCGGCAAGGAGTGGGAATGGTTCGACTTCCCGCCGATAATCGCCCCCTACCATGTCGCTGTTTTCCCGCTCATGACCAAGGACGGCCTCGACGCGAAGGCGATGGAGGTGGCAGGGGTTCTCAGGGCCGCCGGCCTCGATGTCGCCTACCGCGACACGGGGAGCATCGGACGCAGGTATGCGAGGGCGGACGAGATAGGGATTCCCTATGCGCTCACGATAGACTACGACACGCTCAAGGACGGCACCGTAACAGTGAGATACAGGAACGACGGGAAGCAGGAAAGGATTAAAATCACGGACGCGGAATCCCGCATAAAGAAAATGATTGAGGGGGGCAGGGTGTCTCTATGAGGCTGTTTTTTGTCGTCATCGCGGTTTTTCTTCTGCTGGGTTGCACCGGCGGCGAGCAGCCTCCGCCGCAGAACGTGACGAATGAGACCAACGAGACTCCGAAACCCCCGCCGATAGACATAATCATCGGCAACCAGACCAACCAGACGCAGATACAGAACCAGACGGAGGAGCCAGAACCGGAGCCCGAGCCGATAAAGAAGGAGCTGGACTACACGTACGAGCCGGAGCAGATTTTCGGCATATTCTTCTTCGATGTCGGGGGCCCCGGGCTGCACGGCGACGCGATACTGATAAAGAAGGGCGACATGGACATCCTGGTGGATGCCGGCTCCGCGGAGATGAGCGAGCGGACAATCGACTACCTGCGCTCGCGCTCGGTGGACGACATAGAGGTGCTCGTGTCGACCAACGCCGACCCCAGGCACTACGGCGGCATCGCGGCCGTCGCGGAGCGGTACAAGATAGAGGAGCTGTGGTGGAGCGGCGAGTCCTTCGGGGACAACGCCTACGCCGCGCTGATGGAGAACGTCAGCGGGTCCGTCAAGACGGCAAGGGTCGTCGAGAGGGGCTACAGCGCCGACCTCAACGGCATGAACTTCACGGTCCTCAACCCGCAGAACACCCAGAGGTTCGAGGATGTCAACAACGACGCGATAGTGATGAGGGTCGTGGACAGGAACTTCTCGCTCCTCCTGACATCAGGCATACAGACCGGCGCGCAGGGGAGGCTGGTCAATGAGGAAACCTCGCTCATACAGACGGACGTGATGCAGGCGCCGTACTACGGAGTCGGGGCCGGCACGAGCAACATAGGGATATTCCTGATAACCGCGAAGCCCGACGCCGTCATAGTGAGCGGAAGCAGCGACGAATCAGCCCCCAATGGCGGCTCAAGGGAGCCCTTCGAGAGGCTCCTCAAGCAGTACGAGATAGAGGAATACAAGAACTACGTGAACGGCACCCTCAGGATAACGAGCAACGGCGACAACTACACCATAATGGAGCTGGGAAGCGGACAGTGAATAATTTATATTGTTTTCTTATGAGAGTCCTTATCAGCTTTTTATGGGCCCATAGCTCAGCTTGGTAGAGCGACGGACTCTTAGCCTTTGGGAACAGCAGCCAGTTTTGGCTCCACCTTTTCCCAAAAGGTGGAAATCCGTGTGTCGAGGGTTCAAATCCCTCTGGGCCCGTCCCCCTTTTTAGTAAAAAGGGGGCAAAAACGCGGAGTTGGCAAACCCTTCGGGTTTGCTTGCTCGCGGTCTCCCACGAATTACTAATCTTTTTTAAACACAATTAATAACTTAGTATTACATGGAGCTACTTCAAACCAGCGTTCAGGCCAAAAAAGCAGGTGCGCGATTCGTTGCGTTCTCTGTTCTTGCGGCCGGCATTATCTCATGCGACACGGTCAAGGGCTCCAGAGAGAGCGGAGGCGGGCCTGATGAAGCGGGCACCGTCAACGTCCCCTATATTTCACCGGAAAAAACATTCAGCCCGTCCGGAAAACCGGATGCCGGAGGCGGGATGCAGGATGCGCCTCCAAAGTCCGCGATACCCGGCCCCCCGCCCGGCAAATCCGCCGCAGGATGCCAGGAGGGTATGGCCCGCTTCGGAAGCTACTGCATAGACATGTATGAGATTCACATCGTCAGCCGGAACGGGGAGGCGCATCCCTATTTCCAGAGGCCCCCGAACGGGATGGCGGGCCTGATTGCCCGCTCCGCGGGCGGAGTGTTCCCCCAGGGCTACATGAACCAGATTGACGCGAGGCTCGCGTGCGGGAACGCCGGGAAGAGGCTGTGCTCCCTTGCGGAATGGCAGGGCGCGTGCAGGGGGAGCGGCAACAACGCTTATCCTTACGGCAGCAGCTTTGTCGAGGGAAAGTGCAACACGGACAGGAAACCGCACATACTGGACAGGTTCTTCCCGGAAATCCCGCACCTGAAGAGGATGGGGAAGGAGTTCAACGACCCGAGGCTGCTCCAGGAGCCGGGCTACCTCGCGAAAACCGGCGAATTCGCGGAATGCGCGGGCGCGGAGGGCCTGCACGACATGGCCGGCAACCTTTCGGAGTGGGTGCACGAGACGGTGGAGCGCGACGGGAACATGTTCGGCACGTTCGCGGGCGGGCCGTTCAGCGGCCCGCTGAAGGGCGGCTGCGCCCACTGGACGAACGTGCATGCTGAAAAGTATTCGGACTATTCCATAGGAACAAGATGCTGCGCGGACGCGAGGTGAGGCGGCGGCTAAGGCTTCCCGGGAACGTACCGGACGCGCCTTCCTTCGACCTCGTATTTTCCCTTGGAAAATGAGTGTATCACTTTGGCATAAGCGCCGTGTTCCGTCCTCAATATCGTCTCCGCAACTTCCTCGGCGCTCTTGCACCCGCTGATGTCGACCGCCTCCTGGCGGATTATCGGGCCCGCATCCAGCGTCTCGTCCACGAAATGGATGGTGACTCCCGACACTTTCGCCCCGTAGTCGAAAGCCTGCTTCTGGGCGTCGGAGCCGGGGAATGCGGGGAGCAGCGCCGGGTGGATGTTTATAATGCGGTGGCGGTAGGCGTCGAGAAGCTGTTTTCCCTTGAGCAGGAGCATGTAGCCCGCGAGGACTACGAGCTCTGCGCCGTAGCGGTCGAGAATGGTTTTTATGCGGCTGTCGAGGGCTTCGCGCGATGGGAATTTCTTTTTGTCTATGATTTCGACGGGGATTCCCGCGCTTTTCGCGATTTCGATTGCCGGGGCTTCCGGATTGTTGGTGATGAGGACTTTTATCTCCGCGTCGCACCTGCCCGCCATTATCTCTTCAAGAATCGCGCGGAAATTGCTGCCACGCCCCGAGGCGAGGACCGCCACCTTCACTTTTCCCATAATGACGGGTTAGCCAGATACCAAATAAAAGGGAACCTGCGGTCACGAGCGAACGTCAAAACGTTCGCGTGTGTGCAGTGTTGCCGCGCAACACTGACATCCCTTTTTCACCCTCCCTTCTTTGAACAAAAAAAATCAGCCAGTCAGCGACGGGTTGCACATCGCCTTCTCGACGAGCGGCATATGCTCGGGGCGGATGTAGTCTGATGTCTGGGAAGATTTTATCTTGCTGATATCGAGGACCTCTTCTGAGCGCCTGCCGCAGAGGGCGAGGAACCGTGATTCCAGCGTCTCCGATGCGTACGCCCTAAGATACACTTCCCCTTCAAGGAGAATCATCGGACCGCGGGAGCGGACGTCCCCGACCAGCGCGGGCATCCCCTGCGCGAAATCGAACTGGCGGTTCATCATGGAAATGAGCGCGAGGTCCGCCCTAGAATGCACGGCCTGCAGGAGGTATCCGGTTATCTCTGCTTCAGCCTTGTCGAAGGGAAGGTGGCCGTTCGCCTTCCTCTCCACAAGATGGGAAACTTCGTGCGCGACCAGCGAGTCGAGCTGCATGTTTATTGCGGCGCGCAGCGCCTCCCGCGGCGATTCGGCCCGCTCCATCGCGGCGCGGAGTCCGGAGAGCGCCGAGCGCATCGCGAGAGTCAGGATGTAGAATTCAGGGTTCATGTCCGGGGATGATGCGGCCGCCCTTTCGCACCAGGCCGAGAGGTCCTCTTTCCTGGCCCTGTAGAGTGTCCTCTCGAAGTTGCCCTCCTCGCCCAAATCCCTCACCGATACGAGCAAATCGAGGAGCTCGGCCGTCCTTGCGAGCGCGTCCCAGAGGTAGAACAGGACGACCGTCCTCCCGTCAGGCTCGTAATACACCCTCCCCGGGCGGAGCGACACGCCCTCGTGGGATTCGCCGAGCGAGAAATACAGGGATATGCCGTCGAGGGCGCGCTTTTCGAGCAAGAGGCCGACGCTTGCGGGCCTGCCGAAATCGGTGTAGACGCCCTCGGAGATGATGTGCCCCTGTATGTTCCTTATCAGGGATTTCCATCTTTCGAGGGCTTCCCGCCTGCTTGCGGGTTTCGCGCCGTTTTTCCCGAACTCCCGGTTTATCCTGTCCCGGACTTCGGGGGGCGAGTCCCGAAGGGCGAGCAAAAAGCGCGGCTGGTCCTCGTGGCTTTTCGCAAAAGCGTCCGCAAGGTGAAGGAGCGAGTGCTGCCTCGGCTCCAGGATGCCATTGAGGCGGTGGAACCTGAACGTCTTCCTCCGCAGCATGTCGCGGGCGTACCGGCGCATCTCCTTGGCTGTCACTGTCACGCCCATACTTTGCCAGATAAAGTTTATAACAGTGGTATATGGTCACTTTTGGTGGGAAATATTGCCTTTTTCAGCCACACCCCTGGCAAAATCCTCGACCATCTCCTCGAAAGACTTGAGCCTCGGCCTGCTCCCGGGCGGGGGGCGCGAGGTCCTCCGCGAGAGGGCGCCCATCACTGCCTCCGGGCACGGGGGCAGTTCTTCTCTCGCCTTCCTGAGTCTGGTCTGCTGCATTTTTTCTCACGCCTGGGGAGCTGGTTCGCAGGAAAGGCTTGTTTGTGGAAATTTAAAAGCATTTTGCCGCATGTATAATTGTTATATGCTCAGCATAGTCATACCCACCTTCAACGAGGAGCGGCATCTGGGCAGGCTCCTGCGCCGCCTGAGGCCGCAGCTCAGGAAGGGCGATGAGATAATAGTCGTGGACAGCCACAGCACCGACAGGACCGCGTCCATAGCGAAAAGGAGCGGCGCGCGCGTGCTGTTCCAGCCAAAGATGGGCAACGGCCTCGCAAGGACGGCCGGGGCGAGGGCCGCCTCCAACGGCATAGTCACTTTCATCGACGCGGACGCCCTGCCTTCGCGCGATTTCCTGGACAGGCTGAGGATTCACTTCCGGTCCCCGCACGTCGTGGCGGTGGGCGGCCTCGACTTGTACCACTCCGATTCCGGAATCAGGAGGCTCGTTTATGACACGTTCTCGCGCAGCGTGTTCTACTGGGCGAAGCTCGCCCACGCCCTCACCGGGGTGTACTGGCTCGCCTCCAACAACTGCGCCTACAGGAAGGATGTCTTCCTCGGAGCGGGCGGCTACCGTTCCGTCGTGTGCGAGGACACGGACCTCGCGAAGAGGCTGCCGCCTTCAAGGAACGTCATATATGACAGCCGGCTGAGGCATATCCTCTCGGACCGCAGATTCAGGAAGGAAGGGTTCATCAGGACCCTCGGCCTGTGGGGAAAGGGAAACTTTACCGCATTCTTCGGGAATGGGATGGACAGCAGCGGGTATAAGACCGCATACCACGAATAGTCAGGCCAGCTTCCATCTGGCGCCTGATGCGCCCCCCCTGTCCTCTAGTATTATCCCCATTTCCTTCAGCCTCGCCCGTATCTGGTCCGATGCCCTGAAGTCTTTTTTTGCCCGGGCGTTATCGCGCATTTTCATGAGGATTTCAATAGCGCCCTCCGGCGACTGGGGCCGCTCCCCGCCGAGCTCCGTGACGAGTGCATAGAGAGCTTCCTCCTTGCCGCCAAGGCCGGCCTTGGACTCTGCGATCCCCAAAATCCACAGCATCGATTCCAGTTCGGCAAGTATTTCCCTCATCTTCGCCCGGTCCGGCTTTTCCCTGCGCGATTCGAGATGGGAATTCGCGAGCCGAAGGAGGGAGAAAAGGGAGGCGATGGCCTCCGGCGTCCTGAAATCGTCCTCGAGGTGGGAGTAGAACGATGAGGCAAGCTCGCCGGACCTGCTCCTGAACTCCGGGTCGGGGTGCCCGTCCCCGTCGCCCGCGCACTCCTCCCTGATGAGGCCGATGGAATTGAATATGCGCTCCACGCTCTCCTCCATCGATTCGAGCGCGTCGGCGTCGTAGTCGAGGGGGCTCCGGTAATGCGCCTGGAGGTAGAAAAGCCGCAGGGCGTTCGGGCTCGAGCGGGCGAGGGCCTCCCGGAGGGTGATGAAGTTCCCGAGGGACTTCGCCATCTTCTCGCCCTCCACCGTCAGGAAGCCGGTGTGCATCCAGAGGTTGCAGAACTTCCCGTCCCCCGTGCCCTCGCTCTGGGCTATCTCGTTCTCATGATGTGGGAATATGAGGTCCCTCGCGCCGCCGTGTATGTCCAGCGTCCGCTTGGCGTATTCGCGGGCCATCGCGGAGCACTCGATGTGCCATCCCGGCCTTCCGCGGCCCCAGGGGCTGTCGAACTCGATTATCTCGCCATCCGTCCTCTTCCACAGGGCGAAATCCGCCGGGTCCCTCTTGCGCTCGTCCACCTCGATGCGGGCTCCGGCCCGTATCTGCTCGAGGTTCTGGCCGGAGAGCGTCCCGTATTCCCTGAAAGAGGAGATGGAAAAGTAGACCCCCCCTTCCGTCTCGTAGGCCTTTCCCTTCCCGATGAGGACCTGAATCAGGCCGATTATCTGGGGGATGTGGCCCGTGACCGCGGGGTAGACGTCGGCGGGAAGGATGTTCAGTTTTGAGAAAAGCTCGAGTGCCTCGTCGTGGTTTTTTCTGGTGAGGGCGGCCGGGTCCGCGCCCGTCTCCCTGCACCGCCTGATTATCTTGTCGTCGACGTCGGTGATGTTCTGGATGTGGAACACCGAGAGGCCTTTTTTCATAAGGTAGCGCTTGAGCGAATCGAAGGAGACGTACGTCCGGGCGTGGCCGATGTGCGCGCTGTCGTAAGGCGTCAGCCCGCATACGTACATCATGACATTCCCCGGCTCGAGCGGCCTGAGCTCCTCCGCCCTCCGGGTGAGCGAATTGAAAAGCTGCATTGTTTGCAATCTGCCCCCGAAAAATATTTATAAAGATGCCATGTGATAGGGGGTGAAGCGCACCGGGGATGCCCGGGAGCGAATTAGGAGGTATTGATTATGGCAGAAGAGAAAGCGGAGGCCAAGCCCGCGCCGTCTTCAAGCGACGGGAAGCTGTGGGCGGCTTTGTGTTATGCTATCCCGGTCGTCGGCTCGATAATAGTGCTCGCGACCGACAAGAAGCAGGACAAGACGCTCCAGTTCCACGCGTGGCAGGGGCTCATACTCGGCCTTATCTGGTGGCTGGCGACGTTCCTGTTGAGCTGGGTCTTGATAGGCTGCATAGTCGGCCCGCTCGGCTGGCTCGTGCTGCTCTACTTCGCCTACAAGGTGTACAACGGCGGCGATGTAACGCTCCCGAGCGTCACCGAGATGGCGAAGAAGCAGGTCAAGTGAGTTTTGGTGTTTTTTTCTTTCTATTATTCTTTAGGCAGGTTGTCGGATGAAGGACGAAAACCGTGTGGTAGCGGCGCTCGCGTACCTGTTCCCCATCGTCGGGGGTGCGCTTGTGCTCCTGCTCCGCAAGGACGGCTACGAGAGGTTCCACGGCGCCCAGAGCATCTTTTTCTGGGTGGCGGCAATAGCCATCTCGCTGCTCATCTCGATAGCGGCCGCCCTCATAGGCATCATACCATTCCTGGGCAGGGTCTTCGGCATCATTTTCGACCTCATTTCCATCCTTTTCGGCCTTGCTGTCCTTATCCTATGGCTCCTCCTGATGTGGAAGGCCTACAAGGGAGAGGGCATGGAGCTTCCCCTGATAACCGCGGAAGCGAAAAAAATCGGGAGGTAGCCCTTACCTAGCCAACATCACCGATTTATAAGCTTATCAGAGAAGTATTGGCGGTGATAATTTGGGTATTGATATTGGAAAGTCGCTCAAGGTAGCTACGATCCCGATAGTGATACTTATTGCCATCGGGGTGTTTTCTGCAATAATAGGCGCGATACCGTTCGTCAATTTCCTTCTTTGCCTCCTTGGATTGCCAATGTGGATCGTCTCTCTGGCAGTGCTCGGATGGTCAGGATACAAGGCGGTTAAGGAAGCCCAGATGGACCTCGTCGGAGGCGCAGTCACGGGCGGGCTTGCCGGCCTGATCAGCAGCGTCGTTAACGGCATAGTGGGCCTCGTGATGAGCATGCTCGGCATAGGCGTCGGCCTCGCGACCGGCGGCAACGACGGCATGGGCGCGGCTGTCGGCGTCGGCTTCGGCGTCGTTGCGGTCGTCGTCGGCGTCGTGATCGGCACCATAACGGGCCTTGTGCTGGGTGCCATCGGCGCTTTCGTCGCAGGCATGAAGAAGTAAAGGGAACCAAAGGTTCCCTTTTACCCTCCTTTTCTTTGAGTTTTTTGACTTTTTTTCCTTTCCCTTCTCTTTCCCCAGCGCAAGCACTGTTTACCCTTTCAGCCCGTCCTCATGTAGGTGTGGATGGCGGCCGCGATGTGCACGACCGGAATCAGGAAGACGCCGAGAAGAAGGAGCGGGCCGAGGATGCAGCACACGCTGCCCGCGACAAGTCCGCCCCCGAATGCCACGATGAGCGAGAGTATGTCGAGGACTATGGCTATCACGAAAACCGCGGCGCCCTCCATCATTTTTTTGCGCTCGTAAAGGATGAGGCCGACTCCCGGGAGAAAGAGGCTGACGAGGGCCGCGACCCCCCTGCCCTTTATCGTGCCGCCGGATGGCGGCGGTTTTTCTCCCTGAGGGGCGGCCGGTTTTTGCCCGCCTTGCGGCGCGGGGGGCGGGGCGGTTTCGGTTTCTTTTTGCGGGTCGGGGTTTTGTGGTTCGGACGGCGGGTTTTGGGAAACGGAAGATGGGGCGGGTTCGGGTTGTTGTGCCGCGGGCGCTTCATCCTTTTTGGGGGGCGCCTTGGTTGCAGGCTTTTGTGCCTGCGCGGTTGCGGACGTTTTACCGGCCGCCTTGGCGTCGACCCAGGAGGTCGCGGTGTTCTTCCTTGACAGTTTCGGGGACGATGACAAATCCGGCATGACCATCGATATGCGGGCAAGGGATAAATCCCTATGTGAATCGGGATTCACAGGAAGTCTGAAAGGCCCATCTGCTTCGCCTTGTCGTCCTCGAAGATGCTCTTTATCTCCTTCTCGACGAGGACCAGCCTCTGCTTCAGGTAGACTGGAAGGTCGTATCGGTCGCATATCTCCCGGGATATCTCGAGATATTTCTCAATCCCGCCCTTGTTTATAGTCAGGAGGAGGTTGCCGCCGCACCTCCCGCATTTGCCCGCGAGGGGGACGCGCCTGAAAATCGTGTTGCAAGCAACGCACCGGAAGGTCTGGCGGGAGAAGGAGCGCAGGTTGCCATAGAGGTCCGGTATGAAATGGCTGAGGATGAGGCGCTCGGCCGCATCCTTCCTGTCCACGGGGCGCAGGCGCTCCTGGAGCCTGAACTGGATGTCAATCTTGTCCGGGATGGACTGCAGCTCCACGTAGGCGGTGCGCGTGTTCCCGACATCGAGGGTGCCGCCTGGGTGCGTTATCGGAAGCTCGAACTGCTCCGGGGTGCCGAGGACGTCCTTGACCGTCTTTATCTTTATGTCCCCCGGGGCGGTTATCCGCTCGGCCGCCTCGTAGAATTCGAGGGGGTAGCGGGACACCATCTCTATCGCGTGCGCCTCGTCGTCGACCTCCTTGGGGTTGATGTCTATCGAGAGCACGAGCGGGGCGTCCATCGTGCCCCCCCGTTTCTCGTCGAGGAATTTCCTCGAGAAATTCATGAGCGCGTCCAGCAGGAGCATCACGCAGTCCTCGTCGCCATCCGCGTTGCGCCTCTTCGCCGTATGGAAGTAGGGGTGGCCGTAGCCTACGGTTGCCTTGGTGAAGCCGACAATCCGGCACAGGACGCCAGCGCTGGTGTGCGGCGAAAGGCCGACGCAGAGGTGGCCTACCAGGTCCGATTTCGAGCGGATGCCGTAGAAGGGCTTCAGGCCGTAAACGTTGACGAGCAGGTCGTCCATGAACTCCGCGACCTTGATGAAGTATTCCGCCCCGTTGTCGGAAAGGATGATGTCCTGGTGGCGCAGCGACACGGTCTGCGCGTCGCTCTCGAGATTTTTGCCCAGGTAGTCTTTCTCGTACCCGAGCTCCCGCGCCTGATTCAGGCTCAATCCGACTTCGGCGGGCGTGAAGTGGGTCAGCGGGATGTCCGTCGCGTCGAATCGGCATGTGCCGTCCCTGAAAACGTACACCCCGTGCTTGGCGCGCAGGACGCCCTTTTCCAGCCGCTCCGGGATGCGGACGGTGTTCGAGAGGCCCTTCACGCCCTTCACTTCGTCGGGGATGCCGCCGAGCGCGGTCCTGATGGAGTCTATCAGCTCCACGATGTCCACCGGCCGCCTGTCGTAGGGGAGCGTCTTCACGTCGCAGTGGATTTCCGTCTCGACGGCCCGGCCGCATTTCACGCACACCTTTTCCTCGGCGGCCCGCTCCCCGCAGACCCCGCACTTCCTGTAGAAGCCGAGCCGGCGGCATTTGAGGCACCGCATCCTCACGACTTCGAGGTTTATCGTCTTCTCCCCTTCCCTGCCCTTGAGGGTGCGGTACTGCTTGCTCAGGCTGCGGTTCTTGAACGAGCCGGTCGGGAAGAGAACGTGGGGGGAGCCGTCCATCTTCCTTTCCTTTGCCTTCTCGGGCCGCCCCATGCGGGCCCCTATGTAGATTGGCGCCTTGGCCTTTATCTTCACCCCGGCAAGGTTGTTCACCGTTTCCAGGGCCCCCGTATCTCCGGCGAAGTCCGGAAGCGCGACGGGACCGCCCTTCCACCCCAAGGATGAGAGAAGCGCGAACGCATCGTCGCCATCGATTATGGTCTTGCCCTCATGCACGCGGTGCTCCACGAGAAGCTCCTCGAGGGCCCGCTTGCCGGCCGCATCGCCTTCGGGGAGGGTGAGCGATTTGAGCCTGCCGCCCTCCATGCCCGCCGCCCCGAGCGCGAGCCACTTGGCGAGCGAGCGAAGCTGCCCTGAGCTTATGTCGTGCCAGTGGCAGGTGTATTTCGGGTGGAGGGGGACGCCGTGGTTTTTCGAGAACTCGAAGGCGGCCGGGGCGTCGAGGGGCGGTGGCAGTGGCAGGCCTTTCGCCTCCACTTCCCGCTCCCACCATTCTTCGCAGTAGCCTGAGGGGATGAGCGGGTGGTTCGACTTGGAAAAATCCCCGAAGGTGCAGAGTATGTCGCCCAGGAAGAGTATCTCCTCGATGTCCTCGCGCAGGGCGTACGCCTCTTCGATGGTACGCACTTTCATCACCCGTCCGCTCTTGAGCTTCACGACGGGCGGCTCCAGCCCCTCATGAGCGGCGACCACGCACCCCTTGCCGGGCCGCTCAATCTTCATGTGCGTTCCGTAGGCGAGGAAATTGTCGAGCAGAATCATCGTCGCGGGATGGACGTTCTTGGCCATCAGGCCGTTGGTCTTGCTCCTGCCGTAGCGGAGCCTGAAGCCGCCCTTAGCGGAAGGGTGGCTGAATACCGGGCGGCCTGCGACGAGGCCCTCCATATAGGTCGAATCGGCCTTCACTTCTATCTTGTCGGCCTTTTTCTTCACCTTGATTATCTTCTCGAGCCAGTCCCAGCCGAGCTTCAGCTTCTTGGCGTATTTCAGCAGCTTGGCGGATTTTGCGGCGACGCCCTCGCACATGACGAGCGGCACCCCGCCCCGCACGCGGTCGGTCTCCACCCCCGGGACGCCGCGGAAAGCGGATACCTCGATGTCCTCGGTCGGCTCCCCGTCTATGCAGACGGGGCAGTTCGCCGCTATTACGCGGATGTCGTCTTCCGGCGGGAGGTACTGGAGGTGGACGCACCGCGTCTCGTAAACCGTGACTTCCTCTATGTAGCGCATGACCTGGGAGTCCGTCGCGCGGTAGTCGCCGACTCCGCAGACTTTTCTCGCGATGTCGGCAAGGACGAGACTGAGCGCGGCGGCGGTTCCCCCTGCGCTCCGTATCGGTCCGGCATAGTAGACGCCGACGTAGTCGCTGCCGTCCGGGTTCTGCTTTATCTTGACTTTCGCGATTCCCTCGGTCGGCGCGACGAGCACGCCCTCGGTCAGTATCCCGAGGCCGGTCCGCACCGCCTGCTCGATGAGCGCCTCCTTCCCGCCCTTCATCAGCTCGCCCGCGGCGATTCTTTTGGCTATCTCGAAGGCGATGTCCTCCCTCGCCATCCCGGTCGCTTCCATCGAGCGGATTGCCTCCGAGACGCCGGGGGGGCCCACGATGCCCTCGACGCGGGCCGCGACGTCCTTGGCTATCTTCACCTCTACCTCGTCCGCCGGGTCGAGGCCCTTGCCACGCGCCTCTGTCGCCACGGAGTAAGCCTTCTGCAGGCCTTGCCGGAGAAGCGTGGGGTAGTCAGCCATTTTGCGCACCGAAAATTCGTATATCAATTTAAAGGTGAGCAAATTAATTAACACTGCTTTTTGCCGAGGTAGCTCAGTCGGCTAGAGTGCTCGACTCATAGGTAAGTCCGGTGGCTAGGGCCACCAGCTGTCGAGGTGCGTTGCACCTCAACATCCCGATGAGTTATGAGGTCCGCAGCATGGCGGGCCGATGATATCTTAGCACTTTTGTGCCATCTCGGGACCCGGGGGCTTCCCCCGTAACTGAGAGATCGAGAGGCCGGGGATTCGAATCCCGCCTTTTAGGAAAAGGCGGCCCAAAACTTGGGGTCCATTACGGACGGCGGAAATTCCCCCCTCGGCAAAATTTCTTTTATTTTGCAGGTGCCAGCCTTAGGCTTGCCTCAGGAAATTTTGACGGCCCTTGGAGCCGAAGCTCCGAGCGGACGGCATTTTCTTTTGGAAATTTTGGAAAGGTATTTACGCTTTGCCTGCGAGTATCCTCCCGCGACCAGGTGAAAGTATGAGCCTCAACAAATGCGAGAGCTGCGGCATGCCTATGGCCAGGCTGTCCGATTTCGGGGGAATGAAGGAAGGCAACAGGTATTGCAGGCACTGCACTTACGAGAACGGCGGCCTGCGCCCGAGGCACGAAGTGCGCGAGGGGATGGTGCTGTACTACATGAAGAGCAAGCGCAGGGAAAGAAGGGAAGCCGAGGAATACGTTGACGAGATAATGGCGGGGATGCCGGCCTGGCAATAAGTGGTAATTAGTAGATTTTATGGTAAATGCTCCACGCCGTGGAAAGAACGGTTTAAAATCCGTAAAGGCGTATGGTTGGAAGGGATTCCCATGACCGAAGAAGCACCGTCGTTTCCAGCAGAGATGCCCAAAGAAGTTCCTTTTGAAGCTCTTTCAGAGGCGCAGAAGATAAAGAAGGGAATCTGCCCGTCCTGCGACGGCAGCCTTGTCTTCCAGGAGGGATGCAAGGTCTGCTATTCCTGCGGCTGGGGCGGCTGCGAGTGAAAAGAACCTACGGTTCTTTTCGAATCTCCCTTTGTGAAAAGAACCTACGGTTCTTTTCGAATCTCCCTTTGTGAAAAGAACCTACGGTTCTTTTCGAATCTCCCTTGAATGGTTTATACGGGTTTTTATTTTCCGCTAATTATTAGTTCAAAACCCGATTGGGGGCAGGAGCGGGTTTTGAGGTGAATGAATGGGTTTGAAAGAGTTGAAACCGGACATTGTCAGGGCGTATTTCGACTTCAGCAAGGCGGTGGACAAGACCGACAAGCTCACGCAGAAGGAGAAGGAGCTGATTTCGGTCGGCGTATCGCATGCGCTTCTGTGCAGCTTTTGCATAGAGGACCACGTCCGCAAGGCGAAGGTTGCCGGGGCGACAGACGAGGAGATAGCCGAAGCCATCCTCGTCGCGGCCAAGGTCCGGGCAGGCTCGGCGCTGACATACGCCCAGCATTATGCGTTTAAGAAGGAAGAGCAGGCCCAGCAGTGATTTAAACTCTTTATTTTCTTATCAATACCAACCGGGCTTGTAGCTCAGCATCTTTTTAGGAAAACATCTTATGGATGGCCAGTTTTGGCCCAACCTTTTCCTAAAAGGTTGGAAGCAGAGCACTCGCCTTGCAGTCTCACCGAAACGGGAAGCCGGAGGCGGGAGACCAGAACGCGAGGGGCCGGGGGTGCGAGTCCCCCCAAGTCCAATAAAAAGGAACCTACGGTTCCTTTTTTCATCCTCCCTTCTTTTCAATTCTCAGATGATTTGCCCTTTGAGGGCAAATGGACTGTTTTGGCCGAGTGGAACGATGCCAAAAACAGGTCCATTTTTGGCAGATGATTTGGCCTGCTTGGGACCCCGACCCCCGTCCCGACTTTTCATCTACCAAAAACCACATCGAAACACTTATAAAAGGGAGCAGGCAAAATAAGACCATGAGACTCCACCATGAACAGGGCAAGGACTGCGAAGCAGAGGCTTCTAAGGAAAAGAAGACGTTCACGAGAGAGCCTCTCATGGAGAGGATTGCAAAAAAGCTTGCGATTGCTGTCGTCGGCGGATACATGGCCGTCGCAGGATGCACCATTGAAGGCCCCGGCGTGGGGATTCCACGGGAAGACACCGGGGTGGAGGATGCCGGACCGGACTCCGGCCATGACGCCGGGGAAGAGGATGCCGGCGAAACCGACGCGGGGCCCGACGGAGGGAACGGGGGAGACGGCGGTACTCTTGACGGAGGCCCTGACGTCACCGACGGCGGAAGCGGAGGCGACGGGGGGTCTGGCGGGGATGGCGGAGCCGGCGGGGACGGGGGCACCATCACTGACGGCGGCACTGAAACCGACGGAGGCTCAGGCGGAGACGGAGGCTCGGGAGGCGACGGGGGAACCGTGACCGATGGCGGACCTGATGTGGACGGCGGAAGCGGAGGCGACGGCGGGACCATGACCGACGGCGGTTCCGGCGGGGACGCCGGCATCGTCTGCGGCGAAGTAGGGCCGGGCTCGTTCGTCGGAAGCGCCAACACTTCGACGCCCGTTAGCGCCGGCGGCTATTCAATCCAGTACACGGGCAGGGATGGCTCCGGCAATGCCTGGTTCGACATATACTGCAGCGGAGGGGACGTAGTCACTGGTCTGGTATGCCCCCCGGGAGTGACGACTTCCCATGTGGATACTGACAACGGAAGGACGATACAGATACACCCCAACACGGTGGGAGTCGCGTCGTGCAACGTGAACATAGACGTTTTGTGAGGATGATGGAATGAGGACTCTTAGGCATGATGAAGACAGGAAAGAAGAAAGGGAGGAGCGCGGCGGGACCGCGAAAAAAACGCTTTTGGAAAGGCTGAAGGCCAAGGTGGTCGCAGCGGGAATTATGGCAGTCGTGGCCTCATGCACCATCGAACCGGATATCGGGGTGACCCCTGGCCCTGACACCGGCACTGAAGAAGACGGAGGAAAGACAGACGCGGGAGACGGAGGCCATGATGCGGGACCGGACACGAGCGATGGCGGCGAAACCGGTGATGGGGGCTCTGACGGCGGCTCCGGCGACGGCGGGACGACCACTGATGGCGGAGACGGCGGAACGACAACGGACGGAGGGGACGGCGGTACCACGACCGACGGCGGAAGCGACGGCGGGACGGACGGCGGCCTGCTCTGCGGCGAAGTAGGGCCCGGCTCGTTCATGGGCACTGCGAACACCGGCGGCCCTGTCATGGCGGGAGGGTATTCGATACAATACACCGGCAGGGACGGCATGGGGAACGCGTTGTTCGACATCGAATGCAGCGGCGGGAGCGTCGTCACCGGGCTCGTGTGCCCGCCAAGCGTCATGACTTCGCACGTGGACACCGACAACGGAAGGACCATCCAGATAACCCCGAGCACGGTGGGGGTCGCATCGTGCACCGTGAACATCAACGTTTTGTGAGGATGATGGAATGAAGACGCTCAGGCACGAAGGGATGGATGACAATGGCAGGGCCCAGGGCCCTTCCGCAAGGTTGCGCGACAAGCTGAAGAGAAGGCTCCTCGCCTCGGCAATCGTTGCCGCTGCGGCTTCGTGCACTATCGAAAATCCGATGGTGGGCGTTCCCGGACGCGACGGCGGGCATGATGCCGGAGGCGACGGAGGCTCCATGTCCGACGGCGGCATGGGAGGGGACGGCGGCAGCATGATGGACGGCGGTTCCGGCGGGGACGGCGGAATGGGCGGAGATGGCGGCATGGGAGGGGACGGAGGAGGAAAAATCCTCTGCCCGGAAGTCATGGCAGGCTCATTCTCAGGGACCGCGAACACTACGATGACGGTAACGGCAGGAAACTATTCCATCCAGTATACGGGCAGGGACGGCTCAGGGAACGCCGTGTTCGACATAGGCTGCAGCGGCGGCACGGTAAAGGCGGGGCTTGTCTGCCCGCCGGGTGTCATGACTTCGCACGTGGACGCCGACAACGGGAGGACGATACAAATCACCCCCGGCACTGTCGGAGTCTCGTCGTGCACCGTGAACATCAGCGTGCTGTAGCGCCCTAATCCTCTTTTATATCTTTTCAGGCCTTATTCTTCCGCGGTTATGATGAGAAGAGGTATTGTTGACCTGTGATTGGAACGTCATGCCTGAACCGCAAATGGTAACAGCATGGAAAAGAGATACGAGGGCATCCTGCAGATTCTGGCCGCGCTGGCGATAGCTGCGGCCGTGTTCTTTTTTTCCGGTGAAATAGAGGCGCTTGGCGCCTTTGGCTACCTCGGGGTGTTCACGATAGCCCTGCTTAGCTCTGCGACAATCGTTTTCCCGGCCCCGGGCTGGGCGATAATCATCGCACTCGCGCCGGCGATGGACCCGGTCCTGCTCGGATTATTCGCCGGCTCCGGCTCGGCTATCGGGGAGATGACCGGATTCCTCGCAGGCGACGGCGTCAGGGACGTCCTCAACAGCAGGATAAAGGAAAGCAAGAAGGTGGAGGAGCTCGTCAGGAAATACGACGTAGCGGCGATATTCGCCCTTTCATTCATACCAAACCCGCTTTTCGACATAGCAGGCGTTGTCGCTGGCGGCCTCAAGATAAGATGGTGGCATTTCCTCGCCGCATGCGCGGCCGGGAGAATTCTCAGGTTCGCGCTTCTTGCGGCCCTCGGGAACTTCACGCTGGGGCTGATATGATGCTGATGCCCGATGCAGTATAACGCGGCTTGCCTGAGCTGCGGCTGCGATTTTTTGAGAAAAAATAGCGGTTGTTTGAACTGCGGTTCAAAGCCCGCCATTTTTTGAGAAAAATAGCGGGGGGTAGATTTGAACTACCGGTCCCTGGGTTATGAGCTTCACCCCAAACTTTTGATGTGGTCAAAAGTTCAGTCCAGTGGGAACTCCAAGCTTCCCTACCCCGCTTTTTGCCTGGAGCACTTTAACCCAGATTGCCCTAACTGAAGACAGTCAGAACAACCTATTATCTGCCGTGCGCTTTATAATGCTGAGTGGTAGTCTCGCCGAGGAAAGAGTTGGCCACTTTTTGATTTCGTTCGTTAGAAAAACCAATCAATTCGTTCCATCTTTTCAGATTGCCGATACCGGCAAGGGTGACGCGCACTTTTCCTTTTTCGAGCTTGCTTATCTGGGGCTTGAAGCCGTTTTGGATGAGTATGCCAATAAATTGCTCCTGCATTGGCGAGGGGCAGATTTTCATCTCGATTCTTGGGTAGCGAATACCATTATTGTTGACCACGCAGATGCAGCCGTCGGTATCCATATAGCCCCTCACAACCAAGCGGCCATAGCGATGCTTTGTGAAAGCCATAGGGATAGTTGCTCGATCCCATTTTGGAGCGAGAGCCATGCCGAGGCGAAGAAGTGATTGCAGATAGTTTTCCCCAAAAATAAAGAGGTCTACTGCCCGTGCATCTTTTCGCTTCCAGACAACCGGCTTTTTTCCGAAGATGCCTTCGATGAGTCTGACGACATGAAGGCAGTATTCTCTATCCGTGAGGGAATCCAAAGTTATTTTTATCCTGTACTGAGTCTTGACTTTCCCGTCCGCACGGGATTTGTAGATACCAAGATTCCCATCGCCAAGTAGAATGCCTATGAACTCTGCAAGCTTCTCATCCCCCATGATGAGAAAACAGGGGAGTCCCTATTAAAGGAATTCGATAGTTCATTTCCGCGAAAATAAGAAATTGCGGGGCAAAATGCCCCAAAACGAATAATCATCTCCTCTTCCTGGGCGGAGGCTCCTCCTCTTCAGGCTCTTCCTCGTATTCCTCGGATTCGTCCACTGAGCCTTCCCTCGTTTCCTCCTCGGTCTGGACCTCGCGGTACCGGCCGGAGGGGTCCTCCTCCACGACCTTTTCCACGACCCTGCGCTTCTTGGACTGCATAGGGCCGCCGGAAGGCTGGGCCGGGCGGGAGGGCTTGTCGCCCTCCATCTTGTTCACTATCTTGTGGACCATCTGGCGCTCCATCTCCTCGGCCTTCTTCGCCTCCGATTCAAGCCTCGCCTTGTGGTAGAAGTATCCCGCGAGGAACATCAGGAACGACGCGAAGAATATCGCGACCGGGCCCAGGTATACCGCAGGCAGTATCGTCGGCAGGTCCGCCTTCAGCTTGTTGAACTCCGGGGGCGGAGTCACGCCGCACTGCTGGAGCTTCGAGTAGTCATTCGTCGTCACGAAGTCCACGATGGCGGTGAAAAGGCCGCCCATGTACATCAGGACGAAGTAGGCCGCCCCTCCAAAAACCAGCAGCCACAGTATCACGAACAGATAGCTTATCGCTTTGTTTTTCATGGGAATCCCCAAGGATTAGGGGGATAGGGTAAAATAAATCCTGCGGTTTTCCCTTCCCTTGTTGTCAAGCCTGAGGATTTCAATTTTCCCGACTTCGGAGAGGCTGCGCACGTGGGTTCCGCCGTCTGCCTGAACATCTATGCCAGGGATTTCCACGATGCGGAGGGTGCTGATGGAAGGAGGAAGGGCTCCTGCGAGTTTTACGACTCCCGGAATTTTCATCGCCTCCTCGCGCGGGAGGGAGTAGATTTTCAGCTCGGCCTCCCGCGACAGCGCCTCGTTAGCCTTCGCGACGACCATCTCGAACTTCGTGCGGTCGAATTCGCTCATGGTGAAGTCGAATCTTGTCTTATCCTCTTCGAGCTGGTTGCCGCTGATCAGGATGCCCAGGGCGTCGTGCATGATTGCCCCGAGCACGTGGGCAGCAGTGTGCATGCGCATGAGCTTGTAGCGGCGCCCCCAGTCGAGCACGCACTTCACCCCGTCGCCGGGTTTCAGGGAGTGGTCGCCGGTTTCGAGCTGGTGGAGTATTCTGCCTTCTTTCTTGTAGACGTCCACGACGCGTAATCCCGATGCCGGAGACGCGATGCCGGAAACCGGATGCATGGTCCCCCTGTCGCCGGGCTGTCCCCCTCCGCGCGGATAGAAAACAGTCCTGTCGAGGACGATTTCCTTCCCTTCCGCGGATATCACGGAAGCGTGGCATTCCCTCAG
>JBFLVW010000031.1:0-39303 GCA_040758235.1 Microcaldota archaeon
GGAAGGCCCAGAGGAAGAGGATCGAGTCGCTGGGCGAGCTTGTCGTCAAAGAGGAAGCCGCGGAGCTCATGTCTTCGTCGCAGGGGAAGCCGGTCATGAAGCTCCTCGATCTGGAGGAGGGCTCCCTGCGGAAGCTTGCCCTGAAAATAGCGGAGAGCGACAACGCGTCCGCGGTGCTCATCAACCGGAGCGGCAACATAGTCGCGGCCGCAGGCAAGAACTCGGGACAGAGCGCGAAGGCCCTTCTCGAGTGGGCGCTGAAGGAGCTTGGCGGCTCGGGCGGCGGGAACGACAGGATTGCGCAGGGGAAAGCGCAGAAAGCAGGAGTTGTGAAACTCGATTAGCCCTTGAAAAGCAGCTTCGGGCTTTTCAGGAAGCCGAACTTCCTGGGGTCTGCATGGAACTCCTGGAGCAGGTCCCCGCAGGAGAACCCGTGCCTCGATGCGAGCTCCTTCGCGCTCAGCCTCTCCATCTCATGCACTATGTAGTTCGTGTTGTGCACCAGCTCCCCATCCTTCATGATGTAGTATGCCGCGCCCTGGTTGTCCTCGTATTCCGAATAGAGCGACTCGAACCTGTCATACACGAGGTTGGAGAGGACGAGGACGTCGTCGCCCCTGTTGACGGAAACGTGCCCCCAGCCGGGCGGAAGCAGGACCGCGTCTCCCTCGCCCGCGTTCACGACCATGACGTCCACGCTCCCGTTCCTGTTCTTTTTCTGGAGCACGAACGATGCCTGCCCGCGGAGGACCTGGTATACTTCAGGATACGCCGGCCCCTCCTCGCTTCCTGGGTGGTAGTGCCCGTGCGTCTTCGCGCACTCCCCCTTTATCGAAGTCGAGGGTATGACCGTCACGTCGAACCTGATGTCGTCCGCCTTGTAGACGTTCCTGTACATGTAATACATGTCGACTTCCGGTATGCCCGTCGGCGGGCTCATGAGCGTCTTCTGCATCTGGGAGAGCGTCCTCGTCGTCTTCTTGGTCTGGCTCCCCTGCACGAACAGGATGGTCCCGACAAGCTCCACGCGCATCGGCTTCTCATATAGGACTGTGTCCATTTTCCACGACCTCTTTCATCTTCTTGAACTCGCTGAGGAGAGCGAACGGTTTTTTCGCTTTTAGCCTTTGCTTCTGGAATTTATAAAACAGCAGTTTCAGGAAGGTCAGGAACTCGCTCTTCTTCACCCCCCTCGCGGACAGCTCCTTCTCGACCTTCTGTATGGTCTTGAAGGATGCTATGAAATACGAGAGCTCGATGGAGTTGTCCCCGTTCCACCCGCTTATCTCCTGGTACATGAGCATCCTTATCAGGCCCAACTTCGCCTTGAGCCTTTTCGCCTGCGCGTCATTCCCCTCGACGCCCGTGCTCACTATCCGCAGCATGTTCGCTAGCTCGTCCCATTCTGCCTTGGCTAGGCTGTCACTGACGCTGCGCGGAGGATTCATGCGGGATAGGATTGAAACGCAAGATTCTTAAGCAGAGCTTACCTCGGAGTGCGTCCCGCGGCCGGTTTCCGGCATTCCGCCTCCAGTCATCGATTGCGACTTTCACCCGCGAGCCATAAGGGCTCGCGCATCTTTGGGCAGATGGTCAACCCTTCGGGTTGACAGGCAAGTCCATCACGAGCGCGAGCATCAAACAGAAAATAGCCCCGAGCGGATTCGAACAGAAGAAACGCGGGGAGGGAGCGCCCTCCCCCCATTTCTCTCTACGTTTCTGACCCCCTCCCCGCACTTTCTAAAATCATTTACGACTAATAGGGCACTATGCCTGATTTACTACTAGAATTCGCTGATCCTCGGATTCAGCGGGCGTTTATTAGATATATCCGAGCGCATTTACCGATCCCTATGCGAGGACAAATTAAAGAGGACTACTCCCAGACACTTCTCACATTTGGCGATGATGAACTCTCAATTTGCATAAAGGAAAATACGATAATTCTGAACTCGACATCGGATAATTTAATGGAAATAAAACAACTATACGATTCGTTTAAACCGCTTGAAAGCGAATGGACATTTTACTATCCGTGCCGAACGTTTTGGCAACCTCTTCTTACTAGGAAAATCACGCTTGATAGCTGTACACTCTACCCATCTGACGAATCTCGTTATTCCTCAGAAAAATATCCAGTACCGCTAGTAATCTGTTTTAAGTTAAAAGCCTATGATCAAGCTGAAGCAAAACTATTCGGTTATCTACATGTTCGAAAAATTCTACCCGTTATCTCCACGATACAAAACATCTATGTTGAACCTTCCTATGCTTATCTAGCCGGCATGCGACTGATTCATCCGGGCTTTTTCTCAGCTGAATCTGCTAATAGTAAGCACGATAGCCCAGAACTAACTGAAACCGATATGCCAGCACTCAAAGAAACGAAAGAGCTTTTTTCTACTTATGAAAACTTAACTTCGGAAAAGAAATCCCTCATAGAAAAGGCTTGTAGGTCCTTCTCATTGGCCCAACATTTCTTAGATGAGTATCCTACTCTTTCCGGAGCATTTCTGCGAAGTGCATTGGACTCTTTACACGGAGGAGATAAGAAGAAAACTAAAGAAAAACTTGGTACCAAAGAATACTACGGCCTCTCACGACCCCTTCATGACGATCTCATTCCAGAGTATATAACCCAATCTCTTGCTTCCCATCTCGAAACACACTTCCCCTACTTCCCAGAACAAAGTCGCAAGGACACAGAAAAATATTACAACCTTTTATGGCACTCTTTCGGAGTTGCCTATCGAGAAATCAGGGCAACGATAGGAGCCCGCGAGCCATAAAGGCTCGCGCATTTGACCAAAAATAGCCCCGAGCGGATTCGAACCGCTGTCAAGAGATCCAGAGTCTCCTATCCTTGACCGCTAGACGACGGGGCTAGGATAAGCAAATGATAGTGATTCATAAGTAATAAAAATCAAACATTGTGCCTGACCACCACGACTGTCATCCCTTCCTTCAGCACGAAATCGGGCGCCGGGGGGACGAACTTCCCATCGGTGAAAACCGAAACTATCACGAAATCATGCTTTTTCCCGGCTTCAGCCACGGTCTTGTCCCTCAAATCCCCCGAAACCTCCTTCTCGAACATCTCGACGCCCGAGAAAGTCGGGTCGAGCATGCGGGATATCAGCGGGTTCAGCACCATGTTGGCAAGCTCTCGCGCGAGCGTCTGCTCCGGGACGAGGGGCTCGACGCCCAGTTTCCCCATCAGCTGGGAATACTTTTCCTCGGAGGCGCGGGAAATCACGTTCTTCGCGTTCATGTGCTTCGCGTACATCGAGACGAGGAAATTCGTCTCCTCGCTCCCCGTGACCGCGAAGACGAAATCGGCCTTGTCGAGCTTCAGCTCCTCCATCAGCTTGGGGTCGGAAACGTCGCCGCATATCACCGAAGCGTCCGTCTCGCCAGCGACCTCGTCGCAAACCGAACGGTCCGCATCGACCACCGTGACCTTGTGCTTCCTCTCCTGCAGAATCTTCACGAGGGCCTTCCCGACCCTTCCAGCACCGAAAACAACGATATGCATTTCATCTCCTCGTAATGAGAGCCGCGAGCGCGAGGCTCGGGAATATCTCTATTCTTCCGATATACATCAGGAAAATTAAAAGCACCTTGCCGGCGGCCCCGACCGCGGGTATGCTCACCGTGGAGAGCCCGACGTTGCCAAGCGCGGTCGCGACCAGGAACAGCGAATCCTCGGTCCCATATGAGGCTGCCATGAACGCTCCGGACGCCGCGAGGAAGATGAGAATATATGCGAAGACGAAAATAGCGCTCTCGACTATCATCCGCTCGTTTATCGGGAGGTTGTTTATCTTGACGACCTGGACGGCTCCCGGGGGCATGAACCCCTCCCGGACCTGCCTCGCGAGCGCCTTGAATATCACGAGTATGCGCCAGAACTTGATGGCTCCCGTCGTCGAGCCTGTCATCCCCCCAAGAAGCATCAGGATAATCAGGACATACATTCCGAAAGCGCCCAGCGAAGGGATGTCCCCCAGCGAGAATCCGCCCCCGGTTATCGCGGCCACCGCGTTGAGAACGGCGTTCAGCCCTCCTCCCCCGCCCCCGAAAGATATCAGAAGCACCGCGAGAGCCGTAACTCCGGCAAACGCCAGAAACTCCTCGTCCGTCACCGCCTTCTCGACCTGCCCCCTCCAGACATTCCTGAAAAAGAGGACCGAAGTCGCGCCGGCGAACATCATCCCGGCAAGCACGAGCTTCTGCATGTCGCTCATGGGGTGAGAGTCGAACGGGAAGAAGCCTCCGTTCGATATCCCCGAAAAAGTGAGGTTCACGGCCTCGAACAGGCCGAATCCGGCCGCGGAGGCCAGGGCGATGAAAACCAGCGTAAGAGCTAGATAAACCCCGAAAGTCGCCCTTACCGTGGAGGCGATTCCAAGCTGCGTCTCGTTCCGCCCCTCCGCCTTCAGGAAGCTGACCGCCTCCCTGCCGCGTGTGGTGCTGAGCACGAGTATCATTATGCCTATCCCCCCGACCCACTGCGTGACGCTGCGGAACAGGAGCAGGCTTTGCGGGACCGCGGAGACCGTCGTAAGCGCCGAGAGCCCGGTCGAAGTCCAGCCGGACATGCTCTCGAAGAAGGCATCGAGCGGAGGGACACCGAAATAAATATAGGGTATGGTCGTCACGGCCGGGACTATCAGCCATGCCAGGGACGTGATTGCGAGAATCTCGCCTAGCGTCAGCACTTCCACTTCCTTTTGTATCCTCTCCGTCCCGATGATGCGGGCGTAGTTGAAGGGCGTCTCCGGATTTATGGCCTTCCTGACGATACCCAGGATATTCTCTATTATGCCCAGCGTGAGCTGGGGAACTGCCGGGAGGGCCAGCAGGACGATTGTCAGGAGGATTGGCGGCCAGGCGCCGTCTCCGGCAGCCACGCTGTATGCAAGCGGTATGAAAAGGGGAAGGGATGCGAAGAAAAGCACGGCGGCGAGCTTTTTGCCGAACTCAAACATGGACCGAAATACACACACTTCCTTTTATTTTTTGGGGAAGTGAAACGGTTTAAAGTGTTAATATGTAAAATAATCTGTTCACCATGCTCCGATTCTCCCAAAAAAGCGGGCGGAAGCCGGACAAAAGGCTTCCGCAGCCCCTGCTCGAGCTCGCGCCGGAGGAGGCTGCGGAGCTCTCGAAATACGGGAGCGCCCGCCAGGTTTCGGATTTTCTCGAAAAAGGCGCCATCAGGGGTGCCCCGGGGGAGGCTCTGCCGGCCGGCATCCAGGACGCGCTTTGCCAGAGGCTCGAGAGAAGCTCGCGAAGGGGGGCGATCGCCCGCCTGCTCGCGCCGCTTTCCATGCCCTGCATCCTCGCTTTTGCCGAGCGTGCTGTAAGGGATGCCAACCCCCTAAGCCAATACCAGACCGCGGCGGTTTTTGCAGGTGCGGTGGTGGCGTCCGCCATCCTTGGCGCGAGGCTTTCCGATTCATTCTGGCGGTGGATGTCTGAGCGGGCGGCCGGGCTTATAAGATGCGGAAGGGTCACTTCCCCGCAGGCCCAGGACTCAGTCTCATTCATAATAGTCGAAGCGAAGGACAGCGAAAGCGCGTTCAGGCTCCTCAAAGGGGATAAAATCCCAGATGAAACAACCGCCTGCCGGCTCGCAGGGGAAATTTTCTCGCACGGGTCGGAGGAGCAGGCGCGGGAACTGGCGGACGACGAGCGCATCCCCGGAAGGGCGCGCGACCTTCTCAGGCTCAAAGCCCCTCAGCGGGGCCGGTAAATACGCAAGGCTTCCTCGGCCCCCTGCCTCACGTCGTCATTGTCGCTCGCTGCAAGCCGCTCGGCCTTCGCCCGGGCACCCTTCCCCAGATGGTGGAGGGCGAGCGCTTTCGCCGCATTCCAGCGGACGAATTCGTTGTCGTTCGAAAGAGCCTTCCCGAGCTCCTTCAGGAATCGGGAAAGGTCGGCTTTCTTTTCCGCCGCGGCTCCGAGCGCCCATGACGACTGCGACCTGATTTCGTTGTCCTTGTGATTAAGCAGCGCGGCCGCTTTCGTCCACTCCCGCTTCAACAAATAGTGAAATTCGAGCGCGAAAGCAGCATACCCCTTTACGCTCGCGTTTGGATCCACGAGAGCCTTCACAAGCCCCGCAAGGGCGGGCGACACGTCCGCCCCTTCCTCCACTGCATACCGTATTTTCCACGCGGCGTTGAGGCGGACGTTCTCGTCGCCGTCCGCAAGCTCCCTCGCTCCGCCCTCCTTCACCCACGCGGCCACTCCGGGACCTTTCCCCTGCGCGAATGCCGCGCCCAATTCGATTTTAGGGGAGAATGAGGAGAAATCCGGCCTCCCAGAAAACACCGCCGCGGCAATAAGCGCCGCACCCGTCCTTCTCATGGTTCTGTTATTGGTTACAAACATTTAAATAGTGGGAAATCCCCAATCATTGTGATATTTGGTGGACGAGATGGCAGGAAAGGGAAGGGGTGTTCTTCACCACGGAAAAGGATTTTCTTCATTCGCCTCGACAGGAAGGGGCGGCTAGTCTTACCATTGGAAATCCAGGAAGCCATTCGTACTGAAACCGACGGGAAAATCCTGCTCAGCGTGAGCGCCGTTTCCTGCGGCAGGGCAAGCGTCTCCATATCGAAGGCGCCGGAAAACGCCGAATCATGCGCATTCAACGGGAGCTATCTGAGAAAAAAGGAGGTGTGAAAATGGAACTGTCGACAAGAACCAAAGGAAGGGATGTCCTTCATTCCGAAGGGCCAAAAATTGATGCTTGAAGGCATCAGGAAGTTCGGGCTGGCCGAGCGGGTTTCCCTGATGGACCCGGGGCCGCTCTATTTTGGAATAAGCGTTTCGCGCGCCGCCGAGCCGCTCGACCAGCTCGATGTCCTTCTGCTCTCATCCCGCCTCATGCGCTCCGGTGCGGACTGCCCCCTCACGGTTTTCGTCGCAGGGAGGTTCGCCCAGCTCAACGGCAGGCCGGCATCGGAGCTGATTGAAGGGGAAGAGGGAAAAATCCGCGCGATAAGCGCGGCGTCGCGCGCCCTCCGAGTGCCTGTCTCAATCCTTCGCACGGATGATTTGTGGTGCGAACCGGGGTACTGGAGCGAAGTGGAGTCGTTGAGGGAGCTTCGCGGGATAATCAGCGAGCGGAAGGGCGAGCGCTTCTCGCGGACTGCGGAATCGCTCGAACAAGCAATACTTTCCGCAATGCCGCCCGGCCTGATGGATGCGATCGGCCCGCTCGATTCGCCGTCGCTTTACCGGCTGTTCGAGGTGGCGGAGGCGGCCTGGCTGTCAAAAAGCCGTGGAGTGTCATGCAAGGCCGGCCCCTCGAGCGAGGAGGAATACGATTTCTTCATCCGCCGCTTCATGGGGACGATACAGCTCCGCCAGCCGCTCGATTTGCGGAGCTCGCCGCAATCCCCCCGCCCCATCATTCCCTACATCGCGAAGGAAGGCGAATCGCGCCTGCTGCTTTCGGACACCAAAAAAGAGGTGGACAAGAAAATCTCCGCGCTCGCCCAGCGCGCCGCCGGGACGCCGCTTGACTACGGCGGGTTCATGAACCCCTTCGCGCGGCTTGCGGCCCTCGCGGTCGAGGCCGCCGCATGCGCCGACTCGGTCCCGGTGCGGCTGAACGGCTCGGCGCTGCGTGACGGGGCCGGGGCGGTCGCGATGCTCGAAAAGGCGGGGACGGCATCGATATCGCGGTTCGCGCCAGTAGTTTCCGAATGCCTCTGGGCCTATTTGCTAAAGCCCGTCCGGGAGTCGCTGGGTGCACCCTCATGAGCGCGATAGGGATTCTGGGCGGGATGGGGCCGGAGAGCACGGCCTACACCTACATGGAGATGGTAAGATACTGCCAGCGGCGTTTTGGCGCGAAGCTCGATTCGGACTTCCCCCCTATAATCATCTACAGCATGCCCGTCCCGGACGTGGTCGTGGAGGGAAGCGACGATGAGGAATTGCTCGCCCTGCTTGACAATGGAATCGCGCGCCTCGAATCTGCCGGGGCTTCCTTCTCCCTAATAGCATGCAACACGATGCAGGGCTTCGTGCCGGCCCTCCGGAAGAAATACCGCATGCTTTCGCTTGTCGAGGAAACGGTGGCGCAGGCCCGCTCGGGCGGCATTAAACGGTGGGGGGTGCTCGGGACCGAAGTGACGCTCCGCAAGGGATACTACCAGGAGGCGCTCAGGCAGGCGGGCCTGGAGCCGGTGGTCCCGGAGCGTCCCGTGCAGGGCGAGATAACGCTCGCAATCCGCGAAATACTCTCTGGAAGCGGGATTGAAAGCCCCAAAAAACGCCTGCTCGGAGCGATGGAAGCGCTCGGGGGGCTCGGCGCGCAGGGTATGGTCCTCGCATGCACCGACCTTCCGCTCGCCGTGTCCCAACAAGACGCCTCCTTCGCCCTGCTCGACACGGCCGCGATATCCGCTCGCGCCGCAGTCGAAAAATGGAAATCGGAGGTTTAAAAAATGGCAAAACGGAATGTCGTATCCATGAAACTGACTCCAAAGGGAATGAGGGACATCGGCCCGGAGGACATGCTTGTGCGCGAGGGGGTAGTGGAGAAACTGCGCTCCATCTTCCGCTCCTACGGATACAGGCCGCTCGAGACTCCGGCCATGGAATACCTCGACACGCTCAGGGCCAAAGCCGGCCCCGAGGTGGACAAGCAGATTTTCGTAATCGATGGGGGCGAATACGGGCTCAGGTTCGACCTGACGGTCCCCCTCGCCCGCTACGCCTCATCGACCGATTCGCCGAAGCCTTTCAAGAGGTACGCAATCGACGTGGTATGGAGGAAGGAGGAGCCCCAGCGGGGAAGGTTCAGGGAATTCTACCAGGCCGACGCCGACATCGTCGGGAGCGCGTCCATGCGCTGCGAGGCGGAACTTCTCGCGATAGCGCGGGACGTGTGCGTTTCATTCGGATTCAAACCCAGAATAATGCTGAACAGCAGGAAAATCCTAGACGGCGTCGCGGCGAAGGTTGGAATCGAGGGGGAGATGAAAGGCGAGGTCTTCCGCATCCTGGACAAGCTCGACAAGATTGGAGAAGGCGAAGTGGAGAAGCTGCTTTACGAAGTCATCGGGGGCCGGGCGGCGGAGCTTCTTGAAGTGATACGGGCAAAGGGCGGGAACAATGAGAAGCTGGCCCTCGCCGCTAAATACAGCGAGGAGGGCGCAAGGGAGGTGGGAGAGATACTCTCGATGTGCGATTTCGAGGTTGAACTCGACCTTTTTCTGGTGCGCGGCCTGGGATATTACACGGGGCCCGTCTACGAAGTCAAGCTGAGCGAGGACATAGGGACCGTAATCGCCGGAGGAAGATACGACGGCCTCCTCGGAGTGTACGGCCAGCCGGCCCCGGCAGTCGGCATCTCCGTCGGCATCGAGCGCCTCGTCACGCTCATCGGGGAGAGGGGGAATGCCGGAAAGAAGACCGACAGCGTGGTGGTCGTCGCCGCGGTGAAAAAGGAGCTCTATCCCGAGTCGCTGTCCCTTGCAGCGAAGATGCGCGCGGCCGGCATCCCGTGCGAAACCGACCTGAACGAGCGCAATTTGCGCAAGCAGTTCGATTATGCGAATGCGCTCTCCATACCCTTCGTCGCGATAATAGGCGAGCGGGAGGCGAAGGCGGGCTCGGTGACACTGCGCGACATGGCGAGCGGAAAGGAGGAAGTCCTGCCCGTGGACGAGGCAATCTCAAGGCTCAGGGGAAAGTAAATGAGGATTCCGGTCATCTTCCTGAAGGACAAGCAGGCGTTTTCAAGCGTCGGGGGCAGGATGAGGCTTCTCGGGAAGCCCATAGACGTCGCGAGGGGCCTAAAGGAAGAGGGCTTCGTCCTGATACACATAACGGACATGGACGCCCTGAAAGGCCAGCCGACAAACCTCGACGTCTACGACGCCCTCACTTTCTTCATCAACGTGCAGGTCGAGTGCGCCCCGCGGGATGAAATCGTAAAAAAGCTGCTCTCGCTAAAATGCCGCGTCGTCCTGCCCCCCGACTCCCCGCTCGGCGTTTCGGGCTACAGGGAGAAAAAACTGCTCGTCGCGAGAATCCCGAAAGGGTACGGGGGCGACGCGGAGGGGTTCCATGACGTAATCCTGGACGAGGCCGACCCCGCCTCCGTAAAAAGGTTCGAGTCGCTGGGGAAGAGGATAATAATCAATGAAAATGACTCTGAAAAAGTGAAGAACGCCTGGGGCACGCTCATTTCTTCATGAGCTTCTTCTTCGCCTCTGCTATCTTTTGCGCAATGGAGGGCGACATTTTCGCCGGCGGCGGCCTCTTCTTCGCTTTCGCGGCGGTTTTGGGGGCCGCCTTCTGGACAGGCGGCGGGGGCGTCGATGGTTTTTCCCCTTCGTCCTCCCCGCTTTCGGCAAGGAGCTTCTTGAGCTGCTCGAACTCCTCGTCCTTGAGCAGCCTCCTCACGCCCGACTGGGGGGGTTTCGCCTGAGGAGGGGCCTTCGCCGCTTCGGGCTTTTGGGGCTCTTTTGGAATTTCGGCCTTGGGCTTCGGCGCGGGGGCCGCCTCCTTTTCAGGCTTCGGCTTCGGGGCTTCGGGCGGCGGCTCCGGCTTCATCAGCCTGTGGGGCTTTTCGGTAAACGCCCTTTCCACCTCTTCCTCGATGGCCGGCGCGGCCTCTTTCGGGGCGGGCACCGGCTTTTTCTGAATCGCGATAGGGGCCTTCGGCGCCAGCTCGTGGATTATGCTGAAGCCGGCGTTCCCCATCACCGCGGGGAAGCTGCGGCTGGAGTGCGCGATGCCCTTCATCTTTACGACTTCGACATAGCGCTTCCTCTCCATCGACTTCTCGTCGTATTTGAAGAATACGTTTATCCAGCCGTCCGTGAACCTCTCGATGCCGAACTCTGACCCCGGCATCGTGGACTCGCCCATCTTCGTGTCCTCGGAGATGATAAATGTAGTCGTGCCCCATTTCCGGATGTTCTCGATGAACTTGAGGAATCCCCTCTTGCGCTCCTCATCCCCCTTGAAATAGAGCGCTATCGGCATTATCGAGTCTATCACGACCCTTTTCGTGCCGGTGCTGTTGATTATCTCCTGTATCGCGCTCGCCTGGTTTATTATCTGGTCCACTTCGTGGATGGGGTAGTCCAGGAAGACGAAGCGCCGCTCGCGCTCGAGCGCGCCGAAATCCCATGCGTAGCCGCTCATGTGGAACATGAAGTCCCTCTTGCTTTCCTCGATTGCGAGGTACAGGCCGGTTTCGCCGGCCTCCACCGCGCCGCCGTAGAGGAACTGCGCGGCGAGCGTGCTTTTGCCAGAGCCGGTCGGGCCGGTCCGCGCGCTTATCGACCCTTCCAGCAGGCCTCCGCCCAATATCTCATCGAGGCCGGGGATGCCGGTCTTAACGAATCTTCTCTCCATGAAACTTTCCTCCAACCATACTCCGGTTAAAGTTTCCACTTGAACGCCGCAGCGTTCAAGGAACCAGCGAAACGCACCGCGTTTCGCCCGGTCATCAAACTTCCTAAGGCAAACCTCAGGACCTTTCGCGACGCTATTGAACGACGAATCGTTCAATGCGCGCCTTGAACGGTGCGCCGTTCAAGTGCGACGTTTGCCCTTAATCGAACCTCAGCAAAGGTTCGTTTCATCAAACTTCAGCCGGTTTCCGGCAGATAATGAACGCCTACGCTTTCCTGCCGCCCTCTTTTCCGAGCACTTTCTTTCCCATCTCGGACCTTCGCCGGAGGTTCTCCTGCATCTGGAGGACCTCCTCGGGCTTCGAGAGCTTGGTGAGTATGTATTTCTTGTATTCTGCCGTGACCGCGGACATGGTCCCGAGAAGGCTGTGGGCCTCGGAAAGCGGGAGCCTTATCTCGTCCGGCCTGAGAATCTCGACTGTGTACGGGCTGTGGGCCATCACAATAGCGGCGAGCGCGGCGAAGTCCTTCGTCAGTATCTTTACCTCGATTGAGCTCGACCAGTTCTTCCCCTCTTCCCCGCCCGCCGGGTCGTCTATCTCGCCGAGGGCGAACACGACGCCCGGCTTCTGGACGAGGTTGTTGATGAACCCCGCGCCGAGCTCCTGCACGAGCTCCTTCGATTTCGCGTGGATGTCGAAATAGAGCATGGCGAGAACGCCGCCGTTAGCGACAGTGTCCTTCGTGAGCTTCTCGATATCGCCTGCCATGACAACTATTCGAAGTAAATGCTTTAAAATACCCTTATGGCTAGTTCTAGGCAGGTGCTATTCATGAGAGAACAAAGACACGGCAGAGGCAGGGGGCCGGACAGGTTCGCAGGAGGCAGGAACGCGCCGGGAGGCCCGTCAAGGGAAGACAAGCGCGAGAGGTTCATGAGGCGCTCGCGCGAGACCGTCATGCAGGCCCTCCGCAGCCGCGACATGCTCCTCGCATCGGTCACGAAGTCCATCGAGGACCTCGACAAGACGATAAACCTGCTCGGCGAGCGGCTCGAGGACTGGTACGGGATATATTTCCCCGAGCTCAAGGCTGAGGACAAGCTCCAGTTCGCGAATGCCGTCCTTATGATAGACAAGGACAACATCGACGTGCAGGAGCTCGCGAAAATCCTCGGCCAGAAGAGGGCATCCGAAGTCGCGGAAAAGGCCAAATCCAGCCTCGGCGCGAAGCTCTCGCAGAAAGACCACTCGGAATGCATGGCGATGGCACGCACCATCATCTCGCTCGAAGGCCAGCGCAAGCAGTTCGAGGGCTACCAGAAGGAACTCGCGAACGAGCTGTGCCCGAACATGTCCGAAGTCGGGGGGCCGGAGATCGCCGCGAAGCTCGTGTCGCATGTAGGCTCCCTCTCGCGCCTCGCGGTCCTTCCGGCAAGCGCGGTGCAGGTTTTGGGGGCGGAGAAGGCCCTCTTCAAGCACCTCAGGAACCGCAGGGTGCCCCCGCCGAAGCACGGCATCATCTTCCAGCACCCGAAAATCTCCTCGTCGCCGAAATCGGTCCGCGGCAAAATCGCCCGCGTGCTCGCGAACCAGCTCTGCCTCGCCTCGAAGGCCGACGCATTCAGCAAGAGGAGCATCTCGCCCGCCCTGAAGAAGAAATTCGAGGAGCGCTTCGCCCAGATAATGAAAGAATACGAGGCGGGAAAGGCGGCCCGGGCGGTCCCACAGGAGCGGCCAAAGTGAAGCTGCTCGTTTTCTCAGACATCCACGAGGAGGCGGCGGCGCTGGAATCGCTGCGCTCCATCGCCCCGCCGTATGATGCCGTCCTCATCTGCGGAGACATTTCCCAAAGTTCCGTTTTCGCCGAATCCGTCCTCGAATCTTTCCCCAAGTCGCTCATAATACCCGGCAACTGGGATTCGAAGCGGGTGAATGGGCTGTTTTCAGGTTCGGCGCAGTGGCTGCACGGGAAGCGGGCGGAGCTCGGAGAACTGAATGCGGTCGGCTTCGGCTACTCCAACCACACCCCGTTCGGGACTTTCGGAGAGCTAAGCGAAGAGGACATCTACGAGAGGATGGCAAAGCTCCCGATTGACGAAAACACGCTCCTCATGCTCCACTGCCCGCCAAAAGGCTTTTTCGATGATGTGCGGGGCCGGAACGTCGGCAGCGTTTCGATAAGGAGGATAGTCGAGGAGAGGCAGCCCCTCGCGGCTTTTTTCGGCCACATCCACGAGCACCGCGGCACCGCAACGCTCGGCAGGACGCAGCTCGTCAAGCTTCCCGCCGCCATGGACATGATGGCATGCTCTGCCACCATCAGCAATAAAAGAATAACCGCGGAATTCCTATCACTGCGAGTGGTCCCATGATTCAGGTCAGAACCGTCAGGCCGTCCGAGATGGATGTCGCGAAGAGCTTCATCCGGAGCATCTTCCCGGATGCGATGGTCCAGATTACCGAGGACGACACCCTTTTCCTTGCCGAGGAGAAAGGCAGGATGCTGGGCTTCGCCCACGTCGTGGACTGCGGTGACCACATCATACTCCAGGGAATAGGGGTGGACCCCTCCGTCCGGGGGCAGGGCGTGGGGACGATACTCCTCGAGCACATAATGGATGCCCTCCGGGACACCGACAGGCCCATATACCTGAAGGTGAAAGTGACGAACCCGGCAATCGACCTTTATGCGAGATACGGCTTCATGCTGAAGAAGTTCGGGCAGGAAGCGCATGTGCTTGTCAAGAAGGCGGAGAACTGATTCCGTCCCTACTTAAATTTTACCGTTCAACAAGTTCAGTGCCAACCCGCAGGGTTGGCCATCTGACAAAAAAGGGGAGATGAGCTAACCTGGTATGCTGTCAGCTTTGGGTGAGCTTTTTGACTGAGGCAATACTTCGGGCAAAAACCTCGGAAAAAGCCCTGAGGAACTCCTCAGCGCTTCCGGTTGGGGTTTGCCCTGATGCCTCATCAGTCAAATCTCAAAACAAGCTGGTTGTCTGAGTTCAAATCTCAGTCTCCCCATCAAGGTGCCCTGTATGATGCCAAAAATGTTCGCTGCAATGATGCCGCTCGCGGTAATACCGCTGCTCGTTCTCATGCTGTTCTTTTTCGATTCGCGCCATGACGGCATCGCTCCTTTCTCCATGGAGGCAGTCCTCCAGCCGTATTCCGGGGAAAATTCGGCCCTCTCCACGGTGCTCGCCGCCATCGCCATCGTATACCCCGCGATTTTCGTGCTTTTCCTTTTCCGGATTTACGCGTTGCGGGGCGCGCTCGTCCTGTTCGCGATGAGCGAAACGCCGGCGATGCTGGGCTTCATGGTCGGCATCGTCAATTACAACCTCTGGGCCGCGCTGCCATTCTTCGCCCTCTCGCTCGGGCTTTACGGATTCGTCTTTGCGAGAACTTCCGGGCAAAAATGAGCGTTTTTCGAGTGAAATCCCCGAATCGTTTATATATTTATCGTGGAAAAAACTCTCATGGCGACCAAGAAGATACGACTCCCAGCGGTAGAGATAGGACCGGAAGACCGGATGAAGGAAAAGCGTCCGGTTCCGAAGAAAAAGGTAGCATCGTTCCACAGGGCACCGGACAGGTTCAGCCTCTCCCACCTCGCGCGCATCCTGACGAGCGGCGAGCGCCTCGCGATGCTGAGCGCGGTCGACAGGCTGAAGGGCCGCGCGCGCGTGCTTGTCGAGCTCGCGCTTTTCTCGAACTTCCAGTTCGTCCGCCTCGCAGCGGTTTCCAACCTCTCATCGGACCCCGAGGCTCTCACCGACATAGCGAAGTTCTGCCACTACGACGACACGCGCGCATCCGCGCTCGACGATTTGGCCGCGAACGCCGCGGCGCTCTTCGAAGTGGCCTGCTCATCGCTGTTCGGGGACACGCGCCTCGCCGCAGTCTCCCTTCTCGTCGACCAGGACACGCTCGCGAAGGTAGCGTCCCGCTCCCCGAACAAGGACTCGAGGAACGCGGCCCTCTCCAAGATTTCCGAGAACGCGGCGGCATTGAGGAAAGTCGCCGAAGAATCCACTTACCGCGCGACGCGCGTCGAAGCCATAAACACCCTTTCCTCGGACGTCGATTCGCTGTGCTCCCTCGCCCTCTCGAGGCACCCCGAAGTCAAGAAGGCCGCGGTCTCCAGGCTTTCGGGATTCGTCGAGGACCTGGACGACGTGGACGCGCTCATCGAGGTCGCGAAGCTCTGCCCCAGCGAGGACGCGAGGTTCATAGCGGTCGGGAGGCTCTCCAACGACCCATGGTCCCTGCGGACGATAGTATCTGAATCCCAGCACTCGGATGCCAGGACGACCGCCCTCATGCTCCTTTCCGACATGGTCGCGGAGATAGACGAGCCGGAAATCCTCGCGGAAGTCGCGACGATGTCGCCCTACCCCGACTGCCGGGCGGCGGCGATAGAGCGGCTTGTCGGAAGCAGCGCGGCCCTTCTCTCGGTCGCGAACAAGTCCCGCTTCCGGGATTCACGCGAGCTTGCCATCCAGAAGCTCAGGACCGACGTCGAGTCGCTGAAGGTCGTGTCACGGCTCTCGAAATACAGGGACACCCGCAAAAAAGCGCACAGCCTCGTCTCGAAGCCCGAAGTGTTCCAGTCCGAGCTCTCAAGGATTCTCGGATGACTATGGCGACGCGCAGGAAATCCACTCAATACCAGGTAATAAGCGACCGCGAGGCTTCCCCATCCGTCTTCACGGCAAAACCGCCCCTGCATGAGAGGGAGGGAATGGCGACGAAGCCTGAGATACCGCGCCTGAAAATTGACGGGCCCGAATCCAGGAAAAAGGGCTCGACAATACCTTCGTCAGGAACCATGCAGGCGGAGATAGCCCGGCTCGAATCGCCCCGCAATCAGGTGCGGCAGCGCGCCGCCGAGCGCCTCGTTGGATTGACGGATGATGCCGAGAAAGCGAGGGCTCTCATGAGTCTTCTGCCTACGGTCCAATCGGAGGCCGTAGAGGAGGTCCGGGGCCACTGCATCGGGCTGCTCAGGGCGGAAATGGAAAAGAACCCCAGACCCGGAGCGAAGCGGCAATAACGCAACCGTTATTAACTTCGGATGCGGAAGGGGTGGCATGGGAGGGAGGGACAAAAGGCTGTCCATTCTAACGAAGCTCAGCAACCTTTCCGTCAGGTTCACGAAGGCCCGGAGCCGGAGCACAAACAGGAAGAAATGGCTCGAAATCCGGAAAGAAGTCGAGGCCGTCTGCGGCTCGGCAGGCCGTGACGACGAAGTCCTCACGAGGCTCGCCGAAGAGGAAGTGGCCGCGAAAAGGGCCGGCCTCGCTGAAATCCCGCCCCCCAGCGACTTCACCTTTATTAGGAAGCGCAAGTTCTTGTAGTCGCCTTTAAAAACTTCATCTAGTCGTTTTTTAAGAACTTTCGTGCATATTCTTCACAATGATAAGAAAGCGCCCGAAGCTAACCCTCGTCGGCCCCGAAAGCAAGCCCAGCCTGCCGGCCCCCCACTTCTCGTCCGATCGGCTCGCATCGGTCGCGACCCTTTCGGAAGCGCGAGCCGACCTTCTTTCGGATGAGAACATAACGAAAGGCGCATGGGAGCTCCGGCGGCTCGCGGAAAAGGGCGAGGATATTTCATCCGTCCTCCCCTCAATCCCCCCGCGCCTGAGGTTCGCGATAAAGAACAAGCTTCAGGCTAAAGTCTATCTTACGGATGTCCTCCTGATTCTCGCGAAGGAGGGTGCGGACATCGGCCCGGCTCTTTCGGTAGCCCCGGCATGCCTTTCGGACGACGATTTCCATGTGAGGAACAGGATGCTGCTCGCGCTCGGGCACTGCTGCGGTTTTGGGGGGGACATCTCTGATTTCATAGAAACCGTAGTGCCGTACCTGGGGGATGTCGCGCCCGGCAACCGCGAGGCGGCGGTGTGGACGCTGAACGTCTACGCTTCGAGGGGCAAGCACGAAGCCCATCACCTCCTGATGTCGCTCGGCCCCGAAGGCTTGGACGACGTCAACAGCGCGGATGTGCGGATGACGTGCCTAAGGGTTTTGAAGGGCTGACTGCAGTCAGAATAACAAGAAGGGAGGTGTGGAACCGTAGGTTCCACAATTGACCAAAAAGCCCTTGAGGGAACAAGTTCC
This sequence comes from Microcaldota archaeon, assembly GCA_040758235.1. Lineage (GTDB taxonomy): Archaea > Micrarchaeota > Micrarchaeia > Anstonellales > Bilamarchaeaceae > Bilamarchaeum. Next base: position 17,522 of record JBFLVW010000031.1, read on the forward strand.
CTGCGGGCTATTTTCCCTGAGCCTTGGCTTGGGCTGGCAAAGAGAACAAAATGGAAAATAGCCCCCGGAGGGATTTGAACCCCCGACCTCCTCCATGCGCCTTTTGGGAAAAGGCGCCCCAAAACCGCTTGCTGATTTGCCCTTCGGGCAAATGGTTGCACCGAAAACCCGCAAGGGTTTTCCAACAGCCAGTTTTGGTTAAGCTTTTCCCAAAAGCTTACGAGAGAGGCGCTCTACCAACTGAGCTACGGAGGCAAGAGCAAAGGATATTCCTCCCTTGCGGTTAAAAAGATTGCTAATTCTGGGGCTGCCTCGAATCGAAGATGAAGAAGCTCCTGCGCTCTTCTGGAGTGGTGGTGGAGTAGGCGACGAGGTTCCTGCCGCCCTCCTTGGCCTTGTACAGCGCGAGGTCCGCGTCATGGGTGAGCTTGTGCGCCAGGTTCTCGATGTCGGTGTCATGCCTCGCCTTCCGGCCTATCACGGCATCCGCGTCGCTCACGCCGACGCTCACGCTTATGCGGAATTCGGCGCCGTTCGCCTCCAGCCTGAGGCCCTCGATTGCGCGCCTCAGACGGTCAGCGATTAGGAGCGCTTCGGTGATTCCGGTGCCGCGAAGGAGGGCGGAAAGCTCCTCGCCGCCCCACCTGAAGCACTGGTCCGGCTCGGGCTGGTGGCCGTTGAACCTCCGTTCGAGCACGTCGCCCATCTTTATCCCGCGCAGGCTCGAACTGATTGCCCTCGCCGCGGCGCGGAGGGCGCGGTCCCCGGCCTCATGTCCGTGGGTGTCGTTAACCGCCTTGAAATGGTCGAGGTCGAACATGAGAACGGAGAAATTCGGACCTCCTGAGACATACTCGCCGACGAGTTTGGTGAGCTGGGCCTCGAACTCCGGCCTTTTGGGGAGCTCGGTCAGGGGGTCGAATCGCGCGTCCACGATTCGCGAGAGCAGGCGCGCCCCGCAGGCCACAAGCAGCGCGGATTTCTGGACGCCTGTCGTCCCCGTCTGCCTTCCGTCCTGAACGGAGAGGCTCCTGCCCTTTAGCGTGAGCACGCCGAGGTTGTTTGATACGCCCGTGCCCTTATCCGCCATGAAAAGCGGGACCGCGCACACATGTCTCTCTCCGTTCTTGATTTTCCTGTCGGAGTATTCGGTGTCCCCAGGTATCATGTTGAACTGGTAAAGCGTGCTGTTGTGCCTCTTGCTCCTGCCCTTTCCCGGAACAGAAAAGAACATCGTCCTCTCGCTGAAGGCCGCGAGGGAGATGTATCCTGCAGGTGCGCCGGTCGGGACGATGGAGAATCCGCTGCCGTCCTTCTGGACCGTCATGTAGTGCTCAAGGCTCCCGTTGAGGCCGCCCGACCTCAGGTGAATCGCCGCCTCGTCCGCCCCCAGCTCCTTCATGAGGGATACGACGGCGTCCTGTATGGGGGTGGTCCTGGCATTGACCGTGCATGTAAGCCTGTATAGCGCCATCTCGAGGGGGCTGAGGTTGAGCTTTTTTTCCGCCGGCTCTTTCGCGATTCCTTCAAGGAGGGGCGGCCTCAGCGACTGAAGCGGCTTTTCGGCCTTCGGCTGTGCCGGGGCTTCTAATGTCTTGGGACCCTTAGACATAGTCTCTGTCTTTTTATGGGGTCTGAAGTTTATAAACGTTCCTTCATTTTCTACCATTTTAACGACGTGGGAAAACGAACTGCTCCGGAATCGACAAAGAGGAAAACAGAACAGGAAAACAGCCCCCGAGCCCTGAAAAGAAGTCCTTTTGGTGTTTTATCTGTGGAAAATGAACAAATCATCCGCACACCGCGAGGCGGTAGCCGAGCGCAACAAACCAAAAATGCGGTCCTATTGTTCGTCGAAACGAACAATGGGACTCAATTTCCTTCGGAAATTGCGGTCGCCGGGATTTGAACCCGGGTTATAGGCTGTCCTCATGAAGTTTGATGAAACTTTAACCGGATTGAAACCGGAGGAAAGTTTCTTGGAAGGCCTAAGTCCTACCAGGCTAGACTACAACCGCGTGAAAATCAATCTGTCGTGTTCGATTTAAAAAACGCCCGCCAGCTCGCTCAGGAACGCCTTCGGGTCATTCGCCCGGACGAACGCGCTCGACAGAAGGACGCCCTGCGCCCCGAGCTCGAGCGCCTTCTTCACGTCGTCCTTGTCGCTCACGCCTGCCCCGCAGAGGACGGTTATCTTGTGATTTACCTCCTTGATGGCCTTGACCGAGTTAATCACAATCTCCGGCTTTGACTTGGAAACGCTTATTCCGCTCCCTATCAGTTCAGGCGGCTCGACTGCGATATACGCGGGCGTGTTGTGCGCGATTTCCACCGCCTCGTTTGTCGTTGCTGCGCACACCATGCTCTCGAGGCCGTGCTTGTGCAGGCTCTCCACCGCGGCCTTCAGTTTTTCAGAGCTAACCTTCCTTTCGGAATGATTGATGAGCGAGCCCCTCGCCTTCGTGGCTTTCAGGAGGTCTACCGGAATTGAGCCGGTGTATGGTCCGGCAGGCTCGGCATCCACATGCTGTGCGAAAACATCCTGGAACCTCTCCGCCGCTTCCCGCAGGAAAAGCACCGGCGGGCAGATGACAATACGCAGGCCTGTTTCCTCGACAACCTCGTGGGCGATGTCAGTGAAAAGAAGGGCGTTTTTTATGCTCTCGTGGTACGTCTTGAGGTTGAGCACTATCATAACGATTAAAATGAAAATAGGTTTATTATAACCTTGCTAATCCCTTATTGATTATGCCGACGTCGCATAATCCGGTAGTGCGACAGTCTCGAATCCGCGGATTGCGGCAGTATTTCGGGCAAACTGTTCCCCTTGGGATTCCAGGTTCAAATCCTGGCGTCGGCGTTTTGGTTCACTGAGCTCGCCTGCGGGCTCGCTGTGAACCGCCTGGGGAATCAAAACGCCGGACTTGAACAAAGTTCAAGCTCCCGGCAAATTTTTCCCTGAAAAATTTCGACGCCCAAGAACGAAGTTCTTGAGCGCGGCGTTTTGGTTAACTGAGCTCGCCTGTGGGCTCGCGGTTAACCCCTAGTCATTCCGAAAACTCCTGCGCTTCGTAAGTGAAGAATTCCATCCCCTGCCCCCTCCACTCGTCACCGGGGAGGCCGGCCTTGAGGCACAGGTTCTTCAGGAATTCCTCCTTCTCCGGGAACATCCTCCAGACATGGGGAAGGTAAGTGGCCATCGCGCCGCCTTTCCTTATTATCAGGCCATGTTTCGCCTCAACCAGTTTAGAAAGAAGCTCGTCTGCCGACCGGACTGCCAGACCGGACGGTTCATCTATGACGGATATCGAGAAATTTATGGCGCCAAGCTCCCGCTCTGCGAGCGGGGGGAATCTCTCATCATGGAAAGCTGCATTGATCGCATTCTCCATAACATCGTGCATCAGCGGCCTGAAAGCGTGCAGGCTTCCGATGCATCCCCGCAAATTTCCTGAAGAATTGATGGTCACGAAGCACGCCTTCACTTCGGAGACCTCCTGCACCGGGGCTTCCCAGAGCTTGACGTCCGGAATTTCCCCCGAAAAATGCCCTTCCACCGACATCCTCGCAAGCGCGAGCAGGTAGCGCCTGCCGATGAAATCAATTCTTTGGGGGTTATCCTCCACAAGCCCTCCAATGACGCGGAAAGCCCGCCTTTCCGGAAGCTTTTGGGCGTTGGCCGGGTGAAGTGCAATCGCCATGTTCTCCGCCTTTTCGTAGTTATTATACATGGTATATTGTATTTATAGAGCGATTGCAGGGGGATGCATCCCAAAAGGGCACCTATCTATAAAAATCCGAACCAGCATTCCATAATCGGGCGATTTTTATGAAGAGAGGGACTTTCACGGTAAAATCAGGGCTCGCGCAGATGCTGAAAGGCGGCGTTATAATGGACGTGACCGACGCGAAGCAGGCCCGCATCGCGGAGAAGTCGGGCGCGGTCGCAGTCATGGCGCTCGAGCGCGTCCCTGCGGACATCCGCGCCGAGGGCGGCGTCGCGAGGATGGCCGACCCGCTCAAGATACGGGAAATCCAGGAAGCCGTGACGATACCCGTCATGGCCAAATGCAGGATAGGCCATTTCGTGGAGGCGCAGGTCCTCGAATCCCTGAAGGTGGACTTCATAGACGAGAGCGAGGTCCTGACGCCCGCAGACCCCGCCCTCCATGTGGACAAGAGGGGGTTCACCGTGCCCTTCGTTTGCGGGGCACGCAATATCGGAGAAGCATTGAGGAGGATAAACGAGGGCGCGGCGATGATACGCTCGAAGGGCGAGGCTGGGACCGGCAACATCGTCGAGGCCGTCCGACACATCAGGGCGATAAATGAGGGAATCGCGGAGCTCGCTTCGCTCTCCGGACAAAAAAAACAAAACAACCAAAAAAACTCCATCTCGTTGGATTCGCTCGCAAAAGAGCATCGCGTCCCGAAGGAGCTCCTTCTTGAAACTGCGAGGCTCGGCCGCCTGCCGGTCGTCAATTTCGCGGCCGGGGGTATTGCAACTCCGGCGGACGCCGCATTGTGCATGCAGCTCGGCGTGGACGGAGTTTTCGTAGGTTCAGGCATCTTCAAGAGCGCCGACCCCGCGAAAAGGGCGAAGGCGATCGTGGACGCTGTCGCGCACTTCGACAAGCCGGAGAAAATCGCGAGGGCGAGCGAGGGACTCGGCGAACCTATGAAGGGCCTAGAGATCTCCACCCTGGGGACGCGCCTCGCGGAAAGAGGCGTCTGAATGGAACAGCTGGATTTTGCCATAGATGCCGCGAAAAAATGCGGCAACCTCATCAGGGAAGCATACCACTCCGAAGTGGCTGTCGAAACGAAGGGGGCGCTCGATTTCGTCACGCGCGTGGACAGGGAATGCGAGACGCTCATCCGGGAAGCGGTGAAGGCGGAATTTCCGGAGCACGGGGTGCTTGGCGAGGAGTTCGGGGCGCCTTCGCGGGAAACCGAATACGTCTGGGTCGTGGACCCGCTGGACGGGACGTCCAATTTCGTGCACAGGATTCCGTTCTTCGCAGTTTCAATAGCCCTGAAAAAGGGCGGAAATACCGTCCTCGGCGTCGTCCACAACCCCATGACCGGCGAGATTTTCCATTCGGTTTTTGGGAAAGGGGCTTACCTGGACGGAAAACGCCTCTCGGTCCGGAAGCCAGGCCCCATGGACGGATGGTTTCTCGCATACTGCTTCAGGGACAGCACGCGTCTCGGGGCCGCGGAGAGGAAAGTCCACGGCTCGCTTTTCCCGCCCGTGGGCCGCCTCCTCAAGCTCGGAAGCGCGGCGCTCGAGCTGTGCTACGCCGCGTCATCCAGGGTGGACGGCTACATCGGCCTCGACCTGAAGGAATGGGACTATGCGGCCGGGGAGCTGATAGCGAAAGAAGCAGGCGCGGAAGTCCTGCACACGAAAATAGAGGGGAAAAGCGCGCTCCTTGCGGCCGAGCGGACGGCGATGGCAACAATCCGGGGGAAGCTGGAATGAGAATCGGCGTCCTCGCCTTCCAGGGCGACGTTTCCGAGCATGTCCGGGCGGCGAAGGAAGCCGCAAAGAAACTTGGCTCCGCCTGCGAGATAATCGAAGCGAGGGATAAGAAGCGCCTCGAAGGACTCGACGGCCTCATCATCCCGGGCGGGGAGAGCACCACCCTCTTCAAGCTCTGCGAGCGCGAGGGCATGCTAGATAGCATGAGGCGCATCCCGAAAATCTTCGGGACGTGCGCGGGCGCGATTATGCTCGCGAAAAAAATCCATGGCGAGGAATCGGGGCAGAAGACGCTCGGACTCATGGACATCGAAATCGACAGGAACGCGTACGGGCGGCAGAGCGAGTCGTTCGAACAGAAAATAAGCACGAAACTCGGAGCGATGAACGCTATTTTTATCCGGGCGCCGCGGATACGCCGCGTCGCGGGGAATGTCGTAATTTTGGCGGAGCGGGATGGCGAAGTGCTCGCATGCGAGCAGTTTTTGGGGCATAACTACTATCTTGCAGCCTGCTTTCACCCTGAACTCACAACGACGGCATTCCACGAGCGGTTCCTTGGCCGGCTCAGATAATATTAATACTTTAGGGCTGAATCAGCCTTATGCGTGCTTTTCTTGCAATCGCCATCCTTGCCCTTCTTCTTGGCTGCACTGCGCCTACCGAACCCCAGAACGCAACCGCCCCGGACGGAAGCGACTTGAAACTTCCTGACGAGCGGGCCTTTGTCTATGACATCGGAAGGAACGCCTCCCCTGCCGTGGCAAGGACAATTGCGCGGACTACGGACTCGCCGGATGATGCGCACAATGTGTTCGGTACCGTAAACCTGAAAGTGAGCGACTGCCATGCGCTAGGTGACGAATACTACAAGGGCAGGTGCCTGCAGAGCGCGGCGGTTTATCTCAGCGATGATTCACTGTGCGGCAGCATAAGCGAAAGCTACCGCCCATACTGCTATTACGAACTCGCGGTGAAGAACCGGAACTCGTCCATGTGCGCGATGGCCGGGGAAGTATCTACGGCCTGCAGGAGACAAATTGCGGCAATCAGCGGCGACCCGTCGCTTTGTGCCTCCGGCCCGTCAGAGCCCAACGGCGCCAAAAAGGAGGAACTTTGCAGGTCCGTCGCCTCTTCCGGCTTGCTGAAGGGGAAGGATGAATGCTCTGAGGACCTGGCATATTCGCTGCTCGTCGAATACGAATATTTCGGCGACGCCATAGGCTGGCTGAGCGCGAACCATCCGGGAGAGAAGGTCCTCTCCTGGTGGGACTACGGGACCGCCCTCGACTGCATGGGTTTGCAGAGTATAATCTCGCAGGAAAACCTTGAAGACCCCGCCATTCAGGATGTGGCGCACCTTCTCGTGGCCGCAAACGAATCGGAGCTTTCGGAATACATGGAGTCGGCCGGAGCCAGGTACCTGATGGTCGACAACTGGCTCGTCAGCAGCGGCGGAACGCTCGGAGGGAAATATGGTGCGCTCAACTACCTTTCCTGCGTCCGGGACGGGAAGACGACCGCAGTGCGGGCGCCGGGCGATTCTGAGTGCGAATCGGATAATCTTTGGGAGGTCATTTTCATATCAGAGGACCCGTGCCAGGCCGGCTCAGGCAAAGACGGCTTCATCGCATACAAGCTCTACGATTTCAATAACAACTCCCTTGCATATTACCCGGATTTCTGCATGTCTCCCTCCGACATGGCCCTCGCAGATTACTGCAGGAACCAGATAACGGCGGTGCCCGCATACTGCGTGGCGAACGTGACTATCGCCGGCGGGCAGCAGGCCTATGGGACTTATACCCTTGAAAGCGGCCGGGCGACTGCCTTGAGCAAAGGCCAGATAGGACTCACGTACCGGCTTCCGGAAACCGCCTCCATAGGGCCCGTGACCGCCGCGACGCTCTTCTACACGCACGACCGGATCTGGATTGAGAACGGCACGTACGTTGAAGGGTACGGGGACCGAACCTCGACATTCTACGATTCCGTAGTCTACAAGGCGATGTTCCTGGATTCTCTTGAGGGATTCACAAAGGTCTACGAGGACCCGAGCGGCACCGTGAAGATTTTCGAGCGGGAAGAATGAACTCGCGCCCGCCTCAATTACCTTTTTATTACTTTCTCGCCATACTCCATCCCGCTAATTGCTATCGTCAAAGGTGATATTACTATGGGAATCAGACCTGGAAGAGCCATCAGGGACGCCGACAAGGTCGCATGGACGCGCTACTCGCGCTCGAAGCCGAGGAAGTCGTTCATAAAGGCCATGCCGCATGCAGACCTCCACCAGTTCAGGATGGGTGCGATGAAGCCGGATTTCGACTGCGTCATGAGCCTCCGGGCCGAAGCCGCGGTAATCCTCCGCGACAACGCCATAGAAAGCGCCCGCCAGAGCTCGAACAAGTATCTTGAAAAGGTCGCCCCGGGCGCATACTACTTCGCGGTCAGGGTGTACCCGCACCACATAATACGCGAGAACAAGATGATTGCAGGCGCAGGCGCCGACCGTCTCCAGAAGGGGATGAGGAGGGCCTTCGGCCGCCCGACCGACCGCGCGGCGCGCCTCGGAAGGGGGACACCGCTGTTCACCGTGCACACGTACAAGGCGAACGCCGAGCACGTGCAGAAAGCGCTCTCGAGGGCGAAGCTCAAGCTCTCGGGCAATTACAGGATAGTCGCGGAATAGGCTTTGCCACTCTATTTTTGGGTTTTTGTGTTTTCTTGTGGTCATATCTTTATAAACCTATCCATGCATAATTCTTATCCGGGGAGAGGTGAGTATTTTGTCCGAGGATAGGATGGGTGCAGACGAACCGCTCATAAGCACAGACGTAGACCAGATGATAAGGACGCTTGCCGACAGGAAGCGCGTCCCGCTGAACGAGCTTCGGCAGCTGTGCAAGATAGACAAGAAGACGATGGACAAGTGGATCGCGGTCCTCGAGGACGAGGGCTACATCACCGTCGAATACGGCCTGCGGGGCACGAACATCCTGTGGAAGGAGGTTGAGGAGCCCCTGACGCCGGCCCAACCCGTCACCGAGGCTACCGTTGAGGCGGAGCAGGTGGTGGAGGAGCCGCAGGAGGCGGTCTTCAGCGAGGTTCCGCACCCGAAGCCCCTGGGACGCCCCGGAGATGTGGAGGAAGCGCCGGCAGGGGAAACGCCTGCGGAGGAGTTCACCGCTGAGGTCGAGGTCCAGGAGGAGCCTGAACCGGAGGAGCTTCTCAGCCAGTATCTCGCAAGGAAAAAAGGCGGGAATGCCGAAAGGGACGTTTCGAGCATCAAATCGAGCATACTCACGAATCTTGAGGAGGAGAAGGGCGAGGAGACGGTCGCGCCGCCTCCAGAGGAACCGGAAGAGCCCGAGGCCCCGGAAATATCCGAAGAGGCCGAGGCAGAAGCTGGGGAAGAGCGCGAACCAGAGGAGGTCCGCGCGCCGGTGCAGCCCCCGAAAATGAAGCAGACCATCAGGCCGACAAAGCCCGCCGCGGACGTGCGCGAGCTGATGGGCTCCTACATGGACGAGATAAACAGGGAGAAGGCCAAGGTCGAGACCCTGAAAAAGGAGAAGGAGGACCTCTACCGCGACAAGCTCGCGACGATGGAGGGCAAGCTCCAGGCAGACATAGTCGTTCTTACGGAAAAGGTCATCGAGAAGGAGAGCAAGATCGCCGAGCTCAAGGAGCGCGTCCTGGAGCTTCCGGACAAGGTGGACGAGCTCTCCAAGCTCCAGGAACAGCTCGAGACCCTCAAGAAGGAGGGCCGCGATGCGCTCGCCCGGACGAGGGCGAAGGCGGAAGAGTTCCTCGTCGGCGTCCAGGAGTCGAAGGAAAAGGTCGGGCAGAAGGTGGAGAAGGTCGAGATTGTCATCGGGTCGCAGGACTCCAAGGTAAGGGAGCTCGAGAAGCTGAACGAGTCGCTCGGCACGCGTTCTGAGAAGATAAAGGCCGCGCTCGATTCCTCCAAAGCACAGCTCGAAGAGGTGCAGTCCGCGATATCCGCGCTTTCCGAGGACCTCGGGAAGGTCGAGGAGGCGCGGGAAGAGGTGCTCTCCATGACCGACGAAATCAGGCAGACCGTCGCGGGACATGGAGACGAGCTGAAATCCCTCGAGGACGAGCTCGAGGGCATCTCCAGGGTCGAGAAATGGGTGCAGGAATACATCCGCGATTACGAGCACAAGATAGGGGACCTCGAGCAGTACGTCGCGAAGAGCGAGGACGAGATAGCCGAGCTCAGGGAAGCGGCAGAGGGCCTCTACATAAAGAAATACCTGGGCGAACTTGAGGACATAACCGATTCCTACGAGAGCGAGCTCGACGGCGCCGTCGCCCGCGAGAGGGAAATCGAGCAGAAGATGTCCCAGTCGAAGGCGAGGATAACCGAGCTCGTGCGCGAAAGCCAGGAGATGATACGCAGGCTCAGGACCGAGGTGCCCGAGGAGGCGACCGAGAAGGACTTCGGCGTCCTTGTTGCGAAGGTCAAAGCGAGGACCGCGAGGGCGAAGAACGTTGTCGTGGAGAAGGTCCAGGAGCGCGCGAAGCTCGCCGAGGACTCGCGAAAGACGAGGAAGACGCAGAAGCCCGCTCAGAGGGCCAAGGCCGCGCCCAAGAAGGTGAAGGCCAAGCCCGCGCCCGCGAAGAAGAGGAAGTGAGGCGCCCATGTCGGAGCTCATTACCCCGCGCATCAAGGATATCCCTTCCAAGACCCTCAAAGAAGTGGGATGGCGGCCTTTCAGGAGCGGCACATTCGAGTTCATTTATGAGACTGGCGACACGGCGGCCAAAATCGTAAATGTGCTTTCCGACCCGGCCAGGTACACGCTATCAGGAATCGAACTCCATCCGCTTTCTGTCGATAATAAAACCTACGTTGTGGAGAAGCGGGAAGTGTACAGGGCCGGCGATGAGCGCGGAAAGAAGCTCGCCGAACTCGAAGTCAAGAGGGACACGGAAGGGAACATCCACGGAGTTTTCCTGGGCATGTCCAGCGTGGAATGCCGCATTGTAGCGGAACTCATCCGCTCGGGCTGATATAATGCTCGCAGCGCGCCGCATCGCCCCCCTCCTGCTCGCAGGCACAATATCCTGCGCCCCCCTTTTCGAGCCTGCATACGGCACTTCGGTCCAGAGGACCTACGAGTGCGGCCAGGCGTTCTGCTACCAGGCCCGGACGCTCCGGACCGTCCGGGAAGTGCGCGAGGGGGATTTCGTCGAAGGCGCCCTCCCCTGGTCGAACGTTTCCTACCGGGGCTGGGTGATAAGCCGCATCGGCCCGGGAGGGGTGGAGCTGAAGCCTTCGGACAATTCCCCGGAAAAGGTCCTCATCCCCTATGGAAGGCAGGAGAGCATCCAGACGGATACGCCCCGCCCGAACGAGCGGTTCATGGGCAGCCTGTCTTTCGAGAGGGGGGACAATCCCGGGACCGCGGTCATGACGATAATCGAAAGCCAATAGGCTACAGCCTCTGCTGGTCCCTCTTCTCCGCCCTGCTCCTGGCATCGTCCACAATCGCGAGCCACGAGTCGCCTATTTTCATCAGGTAGTTCCCGAACGTCTTCGAGAGGGAGATGCGCATGGGGCGGAACTTCCTCTTGCTCTCGATTGCGACGACCGTGTCCCGCTCGACCTTTATCATCCCGACGCGCCGGAGGCGCGGGAGGACGCGGTTGTAGAATGTAGCTTTGGATATACCGTTCGACTTCACGAATGCCGCAATCTCCTCGCCCGAAACCTGCGTCTTTTCGGAGAGCAGGCGGAGGAATCCCACCGCTATCTCGTAGTATTTCGTCTGGTATTTTTTCGAGAATATGAAGTTCGCGACTTCCTCCGCAGTCCAGAGGTTCCGCGTCAGGCTCTCGTTCTTGTCCTGGAAGGAGCGCAATTCGTCGCTGTCGTATCTGGGGAGGTAGATGGATTCGTCGGCGGGGACACCGCGGGAAGCGATAGTCCTGGTTTCCTGTTTCCGGTTTGTTTCGGGTGCGCTTTCCGCCTGTTCGCTGTCGCCCATGGAATAGAAAAAGCAGGGAAAGAATAAATTACTTGTCAGTCGCCGAACATGCTCACGCCGGCCGCGACGGTGTCTTCCTCGTCCTCGATTTTCTTCTGCACCCTCTTCTGCACATCGTCGGGCGCGGGCGACGCGAGCCCTTTCAGCTTCTCGTCCGCCTTTTTGAGGAAGTCTTCCGAGGCGGAGATATATACGTAAATCTTCTCCTTGTCCTCGCCGGTCATCGCGCCGTCCTTCACCTTGTAGCCGACGCGGGCGAAGCTGTCATCAGCATACGGGTCCGCCTCGAGGACCTTCGTCAGGTCCCCCTTCTTCTTCGAATCGCATTCGTATACGCGCATCATTCTTCATCCCTGACCTTGACCGAGCTTTCCATCATCGCTATCATCGCAGAATACACGACCGGGTACGCGAAGAAAAGGGATACCAGGTTAACAAGAGGCACCCAGTCCAGCACCCATGTGAAGGCGAAGATGGCGTACATCGCTATGAAATAGATGTGCTTTTTCCTCAAAAACTCTATGCCCTGCCTGAAAGAGGCCATGAAGGGCGAGCCGAACGCACCGGCCGAAATGAAGGCGGGCGTGGCGAGCATATGCACAACAAACGTCATGAAAATGACGTAGGCGCCAACCAAAAACTCCATGAACTCGTAGTCCTTGAGCACGAATATGTAGAGCGCGACCGCCCAGCCGCATGCGAGCAGCCACACGAGCTCCCGCACGAGCATTATGGCGAACATTTCCGGCGCCTTGTCGAGTGCGTATGAAAAGAAGCCCGTGAGGCTGGTCTTCTCCCTCCAGAACGCCGAGCGCAGGGCCCTCGCGAGCGCGGCGTTCAGCCCGCCCGAGAAGAAAACGAACATGAGCGCTATAACGCCGACGACGGCCATTGATGATATCGAAGAGGGGTCGACCTGCGCCCCGAAGACCGAGAGCGAGATGAAATAAGCGATTATCAGGCCGAGGGCGGTGAAGAAGAACGCGGCGAGCAGGATGATGTACATCAGGACAGCCCAAACCGAAAGGAACGGCGTCCTAGAGTAGTTGCTGAACGCCTTTCCCAAAGTCTCCATCCTGGTCACCTTGGTAGCTCTTATCAGAGCAAATTATTTAAATGACTCTATCCTTTTTCATACGAGGGAACCCAAGTGACAGATGTACCCCGTGCGATGAGCACGCAGCATCCCGACAACATAACGACGCCTTTCTTCTCGGATTCGGACATACTCGCCGGGGAGGCCGAAGTCAAGGAGGCGTTCTTCGTGTTCTCCCAGCTCGGCTGCCGGGAGCAGATGTGGGACTCGGAAGGCAAGGAGGTCGACAACCAGGTCGTCGAGAAGCTCCTCTCGCGATACCAGGAGTTCTTCTCCAAAAAGCGCCTCGGCCGCGACCTTTTCCTGACATACCGCGTCCCCAATCCCTCCGTGGAGAAGGCGCAGGGCAAGATACTGCTCGAGACCCTCCACAGCATCCCCCGCGCATACGACGTGGCCCGCACCGCCGGCCTTGACACCGCCCCCATCTTCGAGGTCATAATCCCGATGACGACCTCCCACCTCGAGCTGGAGCGCGTGCGGAACTATTACGAGAAGGTCATAATCGGGCAGAAGGAGACGCGCCTCGGAAAGGAGCGCATCTCGGTAAAGGAATGGGTGGGCGACTTCCAGCCCGAATCGATAAACGTCATCCCCCTTCTCGAGAACATGGAATCGATATCGAACTGCGACTCCATCGTCTCCAAATACCTGGACGGTAAGGACCCGGACTACCAGCGGGTTTTCCTCGCGCGCTCGGACCCGGCGCTCAACTACGGCTCGGCGAGCGCGGTGCTCCTCTCAAAGATAGCCCTCCAGAAGCTCCATTCTGTCGAGGAGAAGACAGGCATCCCCATCCTGCCCATCATCGGCGTCGGGGGGGCGCCATTCAGGGGCAACTTCACGCCGAACAACGTCAGCAACTGCGGGGACGAGTACCCGAGCGTCCAGACCTACACGGTCCAGTCGTCCTTCAAGTTCGACCACCCCTTCCGCGACGTCGTGAATGCGGTGGACATGCTCAACCACATGCACCGCAGGCCGCCCCTCCAGATGGACGAGAAGCGGGCGATGGCGCTCGTCAACAAGATGGTGAAATTGTACGAGGCCCAGCTGCGGGAGATGGCAGACCTGATAAACGGCATCTCGGTCTTCGTCCCGGGAAGAAGGGCGAGGAAGCTGCATGTGGGCCTCTTCGGATACTCCCGCTCCATGAAAGGGATAAAGATGCCCCGCGCGATAAAGTTCTGCGCCTCGTTCTATTCCATAGGCGTCCCGGCCGAGCTGCTCGGCCTCTCCGCCCTCAGCGAGAAGGAGTGGGACGAGCTCCATCAGCACTACACGAAGATAGACGAGGATTTGAAGGACGCGGCCCTGTGGCTGAACCGGACCAACCTTGGGCGCATGCCCGCGCAGGTGCGGAACGGGGTCGCGAAGGTCCTCGAATGGATAGACTGCGAGCCGGACGAGGAATACGAGGCAATCACCACCCGCATCTACGACAATTTCCGGGCAGGCAGGCACACGCACATCGCCGAAGACATCAAGGCCGCGGCCTGGAGAAGGAAGTTCCTGGGGTAATCGCTTCCCTGTCCTCGGATACCTGCTCCTCGAGCATTTTCCGGTAGCGGCCCCGCCTCAGGAAGAACGCCGCAAGCGCCGGCACGAGCATGAGCAGCGCGGCCGGGAGGGCGGCGGCCGTGAAAAGAAGCGAAACGACCGGAACGTTCCTCATGACGTGCATCGTCTTCCCTTTTTCCAGTGCGTAGACATCCCTGGCAAGGGCGGAATAAGGAGGAAACGCCATATAGAACGGCTCGCTCACGAGGATATCCCTTCCGCGGGCCGCGAATGCAAATCCCGCGGCAGTCTCAATCGCTCCCTGCGCGCGTGCGCCGCCGACCGCCAGCGCGCCCGGAGGCGCCTCAGCCGGCGGGAAAGCCGCTTTGCGGGATTGCATCGACGGCCTCCCCATCCTCAATGACGCGAAATCCAGTATGGCCCGCGGGACGGAAAGGAAGGACTCGTACATCCCGAACCTGAGCGCGAAGAACATGCACCTGAGGGTGTGGAAGACCATGTACCTGGCGAAGCCGGCGGCGCTTCCGCTTATCGCCATGTGGACCGCGAAATTCCTGAGGGAAAGGTAGTCCCTCAGCGAATCGTATCCCATGGAGAACGGATGGCTTACCTCGATGCGGGGGTCGCGGACGATTGCGCACGAGCGGCTTACCCTTTCGAAATACTCCTGGTCCTCGCTCATCAGGTAAAACGGGGCGAAATGAAGCCCTGCATCGTGCAGGGCTTCCCTGCTCATCGCCAGGTAGTGGTTCGCAAGGATAATTGGGGACCCGTTGTCGTAATGGCCTGCGACAGCCCCCGCTCCCCGCTCCAGGTGGGCGCATATTCGCTCCACGGCGTCCGGAGCAGGGATGGCATCGTCGTCGGCGAAAGCCACGCTGTCGCATCCGATCCTGCAGGCATGAATCGCGCCTGTCCGGAATCCGCCTGCCGGCCCGACATCCCCGGCCGGGACGACCTCCACCCGGAACGGCATCTTCGCCGTCCATGACAGGTCCCCCGCGCCGTTGTCCACGATGACAACCGTATCGGGCATGCGCGTCTGGTCGCAAAGCGCGTCAAGATGGCGATTAAGCCTTTCCTGCGTTCCGTGGACGACGATGACGATTCCGAGCTTCTTCCTTTCTCCGGCCACGGACATTCATTCACCCGCAAAAAATAAATGCGGACGGGCCGCGCTGCTTTTATTTAACTCTTCCCGAAATATCTACCCATGGCTCACGATTCCGAATCCCTGGAACTCCACAAAAAGCTGCGGGGCAAGCTCAAAATATCCGGCAAGGCAAGCATAAAGGACCAGAAGGACCTCTCGCTCCTCTACACGCCCGGCGTCGCGGACGCGTGCAGGGAAATCGCGAAGGACAAGTCCCTCGCTTACGAACTGACCATGAAATGGAACTCCGTTGCCATCGTCACTGACGGCACCCGCGTCCTCGGCCTCGGGAACATCGGCCCGGAGGCCGCAATGCCGGTAATGGAGGGGAAGGCCCTCATCATGCAGCAGTTTTCCGGAATCGACGCCATCCCCATATGCCTGGCCGCCCGGGACGAGGACGAAATAGTCCGCATCGTGAAGGCCCTTGAGCCGGGCTTCGGCGCTATCAATCTCGAGGACATCGAGACGCCGAAAGTATTCTCGATTGAGCGGAGGCTTACGGAAGAGCTCGAAATACCTGTTTTCCACGACGACCAGCACGGGACCGCAATCGTCGCGCTCGCCGCGCTTCACAACGCCCTGAGGGCATCGGGAAAGGGAAGGCCGGCAAAAATCGGCATCATAGGGGCCGGCAGCGCGGGCTACGCCATCGCGAAGCTCCTCCATGCCGCGGACTTTTCCGACCTGGTGGTTTTCGACAGTAAAGGCGCCATCTGCCCGGGCCGCCCCGGCATCGAGGAATACAAGAAAACGCTCGCCGCGCTCAACAAATCGGGCTTCCGGGGGGGAATATCGGATTTCAAGGGCGCGGACGTCATCATTTCGGCCGCATCGCCCGGCTCACTCCCCGATGAAACTGTCCTTTCGATGAAAGGGCCGAAAATCGTGTTCGCGCTTTCGAATCCCGTCCCCGAGATTTCGATGGAGAAGGCGAAGGAGCTGGGCATCGCCTATTTCGGCACGGGCCGGAGCGACTGCCCCAACCAGATTAACAACTCGCTCTGCTTTCCGGGCTTCCTCCGCGCCCTCCTCGACCTGCGGGTGAAAAAGATAACCGACGGCATGAAAATCGCGGCCGCGGAGGCGATAGCAGGCTGCGTCTCCGAAGCGGAGCTGGAGGCCGGGAAAATCGTCCCGGAGGTTTTCGACAAAAGAGTCGTGCCGGCAATCGTGGAAAACGTGAAAAAGAGCCTTGGCTGAAAAGTCAGCCGAGCGTTCCGCCCGATGGCATGGAGCCGAGCAGTGTGAATATCGAGGCGAAATAGAACACCACCACCAGCAGGTATATCGCCAGGATGAGGACGAACATCACTACTATCGGCAGTATGACCGTCGCGGCCGCCCGCGCCCCGTCGAACTTGTGCACCTCCCTGAAGGAGAGGTACTTGAGGTAGAGCGTGTACAGCAGTATCAGGAACATCGGGATGTAGAGGGCGTATGACAGGAGCGTGAAACAGCACGAGATGACCGGGATTACCATGAGCCACATGAGCGGCACCGCGGCTATGTGGAGCGGCAGGTTCATGACGAACGAAGAGAGGCCGGGGAGCGTGGACGCGTTGAAGTGGCCCCTGAAGTCAGCCGCGCCGCCGAGAATCTTCGCGACGGCATACTCCAGTCCGATGAAAAGGAGGGCGAACGCCAGGCTGAGGACGATTCCGAGCGGTATGCCTATGACGATGAAGACGAGTCCTATCAGTATTATGAACGGGTTGAGGACGGCGAA
Source organism: Microcaldota archaeon (assembly GCA_040758235.1). Classification (GTDB taxonomy): domain Archaea; phylum Micrarchaeota; class Micrarchaeia; order Anstonellales; family Bilamarchaeaceae; genus Bilamarchaeum. The sequence continues at coordinate 34,523 of JBFLVW010000031.1, forward strand.
GAGGAGCAGCATCGGGAGAATCCCTATCAGCCCTACGGCCATCCCTACGAGCTGCGATGCGACGAGGTCCTTTACCCTCTGCCCCACGCTGTCCATGTTAGCATTCAGCGTCGGGACGGGGCTGAAGAAGAACTCCTTCCAGGTTGCCATCCGCTTGTAGGGGATGATTGCAAGTATCCTGTCGACGTATTTCGTGTATTCCGCTACCCAGTTTTCGAAGTCCCCCATTTGAATTGCCTCCCGTTGAATGAGATGCAGGCTACGTTTTTTATCCCTATTCCGTCTGTCCATTCTACGCTATTTGTGGTAATAAGTAAAAAAGCAGGTATTAAAAACAGTTCGAAGCACGTTAGTATTTGTCAGACGGCCAGAGATATCGATACCGGACTTCTGAAAAGGTGAAAAAATGAAATACAGCATAGCCGAAGCTATATCGCGATACGACAAGACAATGCTCCAGCTCGACAGCGAAAGCGCCGAAGTGAGGCGTGAGGCAGCCGCGTGGGCGCAGTATGCCCTTTGCGGGAGGCTCTCGCCTGCGAAGGCCGGGGTTCTCGCGGACAAGCTCGCGGAAAAGCTCAGGCTCATCGTGAACGGCCATGCCGAGCCCGTGGAAAAATGCGAATACGTTCGGGAGAGCTGCGCTTACGGCATCGAGCTTGCAGCCCAGTTCACGGATGTCAGCCGCCACAGGGCAACACTCGAGATGTCGAGGGACCGAGACCCGCACGAGTGGGTGAGGGAAGCGGCATCCGAGGCGCTAAGCACTGCCGGAATCGTCTCTTCAAGCCCGCCGCTGCCTCCGCCAGTAAGGTTTACGACGAGGACGATTCCTTCGCCCGATGCGAAAAGGCCTGCGGCAGGCCCCCTACGCGCTTTCGAGTAGTTTTTTAACCTCCCCCTCCGAAAGCCGCTCATGCTTCCGGATTTTGCGAAGGCTACGAAGAATGTCTTCAGCCCCGGCACGGTCGAGGCCTACTTTTCAGCGGAGGCGCCCAAGGCCTCATGGGACAAGGCCGCGATAAATCTTTCCTTCCTCTATACGGTTTCATTCGGCATCAGCCTTATCATGTCCCTGCTAGGCATCTACCCTCAGCTTAACTTTTTCGGGACGGCAGCCGATACGTCGTCCTATTTCACGCCGGCCGGCCTTGCATTTACGCTTGTTACCAGCATCATTTCGCTCGTGCTGATTTTGGCTCTGATTCATTTCATTGCCGGCCTTTTCGGCGGCAAAGACAGCATGGATAAACTGGTATACCTGTATTCGCTCGCGCAAATCGGCCTGTTGCCGCTTTCCCTGCCACTGCTACTCTTGGTATACATCCCTTTGCTGGCCTGCGCAGTGATGATCGCCAATTTCATTGTCGGCCTCTACGGTTTTTTCCTCCTGTTCAAGGCAGTGAAAGCTCTTTACAAGTTGGAATCGCTCAAGGCCGCCGCGGTGGTTATACTGACCTACATAGTCGCGATGGTCCTCTATTTGGTGTTCTACCTGGTCCTCTTCTTCGCGGGCATGCTCCCGCCCGCTTCATGAACGCCGCCTGACCCGTTTCCGTATCCCCTCATCCACCGCCGAGGGGCCAGTGGCCTTCGCGATGACTTTGTCCAAATCCTCCCGAGTCATCAGCCTTTTGCTTAGAATAAGCTCCTTCAGGCTGGTTTTTTTCTCAAGGGCCTCCTTCACGAGAAGCGATACCTCCTTGTAGCCGAGGTAAGGATTGAGTGCGGTCGCGTAGCCGAACGACCTCTCGAAATTCTCTCTCGTTTTCGCCTCGTCCACTTCCAGCCCCGCGATGCAAGCCCGGAACATCTCCGAGCAGTTCGCGAGGAGCGTTTCGGACTGGAGCAGGTTGTGCGCTATCAGCGGCGTCCCGAAATTAAGCTCGAGCTGGCCTGAGCGGGCGGCAAGCAAAACGGCTTGGTCATTCGCCATCACCTGCCAGCAGGCCATATTCGCCGCTTCCGGCACCGAGGGATTGATTTTGCCGGGCATTATGGAGGAGCCGGGCTCGACTTCGGGGATGATGAGCTCGGCAATCCCACCCTTTGGCCCGGAAACGAGCAGCCTTACATCGTTCGCAATCCTGTCGATGGTGACGGCATGCCTTCTCAGCGCCCCGGAAAACGACACGAAGTCGTTCATGTCCTGCGTCATCTCCACAGGGTCGTCGGCCATCCGTAAACCGAGCTCTGTCTCCTTGTCCAGGAGGCGGACGATGCGCTCCCTGAAATCCGGGTGGGTGTTTATCCCGGAGCCGGTCGCGGTCCCCCCGATTCCCAGTTCGCGAAGGCAGTCAAGGGAGTCCTCGATGTCGGACATGTCCTTCTCTATTGCCCGCGCCCATGCCGAGAACGTCTGCCCGTAGGTCATCGGCACGGCATCCTGCAGGTGCGTCCTGCCGATTTTCATTTTTTTGGAGTATTTTTTCGCCTTTTCCATGAGCACTTTCTGGAGAAGCCATCCCTCCTTGATTACGCGCTCCGCCATGCTGAGCGCGGCGATGCGAATGGCGGTGGGGACCACGTCGTTCGAGCTCTGGGACATGTTCACGTGGTTGTTGGGATGCACCTGCCTGTATTCCCCCTTCCTGCCGCCCAAAAGCTCCTCAGCCCTGTTCGCTATCACTTCGTTTACGTTCATGTGGACCGGGGTTCCCGCGCCGGCCTGGAAGGCGTCGAGGACGAACTCCGCACCCAGCTTTCCCGCGGCGACTTCATCGGCCGCTTTGGCTATCGCTCCCGCAATTTTTTTGTCGAGGGCTCCGAGTTCCGCGTTTGAAAGCGCGGCGCATTTCTTTATGAGCGCTATCGCGCGGATTAGCTCCGGATTCACCTTCATCCCGCTGAGCCTGAAATTCCGCTCCGCCCTCGCGGTGAAGGAGCCGTAATACGCGCCCTCCGGAACCTCCACCTTCCCCAAAAAGTCCTCTTCGGAGCGCATCCTATCTCCTCGAAGCGAAAACCAGCCCGACAAGAGCGAGCGCCCCGAGGGGGCATGCGGAAGTTGGGGATTCGGCCTGCGTCCCGTTGCTCTGGTTGTTCGCGGGCGGCGCCGCCTCCTCAACGCACCTGTGCTCCACGCACATTTTCCCCTGCGGGCAGATTGCGCAGTCGGGCGGCTCGCCGCATTCATAGGGCACGAACGTGTGGTTCCTCGCCTCGCCGCAGGTCCCTGCAATCGCCTCGCACTCCCCGGCCGCGCTGCAGAACTCGTCATCGGCGCATGCGTCGTTCGAGGCGCATCCCGGCGCGGTCTGGTTCGTCTGATTGGTTGCATTGGACGGGGGTTTCGGCGGAGGCGGCGGGGGCTCGAAGCATTTCTTGTATGTGAACTCGATTTCCCTGCTCCTGAAGTCCGCGTGGTCCACCCTGAGGATGAAAAGGGCCGTCAGGAACCGTATCGTCCCGGGGACCGCCATGGACACGTTTCCGGAGCCATTGGTAGTCCCGGTGTTCGGCAGGGCCTGGTAGGAGTAGTCGGTGTAGAACATGTACGCCTTCGCTCCCTGCACCGGCTCCTTCGTCTGGTTCGAGAGGACCTGGACGCTTACCTCCTTCGTGTCGCAGTTTATCGTCATCCTTATGTCCATGACCGGCAGGTTCTCGTTCCCGGTATCCTGCACCTCTATGTATGCCGGGGTCACGTTGAACGCCGCGGCGAGCCCGATCAGAAGGAATGAAATAATCAGGGTTTTCATGGCATCAATCCTCGCACCTGCCATCGGAGCAGAACTGGCCGGAGGGGCAGGTGAACTCCGAGCTCATCGCCTGGTTGCCTTCGCAGTAATACTCGGTCAGCGAGTCGGAGTCCGTGCACTTGTCCCTGTAAACGTCGTCCCCCTTGTTTACCGCGCCCTTCCGGTAGATGTCTATGCCGCTATCGGAGTCGAAGCATTTGTCGGTCTTGCAGGCCGCGCTCACGCAATAGTAGCTCGAGGGGCATTCCACGTCGCGAGTCAGCACTTCGCCGCCCTCGCAGTAATACTCCCTCAGGAGGCCGCTCGGCAGGCATTTGTCGAGATACTCGACCTGCACGAGGTTTATGTTGGCGGTGACCTTGCCCTCCTGGTATATGTCGTTCCCGCCGTCCGTGTCGGTGCAGGCGTCCCCGCTCTCGGTGCACCGGCCCATCTCGCACTTGAATCCTGCCGGGCACCGCTCGCCAGAGCTCATGAGGAGCGCTCCCTCGCAGTACTGCTCGTTCACCGTCTTTGTGTCGAGGCAGGAATCCGTGTAGGACACGCCGCCGGCCTTGGCAGTGCCCTTCGTGTAGAGGTCCTTGCCGCCGTCAGTGTCCGTGCAACTTGGCGCTGGGTCGGCAGCCTTCGCGCCGCAGGCCCCGTCGTCGCATTCCTGCCCCGGGGCGCACTCTATCGTGCGCTCGTCCACCCTGTCGTTGTCGCAGAAGTATTCTATCACGGAGGTGAAGTTGAAGCACCTGTCCGTATACGAGTTATCGCCGGCCTTCGCGGTTCCCTTTATCGAAAGGACCTTGCCCCCGTCGCTGTCGGTGCAGGCATCGCCGCATTCGCCTTCGGAGGTGACGTTAGCCCCGGCGCATCTGGCAAGGCACTCGTTGCCGTAGGTCTTGCCGTCGGAGCCGCAGACAGGCTCGTACTGCTGAGTGCAGACGCAGCCGGTCTCGTTCCCCCCTCCCGTTTCGCCCCCGGCGCAGCCGGCGGCGAGAATCGCCAGCAGCAGCGCTGGAATAAGTTCCCCTCTCATGACGCTGAATTGGAAGGAACTGATTAAAATCAGGTGGGCTCGCACCTGCCGTT
>JBFLVW010000032.1:0-5000 GCA_040758235.1 Microcaldota archaeon
CATCCTCCCGGAGATTGACGAGCAGATCATGGGGTTCCTGAAGGAAGCTGGAAGAGCTACCGCAGAGGAAGTCCGGGCGAAATTCAACTACCGTGGCAAGAACGCGGCATCGGCCAGGCTCAACCGCCTGTGCGACATCGGCCTGCTGCAGAAGCAGCAGGCGGGGAAGAGGGTTTACTTCTTTCCCGTATGAAAGAAAGAGTGGGGAACCAAAACTTTCACCAAAAAAAGGAGGGTGAAAGGGAGAATTGGTTCCCTTTACACTGATGGCAAGGCTGAGAGCAGTCCGTACCTCCCGCCTCTCTCAATCTGTTATGGGCTGTTCTCAAACCTTGTTATCCTCCCAAGCGCTAGCGGTCGAAAGACCCTAGCTAATAGTCGCAACGGAAGGGGATTTCCCCTTCCATTCAAAACTCGATTTCGCCGGTTAGGCGAAATCCATCTGACAATGATGGCAAGGCTGAGAATGGGCCGATACCTCCCGCCTCTCTCAACTCTTTGGTCCGTTCTCAAACCTTGTTATCCTCCCAGGCGCTAGCGGTCGAAAGACCCTAGCAATATTCACAGCGGATTCCGCTTTTGGCGGAATCATCATGCCAATGAAACAAGGGCGAGAACAGTCTCTCCCGCCTCTCAACTCATTATGGGCTGTTCTCCCTTGTTTTTCATCTTCATGTGTCTTTTTATGTAGTTTCATATAATTGTTTTCCATGGCCCCCAGGCTCTGGAAAAGCGTTGCCGTCCTTTCATGCGCGGCCACATGCTCGTTCAGGGTGGATGCCGCTGCGGAGCCTTCCTTTCCGGCAAGGCCCCCCATCGCCGCTCCGGCGCGCAGGGGGGAGATGCATTCCGGTTACCTCCGAAAACTCTATGACGAAGTAGACCGGAGGAGGGAAACGGCGCGGATGGGCTTCGATGAGGATGCCGAAATCAGGCGCTTCAGGGAGACTCTACTCGATATCCGGGGGCGGGGGGAGGAGTTCGATGAGGGGGTTTTCGGGAACCCGCTCGCGGATTCGCTGGAGCGCTCGGTTCGTGCGCTCGCGATGGAAGGAGGGGGGAGGAGCATTCAGTCCCTTGCGGAGAGTCTGCAAAACCCGCAGGATGAAATCAGGAGGGCCTCCGCCTGGGCGGTCGGCGCCATCCTCGAACGACACAAACGGGAGGGACGGGAGCTGCCGGAGTTCCCGGAGGCGATTCGCCGGCTCCGCGAAGCATCCCGGGACGAATCGTGGACAGTCCGTGCCGCAGCCGCGCAGTCTCTTCTTCAGGGCACCGGGAATCCGGATTATATCGGCCCTCTGCTCAGGGACGGTCACCGCGAAGCGAGGGCAGCCGCGGACAACGCCCTGCGAAGATGGTTCCGGCAAGCAGGAACCCGCGGGACGCTCGGCTCGCTCGAGAGCGGCGTGCCGGCGGTCAGGGAGGCTGCGGCACGCTCGCTGGAAGAACATGGGGATGCGTCAGCCGTCCCCGCCCTTCTGGACGCGCTCGACGACCGGGACCGGGGCGTAAGAAAAGCCGCGAATGATGCCATCCGCGCCATATCCATCAGGAGGGGGGCGGGCGGCGTTTCCCGATAAAGGCGCTTACCTCCATGTAAGGGCACTTATTAATACTAGTATAGAGAAACCTGGGATATGGCGAACTGGGATTTCGAGACGACGAAAGAGGTAGTAATCCCAAAAGACCCTTTCGAGAGGATAATCGGCCAGCCCGAGGCCGTCACGATAGCCAAGATGGTCCCATACCAGCGCAGGCACCTGCTCCTTGTCGGGCCTCCCGGAACCGGGAAAAGCATGATAGCGCAGGCCATAGCGAGCGTCCTGCCCAAACCCTGCTTCGAAGTCTCGGTCCTCGACAACCCGGAAAACCCGGAACGGCCAATCGTCGAGATAAGGGACGAGAACCACATTAAGAAGGACAAGAAGCAGGAAAGCAAGGTCGGAACCGAAGTGTCCCCGCTCGACGTCCCGACGTTCGTGTCGGAGAGGCTGGGTTTCCGCTGCCGCAGGTGCGCGGCCCTGAGCCCATTCACCGAAACAATTTGCCCGCAGTGCGGCGCGGCCAAGAACCAGAAGAACGTCTTCGACAGGTACGGCATGCCGCCCCAGGGCTCGGCGCCTAACGAGGCCGAGAGGATGCGCGTCGCGACCACCCGCAGGACGCTGGACGGAAAGGAGGAGGTCATAATTTACGAGAGGGCGCAGGACGGCCGCATACTCATGCTCAGGCAGGACGAGATAAAGAAAATAGAGGAGATGAGCAAGAAGTCCAAGAGGAAGGTCATCGTCCCCCTCAAGCGCACGACATTCGTCCAGGCGAGCGGGGGCAGCGAGACCGAGCTCCTCGGCGACATAAGGCACGACCCTTACGGCGGCCATGCGACGCTCGGAACGGCGTCATACCTGCGCGTGGTCCCGGGCGCGGTCCACGAGGCGCACGAGGGGGTCCTTTTCATAGACGAGCTCTCGACGCTCGGCAACATACAGAGGCACATACTCACGGCGATGCAGGAGAAGCAGTTCACGATTGTCGGGCGCAACCCCATGAGCAGCGGCGCGGCGGTCAGGGTGGAGGCGGTCCCGTGCGACTTCATCTTCGTCGGCGCCTGCAACATCAACGACATGAGGCACATAGTCCCTCCGCTCCGGTCGAGAATCAGGGGGGACGGCTACGAGGTCCTCATGAACGGCTTCATGGAGGACAACAAGGATAACGAGCTGAAGCTCGTGCAGTTCATCGCGCAGGAGATAATAAAGGACGGGAAGATTCCCCATGCCGACAGGAAGGCGGTAGCCCTCATGGTCGACGAGGCCCGCAACATCGCGCGGAGAATAGACAACGCAAAAGGGTTCACCCTCCGGCTCCGCAACCTGAGCGGGATAATCAAGATGGCCGGGGACCTCGCCGCGATGGAAAAGAAGGAGGCCGTCGGAAGGAAGGACGTCGAAGTCGCGATAAAGGAGTCGAGGCCCATAGAGGAGAAGCTCAGGGAGAAGTACGGCAACTGGTATGCCGCCGAAATCGCGGACTTCGGCGTTAAGACCGAGAAGGCCGGGCCCGAAACGGCATAGCTATATCCTTATTTCTGAAAGCTTCCGGACCGTTTCCTTCGCCGCCGCCGACACCCGCGGCGAGGACGGCCTGTAGGCGAAGCTGCGGTTCGCGAACCGGAGCAGGCAGGCGTCGTTCTCGCTGTCGCCGACAGCGAACGTCCTCTCGAACCCGACTTCATGCTCCGAGCAGAACCTCATCGCCGCATTCAGCTTGCAGACAGCATGGCTCGCGCAGGAGCTGCCGGCAGGAAAGAACATTGGGCTGACGTCGACTTCGCCCGTGCACACGCCGTTTTCGGCCCTCAGGCTGTTCGCTATCACCATGTCCGCGCCGACCCTCCCCGCGACCGGAAGCGCGGCGCACTCGTAGCTGTCTGTAACGACGATAGTATAGAAGCCTGCGGACTTCAGCCTCCGTACGAGGTCCCGCGCACCGGGGCTGAGTTCCAACTTTCTCGCGAAGGCGCCGAGGTCCGCCTCTTCCGCCCCCCTGAGCAGAGCCGCTATGGCCTTGGTCTTGGCGAATCCTTCGGCCGGCGAGGCGGATATGGCCCGGACTTCTTCCAGGAAGCCGCCCGCGTCCGCCCACTCGAAAACGAACCGCTTCCGTATCAGCGTCCCGTCCATGTCGAGGAAGGCGGCCCTGTCGATGGGGAGCGCGGCGCTGACGCTTTTCGTCATGATTCCCCCGAGCACGTTCGCCTCCCCGATTATGCCCTCCTGGATGGCCCGGTTGGTCAGCCTAGCGCGCTTGAGGATGGAGCGGGCGACGTCGCCGGACATGCCCATCAGCTTGCGCCAGGGCTTCATCTTGTGCTCTACGTAGCCGATGTCCACTTCCATGATGCGGGCGCCGGCGTTCACCATGTCTATGAGGATTCCGATGTCAACGCCGTAGCCGTTCTCGAAGCGCACTTTTTTGAAGAAGGACTTCCTTCCGGCGATTATGCCGCTCAGGGGCTGGCGGAACTCCACGAGCGGCGGGAACAGCTCGGCGAGCAGGGGCTTCGCGAGGAGCTCGGTGACGCGCCCGCTCTTCCTGCCGTAGCTCGATTTGACGAAGTCACAGCGGTTGTCGAGAATCGGCGCGGACACGGCGTCGATCATTTTTCTGGTGAAGTTCTTTATGTCGGCATCCGTGTAGACCACGATGTCGCCCCGCGCCACCCTGAGGCCGTCCTTCATCGAGGTCCCCTTGCCACGCACTTCGCTCGCTATCACGCGCGCGCCGGCCGAGCGGGCGAATTCCGCGGTCCGGTCCCCGGACTTGTCGTCAACGACTATGACTTCGAGGACCGCATCAGCCGCGAGGGACTCCGAGACGGTCGCACGGATGGTTTTCTCCTCGTTGAGGGCGGGGATGACCACGCTGATTCGGTTTCCCATGATGCAGGGTATATGCCGGAAGGTTTATTTTGCCCCGCCTCCGAGGACGCGGCCGAGGATGGGCGGGACGGCGAACGTTGTGAGGAGCGCCATCGCGGAGATTATCGAGTATTCCGACACGGCCAGCACGCCCGAAGACAGGCCGAGCGCGGCCACGATGAGGGCCACTTCGCCCCTCGGGGCCATGCCGATGCCGACGGCGAGGGCGTCCCTCTTCCCAAGTCCGGCGAGCAGGGAGGCCCCCCCGCATGAGAGCACCTTGGCGATGAGGGCGACCAGCGTCAGGATGAGTATCGGCACGGCAAACTCCGCGAGCGCGCGCACGTCGACCAGGATGCCGAGGCTGATGAAGAAGATGGGCATGAAGAGCATCTCCAGGCCGTACGTCTTGTCCTCGATTTCCTTTATATGCCTGCTCCTGTTCAGTATCACGCCGGCTATGAACGCGCCTACAATCGCCGAGAGCTTGATGTACTCGGCCACATAGGCGTAGAGGAGCATGAATGCGAGCGCGAGGAGGAACCTCCTCGGGCTCATCTCTTTTCTGTCCAGGTA
>JBFLVW010000033.1:0-29674 GCA_040758235.1 Microcaldota archaeon
CTCTACTCCCGATTTCTGACCGGGATGAGCAGAGCATTGGGCGCCCTTGTTTCCTTATCGAGGGCGTACCGCCCCAGCCAAACTATCCACCTGACGCTGTTCTCTTGCGAGTAAGCAATACAAAATCTACTAGATGGTGTAACACTTTCGCCTATCCATACCCCGGGAGGCATGGCATAACGGCTCCCATCTACGCTTGGTAGCAAACTTCGTACTACAACATCAGGCTATAGTAAAGCTCCATGGAGTCTTCGTTTCCCTCTGGGAGATGCCGGCATCTTCACCGGCAAGTGATTTCACTAGGTCCTAAGTAGGGACAGTGGGAGTGTCGTTACGTCATTCATGCAAGCCGCCAATTAAGCGGCGAGGTATTACGCTACCTTAAGAGGGTCAGAGTTACCCCCGCTCTTTACCAGCCCTTCCCCCGGTTGAACCCGGTTTTCAGGTACTAGCAGTGAGCAGACGTCAGCCACCATACTCACCGTTTCCGGTCTGCGGTGACCTGTGTTTTTGGTAAACAGTCGCACTCCCCTTGTTACTGAGACCACAGCATTGCTCATGCTATGGCACCCCTTATCCCTAAGTTACAGGGCTAACTTGCCGAGTTCCCTTACCTAGGTTGTCCTAACACACCTTAGCCTTTTCAGCTAGCGCACCTGTACTAGTTCTTGGTACGATTTTGAGGGATCCTTCCACTTCCGTTTTCATGGGCCCCTGGACTCAACCGGGTTTCCCCTACGGCCTTCATCCGCTTCTCCTCACAATGAGCCTCCGCGGAGTTACTTCCATCAGACAGCTTGCTGCTGTCCGGCTTATCCAAAAGCGTCCGGAAAATGGCCTGCCTTGCGGCTCGTACCCCCAAAGGACCGGAATATTAACCGGTTTCCCTAATTTCGGGCTTCAGGATTTACCATGGCCCTTAGGATCGCCTAACCCTCAGCTGAAGAACGTGGCTGAGGAATCCTTGCGCGATTAGGTGGCTGGAATTCTCGTCCAGCTATGCTGCTACTTACATCAGGATATTCGTAACAGGCCGCTCCACACGACGTTACCGCCGTGCTTCTCAGCAACCCGTTCGCCCCCTTACTCGCATGCTTTTGGCATCGGTGAGGTATCGGAAGCTGGCTTAGCCCCGTGAATTTTCAGAGTCTGCACTCATAGACCGGTCCGCTATTACGCGTTGTTTGAAGGATGGCTGCTTCTAAGCCTACCTCCCGGTTGTTTTCGAATAGAGACTCCTTTCAGATTAACACTTAGCCAGCATTTAGGGCCCTTAGCCTCACGTAAGGTCGTTCCCTTAAGGGACGTCAGACTTACTCCGGCGCCCCGACTGCCTCCTTCTACGTAGATGCAGCATTCGGAGTTTGAGAAGCTGGCGACACCTTTCGATGCCAATCCAGCTAATCGGTGCTCTACCGCTGCATCTTACTCCAGAGACGCTGTCCTGAGGGACATTTCAGAGGGAACCCGCTATCGCCGTGTTCGACAGGACTATCACCCCTACACCCAGGTCACCTAAGGGGAATATACCACCAATAGTTGCGGGCCTCCATCAACCGTCAGGTTGACTTCGCCCTGCCCAGGCGTAGATCACTACGGCTTCGGGTCTACTCAGAGTGACTGAACGCGAATTACCACGTCGCCCCTCGCGCATTGCTGCGTTGCGGGCTCTCGCTTTCGCTTCGATTCTCATCTCGCCACGCCAAGTAACTCCCTGACTCTTGCTTCGAGAAGAAAGATATGACATTGCTTAATATGTGTCGAATCCCAAGTTGCCCGGGGACCCTTCCACACACCTATGCTTTCACGCCATACCATTCTGTAACCATTTAGTTTCAGGTACTTTTCACACTGCTCCCGCAGTGCTTTTCAGCTTTCGCTCGCGCTACTGTTTCACTATCGGTCTTGCGCCTCATATTTAGATTTGGAGGTTGATACCCCCATGTTCATGTCCACTATCCAGAGGACACTACTCTTCACGGATCGCTCCCTCTCCCTGCGCCTACGAGACTATCACTCGCTATGGTACCGCTTTCCATCGGACTTCGGCTCGATCAAGGGATGCTCCCCACCACATCTGCCGCCCTGTTGCCAGGACGGAATTCGGTTTGATCTGACCGGCTTTCACTCGCTGTTACTAGCCGGATCCCAATTGGTTTCTTTTCCACCCTCTACTAAGATGCTTCATTTCGAGGGGTTGCTGCGCATTACTGCGCTCACCCGGACCCACGGATCAAAGACTGCGTGCGTCTACCCGTGGCATTTCGCCGCTTGCCGCGCGGGTTTGCGGGCACAAGCCCAGCCATCCACTAAATGGCGTGTAGCAAACACATGTTTCTCTACTGTATGAAATCACACAGTTGGGAATATTGCCTCGTGTATTTTTGCAAATACACAAGTCGTCTTTAGCCTTACGACTAAAAACGCTCTTGCCGTCACTTCACACACTTTTGTTTTGGCCAGATGAAAAATCCTTGCGGATTTTTACCGACCAAAAGCGCGATGTCGGAGTCTCAGAATAGCATACATCCCTAGAGTTCGGGATGGAATATGCTAAGCAAATTGTTGAGCCTCCGCCGATTTCCCCGCAGGTGCGGGGATACGCAGATTCACGCATTCCGCCCCATAGATCGGGTCGTTATGCGCGCCCTCATACTGTCGTTTTGTAGCCCGCGAGGAGCTAACTGACAAATTAGGCTTCTATATTGGAGAAGCGAACTATTTATAAAGGTGACGGCGACACCACCTAGTGGGATGAGTTATTGTGAATAAGGTTGTCTATCTATTTGGTGCAGGAGCAACACACGCGGAAAAAATGTATGCGCTTAGAAGTGATGACGTAGGTGACGAGGGCCTGTTGAATGCAGATGTCTCGAGGAGGGTTATTAGCAATTTTCTAACGGATGAGCCCGGTTTTCTGTCAGAGTTTGGTATTGATGAAAAATCATCACTTGAAAGAGAAAAGTACAAGGTCCTTGTTGGTGGGAATAAGAAGGTAGCTGAAAAAAATGTTGACATTGAGCTTTTAATCTCATTAATTCAATCCATAAAAACCGATAAAGCAAGACAAGCGGCAGAAAAACTTAGAGCTGCATTTAGGGAGGATATTCGGTTTAATCTATCTCAGCCGAGTAACCCGGTTAATCCTATGTTATATTCTTCGTTGCTCGAATTGAGTAGGATTAATGAATCGAACGAACAGGTTTTAGGATATTTAACAACTAACTATGATTCATTAATTGATTCTGCGTTTAAACTCTTGAGACAGGAGATTGACTACGGTGCAGAAGTTTATAATAATGAAATCTCATCGAAATCAAATGTATTGCTAAAACTTCATGGTTCTTTTGATTGGCAGATGAGTGCGAATTCGAATAAATTAGAGATAAACTCATTAACCGATAATCACGCAGTGTGGGTTCCCCCCGGCTTAGATAAAGAGTACGTAAGTTACCCATATAATCTTCTCTCTGGTCGAGCTAGAGAGCTCTTGACTAATTGTGATGTCTTAAGGATAATTGGTTGTTCCCTGCATCAAAATGACTTTCGATTAATTTCCTTATTACATAGCACGTATTGCTCACGAAAACCTAACTCGTACACAATAGATCTAGTAACTACTCAAACTGCATACGACGATTTGGCGATTACTCGTCTCGGTTTCGCCTTTAAATTCAAGGAGCATTTCATCAAACGTTCAGAGTATGTGGATTTTTATGGCAAAGATGATCGGTTTAGCAAAAATCCTTTTCTCGATTGGCTAACCTTCAACAGAGATCTCTTAGAGCGGGACAGTCCTTCAAAACTTGCAGAAACAACATATTTGAAAAACTTAGAGTGGGGGTTCTAACATGCTTAAAAGAAAAGTTATTGAGTGGACGGTGAAGGAGATCATTGAAAAATACCGGTCTGCTGAAATCGACCTTGATGCTGAGTATCAGAGGGAGTATATTTGGACACTCACGGAGAAACGGAGACTGATTGATTCAATACTCAATGATATTGATATTCCCAAATTATATTTTGCTGAATTTCCAGATGAGAAAAAGAGGTATGAATGCATTGATGGCAAACAACGAATAAACTCGATATTAGATTTCTTCAACGGGGAAATCACAGATTTAGATGGGCGTCATTATCAAGACTTAGCCAATAAAAAACAATTTGATGATTATGTTTTTACGATTAGTATCATACCTAACCCAACTGAGGAGTATGTTTCAGAACTTTTTAAGCGACTTAATCTTGGGGTTCCATTAAATGGCGCGGAAATGCTAAAAGCTCAATTGGGCGAAATGCGAGACTTTATTTTTAAGGAATTTGGTCGAGATGGCCCGTTTATTAGTAAGACAGGTTTGGGGATGCATAGGTTCTCAAGAGAGTTAGCGCTAGCCCAAATAATAATGAATGCAGCGTATTTTAGAGGAGGCGCGAAAGAAAAATTTAAACGCACTCGTTGGGAAGATCTAAGTGCATTCTTGGATGAACACAAGAAACTGAGTAGTGATGACCGTGCGGCACTTCAAAAAATTCGTTCAAATATGGAACTGATGGAAAAAATATTTTCTGACCGTACAAAGGCGATTAGGGGTCGGGCTGCGACGGTATCCGCGTATCTTTTCTTTGAAGAATTGGTATCCAGAAAAGAAATGGATAGGTTAAAACATTTTGTCGAATTTTTCATTTTATTAATGGATGAACTAACAGCACAGGTCGAGCTGATTAAACATTTCAAAGAACCAACAAACAGGGTCGTTCTTGAGAAGTTCCAAAAATACTTACAACAGGCATCAGTAGAATCGTATTCGCTTACAAATAGACATCAGTTCCTTGATGAAGCATTTTCTTATTATATTGAAAAAAAGACGATACTAGGAAGACGAGGGAAAGTGACCTAAGTTTCTCCAAATTATTATACTCTCTCGGTTTGGTCTTCTTTTGTACTTTTTCATTTGTTGAGCACTATTGCCTCGTTTCCTCGCTACTAGTATTTTTTCCGTAACTAAGCCAGTTTGCTCACCAACTTCTGCAAGAAGTTGGTCAACTGGAACTGGAATTCCAGCGTACCTAACATTACTGACAACAAGTGCTATCCGCCCATTTAGCTTGAGTGTTTTCTTCATTTCATAAAGTGCAAGGTACATATCCTCAAAATATCCAGATAGCATACTGGTTATCTGTGGATTATTGAGCTTTTTTCTTTGTAGCCTTTTTATTATCGCAGTCAACTTATTTGGAGGGCGGTATGCACCGGTGGGGAATTTAGTTTTTGCTTCGACATGGGACCTTAATGTTTCATATCTTAACTGTTTTAGATCGTTATTTGTATTAACAAAGGATATTAGCAACTCAAGTGCATAAACTCTAGTATAATCATGCCTATTTGGGTAGGGGGGTGATGTTATTACGGCATCGAACAGTGGGCCAGTTGGCAAAGCGCGAGCATCACCTACAGCTACATTTGATATTATGCCGCTATTGAGAGGGAGTTGCTCTAGATCGCTCATCATTTTTTCTACGGTTGAATAATAAACGTTAAGGAGTTTTCTCTTCGTCGCTCTTCTATTAACAATCCTGAGGAATCCTCCAGATTTAACTGCGCGGCTTACTTTGTCGATCGCAGCGAGTAATGCTAATAGATAGAATTCTCGACTTTGGGGGTTGTGGAGCGTGTCGATCCAATTTCGTATTCCAAGTATAGTTTTTTTTATCGAAGGTGTAAATGCCTTATCTAATATCTCGACTTCGGGAAGTTTCCCTTTTTCGTTAGTTGGATTAAACGTTTTCAAATCTTCTTTCAGTTGAGTTTTATCGAATGATTGTGTTTTTACTCGAGTAACAAATACAGAAAATGGCATTATGTCAAATCCATATGAACCAATTCCCTTTTCCTTACACGCAAGGAGTGTTGTTCCCCCACCGCAAAAAGGGTCTAGAACTGTTCCAGTTGTTATCCCAAACTCATCTAGCAATTTCTCAACTAATTCTTTGGAATAACTGTGTTTGTACATGTACCAGTTATATCGTGGATTATCCTTGTCCCGCCCAGGTGATACTAACGTTCGTAGGTCTTCGCGCACCTCGAAGACTTTTTGGGAGGTCATCGTAAAGATTTACCCGCTAGTATTTAATCTATTCGTGTGCAGGGCAAAAAACACATGAAATGGGGCGGTTCATAGTGAAACTACACAATTTTTATGCTACTATTGATTGCCAATTTCTAACAATGATTTCCTTAATTTTTCCCCGTCCTTCCGGCTTACAGTTTATGGCTCTACTTGCAAGAACCACGTCTGGTTTGTATTCCTCGTATAGCTCGGCAATGAAATCCGAATATGAATTCGAAAGCATGACGGAGCAGCCCATTCTGTCAAGCTTTTGGAACGTGGAGAATAGGCGTTGCTGGTCTTTCTCCGAGAAGTTAGTAGCGGTGTAGCTTGTGAAACTGGCGGTCCTTGATATCGGAATATAGGGTGGATCGAAATAAACAAAGTCGCCATTCCTTGCCTGGCTAAGAACTACATCGAAATCATTACAGGTGAGATGGTCCTTCTGAAGTGCTCGATTCACCAGAAGGAGGTTTTCTTTATCTAGTATTTTTGGATTTCGATATTTTCCAAAAGGCACGTTGAACTTGCCCTGGGAGTTGACGCGGTAGAGGCCGTTAAACGCAGTCTTGTTCAGGTATATGAATCGCGCGGCACGCTCAATTCGGTCCTTTGGCATATCCGCACGTATGGCATAGAAAGTTTCCTTGTCATTTTTGAATTTGCCCGATGATAATAAGCCAATCAAAGCTTCAACATCGGTTTTGATAACCTCATATGCATTAACTAATTCTTCATTGGAGTCAGTTAGGTATGCCTTTTTTATTCGCCCTAGAGCTTCTAGATGAAAAAAGAGTGCACCACCACCCAGAAACGGCTCGTGATAGTTCTCAAACTCTGGCAAACCCTTCATTAATTCTTTTAGCAGTTGGCGTTTTCCTCCCGCCCATTTAACGAAGGGCTTGGCCTCTTCCATGTAGATAGCATCTTTATTGGGCTTTTAAACTAATGGCAGAGCTCATTTCCGCGTTTTTTCGTTTTTCATCGGCTTAGCATATTTTGTTGGAGGCGGGAAATTCCTTACCGCCGCAGTAATCAGTCTGTCCACTTCAACATTATCTGAAAGAGCCCATCTTATGAATCCCATCAAAAACGCATACGGTGGCGAATATTTGCTCGGCTTGATTGGTTTGCCTCGTCTTCCGGGTTTTGCATTTTCGCTGTAGTTAATCGCCTGCTCGGCCATAAGCAGCTGAGTGTAGTATAAGTTGGCTATTGGTTCGTCTAAGTGAAGACTAAATTTCAGAGAATTAACTTCTTTCATTCCTTCTGGGTCCTCGCCCTGATATAGTTGCTCAAATGCATCAGAAAGCTTGGCGAGGTCCTCTTTTTTACTGCTGATTCGCTTAAGATACAGGTCAACCAACAGCCTAACATGTGTAGGAAAAAATTCAACCCGCCCGGGGAGTATTAACCCGACCCCGACATCTTCCATCGAGATTTTTTGCGTCTTCGTAGCAGTGATTTTTACGCCGTTTGGCGTTTCATAAATGACCCTCTGCTGGTCTGGTTTGATTTTTAGTAATACTTCCAACAGCTTTTGCATCTTCATAAAAAGTGGATACACACTTGAATTTAAGAGCTTTTTGTGATTTCACACCTAGGTGTAGAAATCATCTTATAAAAAAAGAAAAAGTAAATTACTTCTTCTCCATCTCCCAAATCCCAATAACATTCCCTTCGGTATCCTTCACCTGGGCCACAAAACCGACCTGTTTAATCGCCATTTTGGGCATGGTGATTGTTCCGCCGAGCTTCTGAGCAGCCGCAAGCGCCTTATCTATGGAATCCACCTGCGCATAGCTCACAATCATCAAGTTTGGGGGCATCTCCTTTGTCCTTTTGTACATTCCCCCGGAATTCAGGGTGTTTTTCTTGCTTTTCCCGGTCGATATGTCGCAGTAATCCGGAGGGGACTCAGGCATTTTTGATTTCTCTATCTTCCAGCCCAAAACTTCCTGATAGAACTTTTTTGCCCTTTCCAAATCTTCCACCGGCACTTCGAAATAAGCCAAGTTGGCCATTTTATCACCGTTTTGGGGACGCAACCAAGGTTATTAGGCATTTGGAGGGTTCATTTCCGCGTTTTTTTTGGGAGATGAATTTTCCCTTCGGGAAAATTGGCTGTTGAAATGGATACTGTTTAAAAACATATTGCACATAATAAACATAATGGTAAGCATCACTCTCGCGGTTCCGGCCGAACTCAAGAAGGAAATGGACGAATTTCCTGAGATCAACTGGTCAGCGGTAGCGCGGGACGCAATAAAACAAAAAATAATCCTTCTCAGGAAATTCAGGGAGTTCACAAAGGAAAGCCAGCTTACCGATGAAGATGCACTGTCGATTGGCAAACAAGTTAATAAGTCGCTTTCCAAAAGATACCAAGAATGAATCTCGTGGTGGACGCCAACATAATCATCGCCGCCCTGATAAAAGACGGAATTACCATCGAGCTTCTTCTTGAGCCCCAAGTATGCCTTTACTGCCCGGAGTTTCTATTCGATGAGATTTTCCGGTACCAGGACACGATTCTGGAAAAGACATCCCGCTCGGAAGAAGAGTTTAGCGAAATCCTCACTGCCTTGAGCGAGAGGCTTGTGATAGTTCCCATGGAGGAAATCCGGCCATACCTGGGTGAGGCGACGGCAATTTCCCCTGATCCGGATGATGTCGTTTATTTCGCGCTTGCTTTGAAACTCGGTGCCGGGATTTGGAGCAATGATAAACTTTTAAAAAAACAGAATAAGATTCCGATTTATTCGACCGCGGACATTTTGGTCAAATGATTTTGCTTTGGGCAAAATCGACAGCCAAAAACCCATAAAAAACTTCACTGTTTCGCCATTATATGGCCGGCATTGAGAAAAAGAACCCCTTCCTCCAAATCCTTTACGTCTTCAACCGGACAATCAGCTATTATCATCTTTTCACCATTACCGCAATCATAATCCTCGATGTCCTGTTCACGGCCTATGAGGCAGCTCTCCTCGGCCTTTCTGCCGCCACTTTCGGGCTCGCGGCAGCCCCGAGCATCCTCATGTACGGGTTTGCCGACATCGGATTAATGGTTTTGGGGTTTTTCCTAACGCTAATCCTTGAGCTTCTTATGGGAAGAAAGCCAATCAGGACCGCGTTTTCTTTGGGGCTTCTCTCAGCCCTTTTCCTGGCGATTCCTGCCCCAGTATTCACAGTCTCTGTTCTGGTAGGAAAAGGATTGGTGCGCGTATTTCCTGAAAGGGAAGAGCAGAAAAAGCTTGAATGAATTTAGCGTGCAGCGACAGCGGCTTTTTCGGGTTCATTATCAGGCTGGACCGCTTTCATATTCACCTGGCTGATTTTTGGATACTGAATCTCGCCGGAAACGACCGAGTTCCTTCCTTTGTCCTTGGCTTCGTACATCCTTTCATCCGCAATCTTGTAGAGCACCCGTTCTGCATCCTCAAGGCTGTCCAGTTCAGAGATTTCAGCAACCCCGAAACTGCATGTCACCGGCCTTCCAAGCCCGAAATCGTGCTGTCCAATGGCCTTGCGGAGCCTCTCGGCGACAAAGGCCGCCCTGTGCTTGGGGATTCCGGGCAGAATGACCGCGAACTCCTCCCCGCCGCACCTGAAAACGTTGTCGGTGCAGTCCGCACGCGCCCGGACGCCATTCTGGAGTATCATGGAGAGGGCGGAAAGCACCCGGTCGCCTGCGTCATGGCCGTTCTGGTCATTGATTTCCTTGAAATGGTCGATATCGAGCGTTATCAGCGAAAAGGTCGTCCCGTCCCTCTGGAACCGGGCCACATGCTCGCTCATGCTCCGGTCGAAGTATTTCCTGACAGGCAGGGCGGTAAGCCCGTCGAGTTTTGCATCGATTGTTTTTGCGATTACAGAACCCATGATGTCGAGGACCTTGGCAGTGTCCGTCCTGTCGTTCGGGTGCTCCGAATCGAGGCTGAGCGGGCGGAAGCTCAGGATGTGCATCACCCCGACCTGCTTCGGCTCGTCCGAGTGCCGTATCATGAGCGGCACCTCGGTCCGCACGAAATGCTCGCCCAGGCCGCTCGAGCCGCTGAAGATTACCTTGTCCTCCCTCACGAAAGCGCTCACAAGCGGCTGGCCCTCGCCGAAAATCTCGACCTTGGCAACACCCGGAAAAGACTGTGGGATAAGGCAAAGGAGCTCGCGGATGTCGGTGCTGGCCATGTTCGAGGTAATCCTGTCAATGGCAATGGAATACTCCTCGGAGTGGGAACGCGGTTCAGGGGAGCTTCGTCCACCGAAGGCGCTCTGTGCCCGGTCGCGGGATTGCGGCCTTCCTTGTGCATATAACTGCTTTATCATGGGAGGGTCTCATCCACTACAATCCCCCTATAAATACTTTTCGGTCTTCATGACGGGAGAGTTTCCGACACCTGACGATTAGACCCGCATTCGCCGCAGAATTTAGCCCCGGCGCGGGCGGTACCGGCCATCCGGCGTTCCTCAGGATGATGTTTCAAATTTTTTAACCCTGCCGGCGAAACGGCTTTATAAGTTCGGTCTGAAGTGCGGCTCGGTGATGAAATGAAGTTGAGTTGCGCAGATTTGGGGACTTCCGAATGCCAGTTCGTGGCCGAAGGAGCCACAGCAGAGGAAGTGAAGGGCAAGCTCATGGAGCACGCGAAGCAGGCGCACGCCGACAAGCTGGCAGCCATGAACGAGGAGCAGAAGGCGGAGATGGATAAGAAGATGGATGAGCTTCTCGCTGCCCAGGCGCAGCCGCCGCCAGAGCGGCCTCCGCCTCCGGCCCAGTGATTTTTTTTTATTTTATCCTCATCCTCCAGCATGGGCCATCGGATCACGCCCTGGCAGTCATGGCGGCCATCCTGGCGAAGAGGGGGTCGTCCTCGAGGTGCCTTCGGATGCCCTGACCGAGCCCGGTCAGGGAAACCTCCGAATGGTGCTCGATGGCTATCAGGCCCTTCCCCTGCAGCGATTCGAGCGCCTGGTTCGCCTTCCTTCCATCGAGCCGCGCGAGCTTCGGCAGGTCGTCGAGCATCTTCGGCGAATCCAGGGCCGCGAGCATCGCGAGCTCGCCCCGGCTGAAGCCTTTCCTGATATGCCGGGCATCATCCGAAAGCGCCTCGGCGACTTTCTCCAGCGCGGCCCCGGCCATGTTCCAGGCCTTCGGGTTCTTCCTGAGGGCGAGCATGGCGTCGAGGAAGGGGCCGTCGGCCTTGACTGTCTTTTCGTCCGTCGCCCCGTTTTCGACAAGCACTTCATACCTTGCCGCGCTGAAGACGCTTTTGCGGCCGCGAATCGTGAGCGTCGTGAAGCCGGCCTTCACCGAGGTCTCGGCTTTTTTGTAGAAAAGGCAGTTCGAAGTCTTCGGTTCCATCACAAATTGTCGCATCAGGCCTTTTTATCGCTATTTAAACGGGAGGCGACCGGCTCTTTCCCTTCCCGGTTTTGCCATCCCGGACGCCAACCACGACACTGGTATTCTAATTTATAAGAAATGCCGGAGAATGACGGCACGTGGCAGAAAGAATCACCGAGGAGAACATCGGGGAAGCGGAAAAGGAGACCATCCGCATAGCGAGCGGCACACTTTCCGCCCTCGAAAGCGCCCTCGCGAGCTGGGAGGCGCTAAAGGAGAAACCCTGGGAACTTGAGGAGAAATTCAAGAAATACGAATGGCTCAGGTGCGCGCTCGAGGAATGGATGAAGAAGATGCTCCAGGCCCAGGGCGATAGCGGCTCTTTGGAAGCGCGCCAGAAAAGGCTGTCCGAATTCGCGAAAATCTGCAGGCAGTACAAGGTGATGTGACTGGCGGAAAAGCATCGCGAACCGGATGAGGCGACCAGGCAGCAGGCTCCCCAGCCTCAACCCCAGGTGCAGCCCCAGTTCCGCCCCCCTCCGGTCCAGCAGGACATCCGGAACGTAGAGAATGCTACGGACAGGCGGGTCCAGCAGTCTTTGGACCAGGGAAGCTCTTTGGAGAGCAGGCTCCCCAATGAACTCCAGACCAACCAGGCGCGCGGAATCCTCGACTGGGCGGAAAAGGCGAGAGGGGCGCGCATGGGGGATTACGGCTACGACCAGCAGATAGACCGCATCGCCGACATGGCGCGCAGGGCCTTGCAGACCGGCGATTCCAGCCTGCTCCAGCAGGCGCAGGGGGGCGCATTAGTGCTCGTTTTCGGAGTGATGGCCCAGCACCAGGCCTTGCAATCCGGCTCGGCCGAGGGGAAGGCGCTAAGCGACAGCCTGCATCGCGGCCTCGGGCTGATAGGCACCGAAGGGGGCCTGGAGCGGGCGGGCGCGGGGGTTGCAGGGGCGAAGAACTACCTCGACAACCGGGATGTCTACAATGCCGCAGGAAACGCGGACGCGAAAAAGAGCGTCCTCGCGACGGTCGACCGCCTAACCGACCCGTCTGTCCGGATGAGCGTGGAGGAGGTCAATTCCGCATTCCAGGGGATTCAGCATACGCTGACGGTGGCGACAGCAAGGGTGAGCGAGAGCAGGGCAATCCAGAGCGCGTCCGGCATGCTTGCCGTCCTGATGAATTCCGAGCTGGCAAGAGACAAGATGAAGGACCAGCTGGACAAGCTGCTGGACGACCTTGCGAACACCCTGGCTAAGCTCTCGGACCCCAAGAAAAGCAAGGAGGAGAAGGAAAAGGAGGCCGCGGAAGTGGAGCGGAAGGCGGAAAAGGCGCTGACGTCCGTCCTGGAGCATGCTCTCACCGAAGCCGGGGCCCCGCCGGAGCTCGTCGCGGCGGTGAAAGGCGCCGGAAAAATGCTGGAATCGAGGACCGCGGCCATCAGGGAGAAGGGCCGCCAGCTCCTCCAGCTCGGAATCACTTTCGTCCGGAACAAGGAGCTTCTCCTCAAGGACAAGGCGCTCCTGAACAAGCTCGTCGCGACCGCGAAGCTGGTCGCGGGCAACCACCCGGAGAAGAAAATCCTCGAAGCGCTTGCATCCTTCGAGAAAGACCTGGGGAAGGCGCTGGACGCCCTTTCGAAGGCGGCATCCAAAAAAGCGAAGGCGCTGGAGTCGCTCGGCGCGTCCCTCCAGAAGCTGATGAAGGGAGTGGAAGAAACGGGAAGCAAGCCCCTGCGCGAGGCGGCATCGAAACTGCTCCAATCCATACAGCAGAAGCTGAAAAGCGGCGAGAACATCACGACAGAATATCTGCGCGGCGTCCACCAGACCATCCAGTACCTGAAAAGCTCGCTTGCGGGCCTGCTCAGGCTTCCGGCAAATGAGAAGCAGGAGCGGGAGGAGTCGGCCGGACTTGTCGCGAATGCGCTCAATTCCGCGGTCAAGGACCCGAAATCCGAGATAACGAAGCTCCTCCAGTTCATAGCAGGAGAGCACATGCTCGCAATCGACCCGGAATACAAGGGATTACTCGCAAAACTCGGCGATTCGCTTTCCAAAGGAAAGGCCACTGTCGAAGAGGCGAAGGCCCAGCTTGTTTCCAGGTTCCTCAAGGAGGCGGATTCCGCGGAATCCGTTCTCAGGAAGGCGAGCCCGGCGCTCGCGGACGCTTTTGCATCCATCTTCAAGCCGCTGAGGGAGGGGAAGAGCGACCTGGGCCTTCTTGCGAAAGCATCCCAGGCCCTCGGTATTTTCAGCTTCATCAAGAACAGAGTCCTTCCCCAGAAAAACGAGGAGCTAAGAAACGGCTCCCTGAAAATCGCCGGAAAGGCGGTTTCCGCCCTCCAGAACGGGAATATGGAGGGGATGCTCAAGAACCTGGAGTTCGCAAACCAGCTCGTTTCTGCCCCTGAAGGGGAAGCATTGGAGGCCCTGAGGCAGTATGACGCCGCCCTGGTAAAGCAGAAAGAACTGGAGCGGGACGAGCTGGCATTCGAGAGGAAGGCCCTGCTGGACGCCCTCCCCGGCCTTCCGGGGGCCCTGCAGGCGAAGGCGGAAAAAATGCTCGGCCAGATTGACCAGGCTCTCAAGGGGCAGGGCGAAACGGTTCCGCTCATCATCAGGGCGCGCGAGTTCCGGAAAATGGGCGAAATGCTCCAGAAAACCGCCAATTTCGAGGCTAAAAAGGCGCTCGAGGAGCTGTTTTCGCTCGCGCTCGACAGGCTGGAAGCGGGCGACAGCGCGCAGTATCGGGCGCTCATGTTCGCGGCATCCGAGATAATGGCCAACCAGGGCTTCGATGCCGAGTCCGCGCAGTACCGCAAGGACATCATGCAGCAGGTTTCGGGGATGAAAGACTCCGCGAAGGCGGAAGAGGCCATCGGAAAGCTGAATGAGGTGATAAAGCAGACGCTTTCAAAGAGGCTTGCGAAGGCGAACGTCCCCGAAGAGTCGAAACAGCAGATAGCCCAGATAATAGCGAACGGCGATTTGCAGTCATTGAAGGTCGCCCTTGATATCGTCAAAAGCATGAACGATTTCCTGAACTCCCAGGCGGGGATGAGGCTGCCCAGGGAAAAACGCGATGCCGCCTCCGGGATATACCGGCGCTCGCTTTCCGCGCTCGCGGAAGGGCTGGACCCGTCGATAGCCGGGGCGCAGAAGTTTTTGGCAGAAAAATACCTGGCTTCGAACGATTCCGCGCAGGCGGCGGACATCGATGCGCTCTCGGAAAGAATCGAGGACGAGCCCCAGGCCGCGATGCCCGACGTCCAGACGTTCATACAGATTAACGACCAGTCTGTTTTGGCAGTGAAGAAAGCCAAGGAGCTTCCCAAAAACAGCCCGCTCGCTGCGCCGCTCGAATCTATTTCGAAGGAGCTGGAAAAAGTCAGGGGGAAAATCGCACGGGGGGAGGACCTCGCGGACCCGGAGAAGTACAAGAAGCAGGTCCGGGAGATGCTCAAGGACGATGCGGTGAAAGCGCAGATAGAGTCCCTTGCGAAGGAAATCAAGGCAGCGAACGAGGGGATGGCGGACGAGGAAGCGATGGAGGCTGCAATAGAGGAGGCGGCAAAATCCGCGGCAATCGTCGCGGAGAGGGAGCGCATAAAGGGCCTGATGGGTCTCCAGGAGATGATTCTCCAGGCAGGCGCGAAGCCGAAACCGGAGCTTGCGGAGCTGTTCGAGCGGGCCGGGAAAGCGTTCATCGGCGGCGAGCTGGAGAAGGGAGCGCTTTTCATGGAGGCCGCGAGGGCCGGTATGGCGAACCCCGCGAACATCGCCAAAATCGCGGAGATAGCGAAAGCGTGCGATGGGGGGAAACTCCCCCTGGATTCGGGGATGTTCATTTTCGGCCTGAATGCCGAGCGGGCCGGTTTGGAGGGGAAAATCCAGAACAGCGGCCAGCTCGCGAACGCGAAGGCATATTTCGATTTGGCGAGCCTTGCGGCGGAGAAGGGCGACCTCGCCGGTGCGCAGGAAATCCGGCAGATGGCGCTCGCATATGCAGCTCTCGCCGCTGCAAAGGAATCGTCCCTCGACAAGGATTCCAAAAAACAGCGCGACGAGGCCATGACCTCGATCGAGAAATACCTCGGCGACTACAAAAAGGGCGGGAAGATTTCAGAAATGAAGCCGGAGGAGGCCAAGTCTCCGGTCGCTGCCGCGGTCTTGTCCCAAAAACCCCTCAAGGAAGCGATGGGAGGGGAGTTCGCCAAGCTGCAGGAGGACTCCGCTAAATTCTCTAAAATCGCGTTCATCGCATCGCACGCCTCGGATTTCGACAGCCTTCTCGGCAAGGGAGCGGACGAGCAGTGGGAGAGGGAAAAGAAGCGCCTCATGCAGCTCTCGGAGCAGTACAGGAAGGCCGGGAGGGGTGCGCTCGCGGACTATTACGCGCAGAAAGCGGATGAAGTGGACCGCGGCTTCGCGACCGACGCCATCGCGAAAGGGAAGGAGGTGCTCGCGAAGGCGGCATCCGAGCTCGAGCGCGCGGAAAAACTGACCGACGAGGCGAAATCGCTCGCGGCGCAGGCGAAAGAAGCGAGGGATGCCGGCAAAAACGAGGAAGCGGCAAAGCTCGAGGAGAAGGCCCAGGCCGCTTACGGGGAAGCGATGGCGGCAAGGCAGAATTCCGATAAGCTCCGCATCGCGGCCGGCGCGCTCTCGGACGGCCTTTCCGACCTCGACACGAGCGTCCGGCGCGTGAACACGATACACAGGGAGCGGGGCAGGTTCCAGCTCAACATCGGGATAAAGACGGCCCTCGCCATCGGCCTGGGGCACGATGCCGACCGGCTCGGTGACCGCAAGGAAGGCCCGCTCACGCCCGAGCGCGAGGCTGAGCTGTTCGAGCAGGCCGCAGGCGAGATACAGGCCGGGAAGCAGGCGGTGAAGGTCCAGCAGGACATAATGAGGACGCGCGATGCCGGGATAGCCGCGGCGCAATCCCTGCAGGAGGCCAACCTCAAGAAGGCTCTGGAGCTTATCGGCAAGCTCGCCGATTTGAACCCGGCGACCGCGCAGGCGCAGAAGGACGAGGCGAAGAAGCTCGCGGAAGACAAGGATTTCGACAAGCTCCAGAAATATTATTTCGGCCTCGCCTACTCGAATGGCGTGAAAGTGAACTACACCGACCACGACGGGGAGAACAAGACCGCATTCGACCCCCTCGTGAATGAGAAAAAGTACCAACAGGTTTTGGGGCTATACTGGGGAGAGAACTTTGCCGGGGCAAGCGCGCTTTCGAGGCAGGCGAGATTCGACATCGAGAGCGGGGGCCAGATAGCCTCCCTGAACATAGATTATGTGCGCCTCAGCCGCCAGCTCAAGTCCGTCGTCCCCAAGCACGACAAGAACACCCATTTCCCGGTCGGAAAGGGGGGGTTCGCGGACCCGCGGAGCGAGCTCCTCATCAAGCAGATGATCGCCCATCTCCCTGAAGACAAGAGGGAAGCATACTACGAGAAGCTCGGGAAGATAACCAGGGGCAGGGACGGCGACGTGCTGCGCGAGATGCTCTTCAACGAGCTGAACGGGCAGTTCCCCGGAAGCTACGGCAACGACTCCATGGCAGACAAAATTGTCAACGGCGACCTGATTTATTTCAACCACGACGAGCTTGTCGGATTGGTGGTCTCGGCGAGGGGCCTCGCGGCGAAGGGGGACATCGCCGGTGCGGAGTTCTCCCTCCAGGGCGCGCAGGACATCGCGTACACGAAAATCGGAATGCAGGAAGCGGACAACGACCGCGTCTCCTTCGACTACGCCGAATACGATTACACGATGAGGGCATACCGGACAAAAGACTACTATCCCAAGGAGCCGGAGCCCCTCGACGAATCCGCAAGCGGCAAGGACAAGAAGCGCAACCTCGACGAGCGCCTTGCAGCCGTCCGGGCGAAGCACCTGCTCGAGCCTGCGGTGGACGAGCTTAAAGGAAGGCTGGAAGGGCGGGCGAAGCATAACGGCGCGGCATCCAAAATGGCCCTCAAAAGCAGGGATTCCATCGAGCGCACGGCTGGAAAGCTCAACCTCACAGAGGACAGCATGCTCGCGCTGATGGCGAAGATTCCGGAAACAAAGGACCCGAAAGTGCAGGAGATAAAGAAGATGCTGCTGGAAGCGAGGGACGCAAGCGGCACGCCTGCCTACGAGGAGAAGGTCCGCAAGCTCTGGGGACACGTCCTGACAAACAGCCCTGAGATGCTTTTCAGCGCCGTCCAGCGGGCGTCAGGCGACCCGCAGTTCGGGGACGAGCAGATAGTCCAGCTCCTTGCCCTTTCTTCAGGCCTCATCGCCCGCAAAAGCAACATGCAATGGGACACGGAAATCGAGCCTTACGTCGCGAAGCGCCTCCAGACCGGAATCGCCCTCCAGAACAGGGCGGAATACACGCAGGACGAGGACGACAAGAGGAAATTGTACAACCTCGCAAGGGAAGCCACCGGCTTGGCGAAGAGCCTCGCGCGCGACGGATACGGGTGGATGGACCAGCCCGAGCGCGTTAAAAAAATGCAGGAGAACGACTACGACCTGAACTTCCAGGCGTTCAAGCTGATTTTCGCGAAAAGCGACCTTAACCTGGAGTTCCAGAAGACGTGGAATGCGGAGGATTACGCAAGGAAGAAGACGGAGCTGCAGCTGTGGCTGAGCGGGTTCAGGGTGGGGGAGGACGGCACGCTGGAGCGGTTCCAGATGACTCCGGGCGAATACAGGAGGATTTCCGAGGCTTACGCCCAGTTCACTTACATCGAAAACGACATACTGATGAAAGCCGGGGTGGGCGTATGGGAGTCGGACGAGCAGCAGTATCTCGCGAGGGTGGGCTCTCGCGCGTACGACTTCCACCGCTCGGCGGAAGTCATCGTGAACAACAAGGGCGGCAGGTTCCTTTCCGAAGTCATCAAGGAGTCCGAGGACATCTACAACGAGGGCATGCCATTCCAGGAAGTGAACGGGAAGCTCTGGGACCCGGACTATAAGACGACGTATTGGACTAAAACAAAACAGGACTGGCAGGCGGCCGCGGATTTCGGGAAAGGGGTGCTCAAGATAGGGTTCTACGGCGTGATGTTCGCCCTTTCGCCGGTGACGGGCGGCGCGACCGGCTACATCGCCGGCGGGATGGCTGCGACCGAAGGGTTCATCGGCGCGGCGGAATACTACGAGGCCTGCGGCGGGGACTTCAGCGGGATGTCCGGGGAGGAGCAGGCGTTCATGATATTCCAGGTCGGGATGGCTGTCGGCGCGGCGGCCGCCCCGGTCGTCGGCGAGCTCGCGCAGGCCAGGAACGTCGCCCGGATGGCCCAGATGGGGATGGAAGCGGAGGCCGCGCTCGCCCCGACGGCAATCGAACTGACGTCGGTGTGGCTGGGGAGGACGCTGGTCGCAGGCGGCCTCGTCCAGTCGGGGATTTCCATCTACCAGCTGAGCGAGATGGCGGCTGCCGGGCAGATTCCGGGGTGGTTCGCGATTGCGCAGGGAATCACGGAAGGCATCCAGAGCGGCGTCCAGCCCGGCCTGCATGCGATGCGCGGTATGAAGATGGGGAAGGGCGGCCTTCCGGTCTACCGGAACAAGGCCCTCCAGATTGGCGAGATGATACTCTTCGGGACCCCCCTTGAGAGCAGGGCGAGGTACAGGGCGGCCTATGAGGACGGTCTTTACCGCGCGGCCGTGGAGAAGGAATACGCCTCCCTCAGCCCGGAGGACAGGAAGGCGTTCAGCGAGTACATCAAGGAGAGGAACATCTCGTCTTCGGAGGCCCAGCTCGACCTTCTCGTCAAATACCAGAAAGTGCGCGAGGCTCGCCCCGACACGTCGTTCGGGAGCTTCGGCAAGCGCGTGGATTTCGATGCGGCCGACAGGCCGGTGCGCGAGCAGTACGAAAACTTCGCGAAGGAGGAGACGAAGAAAGGGACTCCCATCGCCGACATGATGAGGATGGCCAGGGAGCTCGAGGCTCAGGCGAACGGCATGCCTCCGGACAGGCGTCCCGAGGCAGTGGACATGCTGCGCAAGTCAGCGGCGCTCGAGCGCGAGGCCCAGCGCAGGCAGGACCAGCTTGAAGCGGGCCTGAAATCCGAGATGCTCGGCAATTTGAAGATGGGCATGGTCGGGGAGCACCCGATGCTTATCCACGGGAGATACGAGGATGCGAAGGCGTATGGCCCCAAATACGCGCAGGCGGCCGCCGAGCTCGCGGCAGGGGCCGACCAGGTGGTGCGCGGGGCGCGGACGAGGGAGGAGGCCGTAGCGAACATAGTGTCGAACCTCAAAAAGAAGGGAATCGGGGCGGATGCAGGCCAGATAGGCGCGGCGCTCGATTCAATACTCAATAATCCGGGTTTCATCAAGGCCACCGAGGGCGCGCTTCCCGTCAGCGGCTCGCTCCGCTCGGCCGCGGAAATCGCCCGCTCGAGGAACATCCAGCTCGAAATAGCCCTCGATGGCGCGGCGAACATAAATGGGCTCGAGGCGCCGGTGATGATGGACAGGCGCGAGTCTTTCAGGGTAACCGAGTCGCTCGGCCTGCACGATGAAGCAAAGCTCGCGAATTTCGCAAGGAACGTCGTCCTCGGCGACAAGTACGCGCTTTCCCGCCTCGCGCTCCTTCCGCCGGAGGTCCGGGCCTATATCGAGGTCCTCGTCCATGACAACGCCTTCCGGACTGCGGCGATGGCCGAGGACAAGGTCTTCGATAGGCACTGGCAGCGCGTGCGCTCCGGAAAAGCGCTCATCGAGAATGCGGCGAAGGAAATCCGGAAGCTGATGCCTCCCAAGCCCGACGAAGTAATAGCGAAGATAAGCTCGGCCTCATCTCCGGACCAGCTCGCTTCGGGCATGGAGATGTTCTCCAGGCTGCACCCCGCAGACCAGTCGGAGGTCGTGAAGGGCCTGCACGCGGCAGGCAAGGCGCAGGAAGCGGCCCTGCTCAACGAGTTCGGGACGCTGAGGGGCAGGGCTGGCGAGGAGCTGGAAATAGCATTCGGCCTGGAGCCGGGGAGCCTCGCGAAGATATACATGGACTCGATTGCGCGTCCGCCGGGACAGATGCACTATCCCAGCCCGCTCCTCCATGCGCGGAAGGAGCTGTGCGACCGCCTCGGCATAAGCACCGCGCTGCATAGCGACAACGACCTGTTCGGCATCCTCATCGGCGGGAAGCTTGCGAACATAGTGAAGGAGAACTTCCCGGATTCGGCGCAGATAGAGATAAAGTGGCTGGGCGAGAGCGCGACCGGCGCGTACATGGTGAAAGTGACGGATTCCGCCGGCGTGAAGCACGTCAATTACGTGAAGAAAGTCAACATGACCCCGGACCGCATCGGCGCGGACAACTTCCAGATTTCAGGCGTCCCTGCCGCGGACGCAGTGACTCACGACGCCGCCGGGAAGCCGCTCCAGTACATGGGCGCAGACGGCAACATGCACGACTACGGCATCTCGATGGACCTCAAGAAATCAAGGACGGTCCTGAACCTAGGTGGCGAGAGCATAATGCTCTCCGCGAGCGTGGCGGTGCCGCTCAACGAGATGGGCGGCTCACCGGAGCTGATGAACATATTCATCAACCACCCGGACGCGTTCTGGCAGGAGTACGGGTTCCTGATGGCAGGGCAATACGCGGCAGGCTCCATCGACGGCCATGACAGGAACGTGTTCGCGATGCTCATGGACGTCGATGACCCGACCCCCGGAAAAATCGCCGCGCTCAAGTCTGCCGGATTCCACGTCCTCACCCCGGATGCATCCGGGAAGGTGAAGGTGTTCAGGCTGGGGAGGATAGACACGGACGATGCCGCCGGGAGCTACTGGGCGACAGGCACGAGGGGGAATTTCAATTTCGACAACCTCGCA
Organism: Microcaldota archaeon; assembly: GCA_040758235.1. GTDB lineage: Archaea > Micrarchaeota > Micrarchaeia > Anstonellales > Bilamarchaeaceae > Bilamarchaeum. The sequence continues at coordinate 21,327 of JBFLVW010000033.1, forward strand.
CGGTGGATTGGAGGCCACCACGTCCTTCCCCCGACCTTCAACACCCTCAACAGGCTCTGGAACGAATACCACTATGCGCTCGACCCGAACCACATGCCCGTTTACGTGCATGACACGATAACGGCTGGTTTCGGAGCGAATGGCAGCGGACCGGTCTTCCGCGGGATGCAGAGATGGTTCGACATGGTGGGGATGAACCCGGAATACCGTGCGCGCATGATGAAGAGCTTCGAGGGCAACAGCGGCGAGCGCACGGGTGTCAGCAGCTTCCACTTATCGCAGGCCGAGAAGGACATGCTCGCCCAGAACGGAATCGCCTTCAAGCAGAACTTCCAGATTCCCTTCAACGGGGAACCGCACATGCCTATTTACCATGCCGACGCGAGGGGCAAGATAAGCGCGAGATACGAAACGGTGGACATCCAGGGCTGGGACGCCTCATACCATTCAATTTTCCCGCACAACACGACGGTTTATGCCGTCGAGGTGCCTGCAAACATGGCCCTCCCCCAGAGCGTTTCGGCGTTCTTCACTTCGGACGGCAGGCGGATTGCAGTCTACCATGAGCGGCAGTTCGTCCCGCCCGGGCTGGTCCCGGTAGAGGTGACGAGGCACTATAATACGCTCAGGGCGGAGCCGGGGTTCGGCCAGCTGGTGCATACGCAGGTGCAGGAGGTCGGCGCCGCGCACGTGCTTGATTTCATACTCGGAGGCGGGCCCCACTGGATGGGCGAGAGGTTCAAGGAACTCCAGAACTGGTCGATGCACAGCATTCCGGCTGCGAGCGTCAACATCGGCGGCAACGCGCCGACGAACCCGAATCCCGGCCCTTAGACCGCGCGGACGAAGCCGCCGCTGCTCATTATTATTTTTCCCGGCTCCCTCCCGGCCATCGAGAGCGCGGAGCGCAGGGCGCTCTCGACGTTTTTCCAGCCCGGCTCGCCGCCCTGAGAGAAAATCCGTTCTTCTATTATGATTCTCCTTTTCATGTCCACGAGCACGAAAGTGAACGAGCTCGTGCCGCTGTAGACGCCCAGGCCGTATTCGTCGCCCTCGGTCTTGAGGCCGCCCAGCTTCGCGCCATTGATGATATCGAGGAACCGGAATTCACGGTCGGCCGAGAAGAACGTCTTACCCGGGTCTTCGGTCCTGAAAAGCCCGTCCTTCGGTATCGAAAGGAGGGACTCGAACCCCGTGCCGAGGTCCGGCGCGAATGATTTGAGGAATGAAATGACGCTTTGGTAATCCGCGCTTGCCGGGGCGGGCGGGGCCTGCATCGGCGGGCGGGCCGGGAAATAGGATGGGTCCGCTATTTGCTCTATGCGACCGGGCTTCCCGCGGGGCTTCTGTGTCGTCATCATTGGTTTTTCGAAGAGACTGTTTATAACAGCATGCGTCAGTCCGACGGGTTCTGCCTCTTGATTTCCTCGAGGACGGTCATGGCGGCCATGACAATCAGGACCTTGTGCTCCAGCTCGTTCAGCGTATCGCCCCTCCGGCTTTTCATCTTGGCCGACTCCGCGACCGCCCGGAGGGTTTCTTCATTGCCGCATTCCTTCACTATTTCGGCGATTCTCGTATCGAGCACCAGCTGCAATGCGATGATGGCTCCCTTCTGCTCGTCGGGGGGCGGTTTCGCCATGCCGAGCAGCTTTTCGAGGGCCTCGATGGTTTTTTGGGGAGTTTTCTTGTGCCGCATATCTTTTTCTGGGCGGGAGATGTTTTTAAGGATGGTTGTTTTTGGTTTTATTAACCTTTTCGTATAATACACAAAACATGACTGAAAGGCACTCGAGGCCGTCTTTTCCATCCATGAGGCCCCTCCAGCCTGCGGCGAGGCTTCCTGCCGAGCTTGCGAAGCTGAAGATAACGCCGGACAAGATAGCCGTGGACGAGCGCCAGCAGAGAAACCTGTCGGACGCCCTCAGGCTGGCCTCCGCCTTCGACGATGCGCCCCACCCGGTATTCATAATCGATTTGGACACCCAGAGGCTCCTCCTTGCGAACAAGGCGGCGCTTGCAGTCTTCCCGGAAGCGCCGGCGAAGGGGGTGGACCACCCGGCCCTTGCAGGGTGGAGGCAGGTCGGGGACAGGTCGAAGGCCGTCCTTGCGGACTACGCAATGAGGGACAGGACTTTCCAGAGGACGATTGCTGTTTCCGAGGGAATCGCCCAAATCCATTTCATGGAGGCGAGGAGGCCCGCGCTCGAAGGGGTCGGCGGCCTTAGCTTCCCTGTCATCGAATATTCCCTGGGGGGCTTTGTCAGTTTCCGGAACGAGCCCTCCAGGAAAAGGTTTCCGGACCCGGAGGTGCTCCTGCGTGGCGTCAGGGAGAACGTCGCCAGCCTCAAGACCGGTAAAACATTCGCTGATACGATAAGCGTGGAAAGCAGGCTCTACCGCAGGGCGGCATCGTACATTGCGCAAAGCGATTCCGTGCGCATTTATGCAGTGGATATTACCGATGTCGCAAGCAAGTGGAAGTCCGCGATCCTCGCCCTCGCCGCCGAAGTGGAGAGTGCCGGTTCCAGGAGGATGGACCACGAAGCCGTGGGCAGGATAGACAGGGCGGTCGCAACCGCACTCGAAATCCTGAAAAGCGAGAAAGTCGGCATCGGGAAGATGGAGCTGGAGCTCTATCGCCTCCAGGGGCTCTTGCGCGCATCGCGAAACGCGAAGGATGACGAGCTGGTTTCGCTGGGAAGCGTGACGGCGGACTTTTTGCGTAACTTGAAATGACGACCGACCTGCGCTCTACATCTCTGGACATAAAGGGTGATACCCGCCGCAAAGGACGTCTCTCGCGGCGTAGAGGAATGAGGCGGTTGCAAGGCCGGAAGCCAGTTCGTCAAACTCACGTCGTCTTGGTATGGACATCATCCTGCAGCTCCCATCCCTTCCAAGCAGGGCATTTTGCCCGGTTCCGATGATGCACACGATAGGTCTTTTCCCGTAGATCTCCGTTACGAGCGCTTTCTTCCCTGCGATATTCCTTGCCCGCGGGGGGAGCGCGTATTTCGCCTCGAACACCACCGGCGTGATTGCGTTTTCCGAGCGGAACTCGTAAAGAGCGTCGAGCTCGGCAAGATGGATGTCGCGGGGGCCGTCCCTCGCGAGCCTGAAAATCATCCCGCTGCCAGGAGTATTGTAGAATATGACGTCTTCTACTGCGCCGCCTGCGAAGCGGCTGGCAGAGAGGATAACCGGGTTAATCTCCGCGAACCTTGCCAGCGCCCATTTCACATAGCATTCGGCTACCAGGCCCTTGGCTTCTCCGATATCCCCCCTGCGGAGCATATGCGTGTTCCTGTATCGGCGAACCGTTTCCTCGAGCGCTTCGGCCGGGAATCTGTCCGCGGCCATGAAGTCGAGGAGCGGGAGGAAAACTTTCCTGTCAGCCTCCAGAGTGGTATTCCAGATCACCTTCTTTAGGGCTGCCATTGCAGATTATAATGGTAATAAGTCTATAAAAATGTATTTACATCCCATAGCTCGCGGAAATCTCCTCCCCCTTCTTTCCTTTATATCCGTCCTTCGCTCTACCTGCGGGTGATTCGATTGGGCCGCAACATCCCTTCAGTGAGCTTCCGCATACAGGAGAAATTTGCGCATCTCGAGCGGTTCTCGAAGATGCTCCCGCTCAACGAGCAGAGGGCTTTTGCGAAGCTGATGGCCATCGTCAGGGAACGGAGGGGGGCGATAGACACGGCGGACGAGGATTTGGACTTCATAATCCTCCTCACGATTGCCGCATACCTCGGAGGCGAAATCGATGCTGTCCGCGGACAGGATAGCCCCGAAAGCCCTCAAACCAGGCTTTAAGCCGCTCGAGCCGCTCCTTTTGGGGAACATAGTCACCCTGCGCTCGCATGACAAGAGGTGGCTCTTCGAGCTGGTGGTGAACATACTGGTCAGGAGCCATGAGGACGGGCAGAAGGCGCTTTATCTGCACTGGGTGGACTACCACAAAAGGTTCTGGACGCTGGACTACGACTTCATCATGAGGCTCGCCAAAAAGGAGAACAAGGACATCTTGGACAGCATCTTTTTCCTCCGGGCCTTTTCCAGGGACAACAACGAGACAGAGAAGAACTGGGAGAACATAAAGAATTACGGAAAATTCGATTTGATAATCCTGGATTCGATTTCCGAACTTTATGAGGAATCGAAACGGAATTCCCTGGATGGCCGATTTGGGCGTCCTCATGCCGGAGATAGAATGCCCGAAAGCGAACCGGGAGATTTTGGTTTTGGGGGTTTCAGGGGCGCGGAGTTCGGCAGTTACGGTCCAGCAGGCAATGGTTGGGGTTCACCGCGAGCCGAAGGCGAGCGAATTGAACAAAAACCTATGACGTATTCCATCGGCAAATTCGTCCAGCTCTGCATCAAGAACGACTGCCCCGGCATAGTTTTGGACTATTCGGAAATGATGCACCCCTACCTCGCGCACGTCTCATCCGTCATAATCGACATAGAGACAAATCTGGACGAGATGTCGTTCAACGTCCGCAAGCACCCGTCCATGCCGGAGGGAATCCTCCGCCTCCCAAGGAAGGGGCAGTACACTTTGAGGAGATGGCTGTGATACTTCTCAACCTTTTTTTCGAGAAAGGGAATGCCTGTCTTGTATTCAGGACTGGGGAGGGCAGGAAGGTGGTTTCCGAAGAATACCGCCCCCATTTTTTCGCCCTCTGCGACAATGCAGAAGAGAAGGCGTGGCTTTTTTCCCAGCATCCCCTGGTGCTGGACGCGAAAGAGGAGTGCGGGGCGGTGAAGGTAACGACGCTGATAAAGGATTTCAGGCAGGTTATTTCCGATGTCAGGAACATAACCGGTGTGGCCGAGCTTGCAGAGACTTCAGTCCCGCACTATTTCCGGTATGTGAATGAGAAAAAGCTGGTGTTTTTCCAGGACTATGACGATTCTTTGAGGCCCGTCGGGGGGCAGGACGAGATGCATGCGCTTTCGAAACTGAGGCTGGGAGTGGTTGCTCCGGATAAGGATGCGGGCGAGGGGTATTCGATTGTTGATGAACGGGGCGAAAAAATCGCGAGTCCCGCGGGACGAGCGCATCTGGCCAAAAACGAACGGGTGGGTTTGGCTGATGCTGATATTGTTTTCTCCAACGGAGGGGATGAGTTCCTCAAAAACAAAAAAGGCGTAATCACGACGCCCGCAGGATGCCTGTTCCGCGAAGCCGTCCATATAGACGTCAAAACCGACATGGAGCACGATATTTACGATGAGTCAAGCACCAAAAACATCTTCGATTTGGGGAGGGAGCGGCTCATCCGCATAATGGAGCTGTCCTACATGACCGGAACAAAGCCAGACATGGTTTCCAGGGTGACCGCCGGGAAGCTGAATGTCTTCCTCCACATGGCCGCGGCCAAAAGGAGGGGCAGGCTCATCCCTGACACCAAAAAATCCGTCGAGAGGCCCAAAACACTGAGGACGCTCAGGATGATGGATAAGGGCGGGACTATTTTCTACCCCAGGCCGGGAATCTACGAAAACGTCGCGAAGTGCGATTTCGCGAGCATGTACCCTAACATCATAGTGAAATACAACATCAGCGCGGAAACGATGCACTGCGACTGCGGGGAGTATCATGAAGTGCCTGGGATAGGGTGGAAGATATGCAAGAAGCCCGGCCTGATACCGCAGGGGCTCGGGGCCGTCCTTGAAAGAAGGCTGGAGCTCAAGAGGCTCATGCGGGAAGAGGCGAACCCTGCGAAAAGGCAGGCGTACAATTTGAGGCAGAGGGCCCTCAAAAATATCTTAGTGACAAGTTTTGGTTATTTAGGTTTTAAGAACTTCATCTTCTCGAACGTGGAGTGCAAGGAGTGCGTGGTCCATTACGGAAGGCATATCCTGGAGAGGACCAAACGGCTCGCGGAGGAGGAAGGGCTGGAGGTCGTTTACGGGATGGTCGATTCTGTTTTCGTGAAAGGGGGGACCGAGGCAGGATATAGAAGATTTGCGGAAAAAGTGAGCGGGGAGTTCGGCTTCGAGCTTGAAATCGACTGCATTTTCAGGAAAGTTGCCTTCCCTTCCGGGAATGACGGGGGCGGGGCGGCGAACAAATACTATGGCATTACCGCGGGCGGAAAAATCGAGGCGAGGGGGATAGCGATACGTCATTCCGACTCGCCGGATTTCATAGGGGAGTTCCAGGAAAGGGCGATACGCGCTTTTTTGGGCGAGGGTGGAGTGGCCGGGCTCGGTTCTCTGGCTGATGAATACGAGAGGGCGATTCTGGACGGGAAAATCCCGCCCGAAAAGCTCGCAATAACGAAATCGGTACGCAGGGAGGCTTATGCTCACGCCCTCGCCCACGTGAAAGCATACAACCTCGCCGGAAAGAAGGGGAGGTCCGTAACCTTCATATACACGCTCGACGGACCCAAGCCGCTTGATATGGCGGACGGGGAAATCCCCGATCACAACGCTTATCTCCATCTTTTGGGGCAGGCGAAGGAGGAGCTTGTGATGGGGCTCGGAAAACCCCTTTAAACCTTGGTCGCGAACCAAAAACATGGGATACACGCTTTCGCCGAGCAGCCTGTCCTTGTTCTCCGAATGCCCAAGGTGCTTCTGGCTGGACATAAAGAAGAAGATAAAGAGGCCGGGCGGGCCGTTCCCCTCGCTCCCGAGCGGGATGGACAGCGTCCTGAAGCGGTATTTCGAATCTTTCAGGGCGGGCGGGAAGATGCCTCCTGAGCTTGCGTCCCTGAAAGGCGTCATCCTGTTCAGCGGGCCGGAGCTGCCGCAGTGGCAGAACAACCGGAAGGGGCTGAGGTGGGCGGACAGGCGGGGAAACGTCCTGCGTGGCGCGGTGGACGAAATCCTAGTAAAGAATGGCATGCTTGCGGTCCTGGACTTCAAGACGAGGGGCTTCCCGCTCAAGCCCGACACCCACGAGCATTACCAGGACCAGGTGGACATTTACAGCTTCCTTCTGGAGAAGAACGGGCGCAGGACCGAGCCATATGCTTATCTCCTGTTTTTCCATCCGGAGGAAGTCAGGCGGAACGGAGAGGTCGCATTTCACAAGGACCTAGTGAAGATGGATGTTTCTCCAAAAAGCGCCGAAAGGCTGTTCCGGAGGGCGCTGAGGGCGCTTGATGGCAGGATGCCGAAAGCCGCGAAAGACTGTGATTTCTGCAGGTTCGTGAAGCAAAGGGGAAAACGTTAAATAGCCATTTTAAACCTTTTTTATAAACATCAATCCATGAGAAAAACCAGCCGGAAGAAGGCCGAACTTAAGCGCATAGGGGAGCTTGTCGAGAGCTCCAGGCGCGAGTTCCAGGCGCTTATTCTCCATGAAACGGCCCTGATGGCCGACTCGTGGGTTCCGGAACAGCGGGTGACCGCGAGGACGATACTTGGCATCGGGGACTGCGCGAGCGTCAGCGTCCGCTTCAGCAGGCAGGACCGGGCGCGCATCGCCACGATGAAGAAGGTTTTCAGGGACGAGGGGAGGGCGATAGACGCCCTCGCCGCGAACGTGCTGAAAGAGGAAAGCCTGGGAGACGACGAAATCAGGCGGAAGGCTTCAAAACTTGTCGGCGCGCGCTCCTCCCTGCTGATAAAGAAGCATGCCGCCGGCTCCGCGCGCGGGCCGAATGAGAAGGAGCTCCTCGAAGCCATAGAGAGCCTCGATTCACGCATCCTGGCGCCCCTCCGCGAGGACCTTGCGAGGATAGCGCGCGAGAGCCCGTACGAATCAGTGAGGCGGGCGGCTGGCATCGCGCTCGGCAGGTATTGACATGAGGCTCAAGTGGAAGCCCCCGGAGCTGAAGACGACGGTCGTGCTGACCGAATTCGCTCTCGAATCAAGGGCGGCCGGCCTCCTTGACGCGATACTCCGGAGGGTTACTGTGGAGATGAGCGGGGTGAAGGTCGTCAGCGTACTCAAGCTCGCGAACGACCCCAAAAACGGCCAGATACGCAAGGCCATCGCCCTGCTCGATGCCGCAAGCAGGTGCGAAACCGTGGAAGAGGCGAACAGGCTCATACCGCTCCTCGACATGGCGATGGCGGGGCTGGAATGAGCTGGGATTAAAAGCGCGGCATGGGTTCATCCGCCATGATTCTGTCGATAGACCTTGCCGCTTCCGAAAAAAATACAACCGGGATAGCGATTCTCAAAAACAAAAAAATCGAAACGCTCTCGCTCAATTCCGATGGGGAGATTCTCGCGCTCGTCCGGAAGCTCAGGCCGCGGCTCATCGGGATGGACGCTCCGCTTACGGTTCCAGCCGGAAGGAAAAACATTGACGACCGGAGCGGGCCGCATTTCCGCGAATGCGATTTGATGCTCCGGGCGATGAAGATACGGTTCT
>JBFLVW010000034.1:0-5789 GCA_040758235.1 Microcaldota archaeon
GCCTGCGGCCCCTCGCCCATGTGCAACCCCAAGCCGCTTAACGACTCCTATTCTGCAAAATGCATCGCAAACCAATGCAGAAAGGTCCCGGATGAATGCGCAAAAGATTCTGAATGCGGTGCGGGGGCATCATGCTGGTCGAGGATTCCGGCAGGGCCCTCCGCAGGAGTCAAAGGCTCGCCGGAAAGCCCCGGAAAATGCTGGGACGATGCCTCCATCCCCGCGATTGTCGCTCCGGCCGGATTGAGGGAAAGGTGCTGCGACGAGTGCGAGCGGGCGTATTCGCAGAGCCCCATCGCGGCAGGGCCAAACGGGGCATGGTGCGGAAGGTTCCCGACCGCCTGGAACCTGAGTGCCGAATGCGGGGACTACTTCAAAAGCGACCCATCGACGGTCTCCCAATGCTCGCGCTCCCCTTCAGCGGAACAGACCGAGAATGTCTCGTTTACCTGGGGAGAGTGCAACGCCCTGCTCCAAAAAGGCCCTATGGAGGGAAAGCTCAACATCGTTTTCGTCCCTTCGCACCACTACACCGACATGTCCAAATTCGCGAACGACCTCCCTGCCTTCAGGGACGCCCTGCTCTCATTCCCCTTCTATGCCGACAACAGCGGAAAAATCAACTTCTTCTTCCTCGCGAAAACAGACCCTGAAGACGGCTGCGAGCTTGCGGGAAACACTACCCCCTACTGCCCGTTCGATAAAATCCGCTCGCTCGCTTCCGCCTGCAACTACTCGCAGTCCCGGGGCGACCAGCTCGTAGTGGTTTTCGACAACGGCGCAGTCAGCACTCCCTACGCAAGAGGGGAATCCGGAGAGGACATCCTTTTCATAGGCTCCGGGAGCCCAAGCGCCTTCGTCCATGAGTTCTCGCACTCCTTCGGCGATTTGGGCGACACCTACGACGGAAGCTGGAACAACACGGCAGAGCCTGGATACCCCAACTGCGCGAGCATGACGCCCGGATACACGTGCGAGGACAAGTGGGGCGACCTTATCGGGACCGGGAGCGGCGACCAGCTCGTCGGATGCTACCAGAACTGCCATGCCGAGAACTGGTACCGGCCGACCATGGGCGGGGACGTCATGCGCGACTTGTCCAAAAACTTCTACGACCCGGTTTCGCTGAGGCACATGGAGCAGAAAATGGCTCCCTACGAATAGCCTACTCGAATCCATCGACGACCATGACTTCGTCGCAGGCGACCCCGTTCGCATCGAGCCTTGCTGTCCCGTCCCCAAGATAGCGGAATCCTCCTGCGGCCGCATCGAATCGCCTGTACTGCAGCGTCCCGTCAACGGCCTCCACGCAATGGAATTCCGCTCCCTCGAACCTTACGGCGCGCGCCGCGCCGAAACCGGAGCATCCGGCATCGCAGGGGATATCCTCCGATGCCTGCGCAGGGGCTGCGAGCATGCAGTCCATGCCTTGGAGGCCCAGAACCATCACGAATCTTCCCCGCTCCTCGGACCAGTGGGCGACATGAGAGTGAGCATCGAAATACGACCGGGCCGCCTCCTCGCCGAACCTCCTTCCGAGCTCCGAAAGGTGCGCGATGCGGATTTCGGCAACCAACCCGGCAAGTTCCCTCATGGCGTCCGAACCAGAGCGGGACGAGATGAAATCCCTGACGCGCGATGGGATGGCCTCCTCCAGCCCTTCCCTCCCGAGGGACGCAATCTCACTCCTTAGCGAAGCGAAGTCGCCCCTATGCCTCCCGAAGGCGTCCAGCAGGTAGATGTCAGCCTCGATATATCTCCCCTGAGGGTGCATGCGCATGGAAGCCGCAGGGTCCGGGTCGAGCCTGGACCCCTCGTCATATATCTGAACGAGCGCGGCGCGAAGCTCCTCGAGGCCGAACAGCGAGTTGACCGACTGCGCGGCCCAGAGCAGCCTGTCGGCCTCGGATGCCGGCTCCCTTGCATATGCTTCCGCGAGCATGAGCATCTGCTCGGTCGCGTTGGCTTCCGCCTGTACTTCCCCGTGAGGGGCCTGGAGGTGCCCTATCTCGTGGGAGAGCAGCGAGAAATCATAAAGAGTCAGTTCCGGATGCCTTGTATAAACACCGTATGCGCCCGAATAATCATCGCGATGATAGGGCGTCAGGGCATACGCGGCCGAAAGGCCTCCCGTCTCCCCGTCCCTGAAGCATCCTTCATCGAGGAGGGTGACCCTCGTCAAGAATCCCCCCGGAAGCCCTAGTGTAGATATCCCGTGCGACGCCCTGAGCGCATGCGCGAGGCCTTCTCCGAGGAAGCCGTCCGGCCTCCTGAGCTCCTCCACCCCCGGGAGGGGCCCCGCGTCGCCTTCATAATTGACCGTCACCGTGGACTCATTGTAGGAATGGCACGAATCCAGCGCAGGGTCAGGAATATGGGGCTCAGCGATTTTCGCGCACGAGGCCGCAAGCAGGGGCAGGGCTGTGATGAATGCCTTCCTGCCAATTTCCCTGAGGCGCTTTTTCAAGCCCCCCGGCCCGGCCCATTTTACCATAATAATCTATTTAAAATAACATATTAAATATCGACGCCCGGCCGAGCCACGTCACATGCGGGACGGCGGCCGCTTCCAAAAGGCCTATTTATCCTCGTCTTCCCTGAGGTAGGCCCATGCATTCAGCATCTGCATCCCGAAGAGGCAAAGGCCGACCAGCACGAAAAGCGCGAGCGCGCCCTTCATGGTCCCGAAGGCGCCAAGCAGGGATGCCCTCGCTTCCACGAGCTCCTCCCTCCCCTCCCCGATGTCCTCCCTGATGCCTTCCACTGTGTCTCCGAGGCCCGCAAGGGAAACCCGCTGGTTCTCGAGGGCAGTCCTGGAATTCTCAAGGCTGTCCGATGAGCCTTCTATCGAGTCCGCGGCCGATTCGAGGCTGGATGCGATTGACGAGAAATCAAGCCCGAAATACTGGATGGAGCCCATAGCTTCGCCCACCCCGCGTATGGCGCCTCCGGTCTCCCCGAGGGCGCTCGAAACGGGCGCGAAGGAGTCCTGGACGCTCGCGACGGTGGCGTCGGCCGCGTCTATCTGGCTCACCATGCTCTCGACCGCGTCCTCTATGTCCGCGATGCTTTCTATGAGCGTGTCTATGTTTCCCACCAGGGAATCCCTCGTCTTGTCCATCGCGTCATTGACGAGGAACGCAAGCAGGAGAAGCGCCCCGATTCCTATCCCTCCCAGGACGAGCGTAACCTTCGATATGTTCTTCCTCAGTGCTGCCATGGACAGCAAATGCGGGCTATGTTTTTATTGCCGACCCCCCGCATTAAAAATCTCGGTGAATAATAATTCACATGGAAGACGTCGGACACAAGGTGAGGGAGGCGCAGTCGCGCGTCAGCCGCACGATAACCGCGCTCGAGGCCGCGATATCCACATGGGACTCGATGGAGAAGAAGCCCGAGGAGCATGCCGAGATTGTCTCGGACATGAGACGGCTTCTGGCGAAGCTCGAAACGTGGGAAAGAAAGTCCCTGAAAAACCGCTCGCCGGGGCCGGAGGAGGGAAGAAAGGAACTTCGGGAGCTAATCGCGATTTCAGACTCGTTCAAGGGTGATTTCTGATGGCAGGAAGCAACGTAAGCCCCATGACACCGATTGAGCGGAGGCACCTTCAGCAGGAGGAACATGTTCCGAAGCCGAGAGCGATGCCGCAGTTCCAGCCGCCCCAGCAGCAGTCCCAGGAGGTGACGCTGGGGCAGAGGATAGACAACGCAGTCCAGGCCGTGAAAAACTTCTTCAGCTTCTCGGACTCGCTGAGGGCGACGGCAAGGGAGCCGGAGAGGCGCTGAGAAAACCCGCGATCACCGCAGCGATTATTAAGTCATTCCGGGAATGGTTTCCATGAAAGGATTCGCGGTCAATCTTGAGCAGGAAACGATACGGAACGCCGATTTCCGCCGCGTGCTTTATACCGGAAAAAACAGCCAGCTCGTCCTGATGCGCCTCCGTCCTGGCGAGGAAATCGGGATGGAGGTCCACGGGGACAGGGACCAGTTCTTCCGCTTCGAATCCGGCGAAGGCGTCGTCGTGATAGACGGTAAGGAGAACAAGGTCCGGGACGGGAGCGGAATCATCGTGCCGGCCGGTGCGATGCACAACGTGGTGAATACTTCGAAGGACGCCGACTTGAAGCTCTACACCATTTACTCGCCGCCCGAGCACAGGGACGGCACCCTCCACAGGACGAAGGGGGAGGCCGAATCCAACGAGGAGCATTTCGACGGGAAGACGACGGAATAGCATCGCCACTTTCGGAGCATTCACGCCACGAGCCGATGGCGAGTGCAATTGACAAAAATGCAGGAGGAAGGATTTGAACCTTCGAAGGCGCGTAACCCACGCTCCGTCGCCATATATCGGCGCCGTCGCGTGTTAAGCCAGCAGATTTCCCAATTCCCAATCGAATCGGGAACGTCACGGTCTGATCTTGAGTCTGCCACGTTTGACCGCTTCGCTACTCCTGCGTGAAAACAGATGTTTCACAGTAGCAGGAGTGCGGTGGACGAAGTCCACCCAAACTCCTGCAAAAGATTTCCTTCAGTCTTCCTTAGGGTAAATCTTTTATCAAACTTCCTGGGATTTGACTCAGGAAGCGTACGATAAATAGAATGAAGAGAAAATAAAAATCAGTATTCCACTACGATTTTGCCGCTCTTTATCTTGCATTGGCACATGAGCCTCTCGCTGGGGTCTGTCGCGAACGTCGCGAGGCCTGCCGCCTCCAGCTCGTTCGGGGGCTCGAGGTTGTCCATTCCCTCTACTACCCTGACCTTGCATGATGCGCAGCTTGCCGTCTTGCAGGCGAAAAGTATCGAGCATTTCCCGTCGAGCTCCATGAGGAGCGTCCCGTCCGGGACCTCTACCGAAGCGCTGTCGTTCTTGACTTCCACTGTTGCCATTTCATCAACCTGTCCCTATCTCCATCAAAATCAATTAAAACCTATTTTCTGGCGAAAACGAGGTAAGCGGTGTGCATAAGGCCGAAATGCTTTGGCCGGAACCCGAACTCGCGCACTTCGTACTCGCGGACTATAGACTCGATTGTGAAGACCTCGGCGAAATGCTTCTGCGCTTCGAGGTGGAGGGCCTTCGCCTGCTCCGAATGGAGGCAGTGGGCGGCTAGATACCCCCCTTTCCGGAGGGCGGCATGGGCGAAGCCCGCCGCCTTCTCCGCATCGGCGATGTCGCAGAACACGAGGTCCCAGCCCGAATCCTTCTCCTCAATGCCATGCAGGACGTCGTGGAGCCTGAAAATCACGTTCGTAAGCCCGGCCCTCTGGGCGTTGGACTCTGCCAGCTCCAGAAACTCCTTCTTCTTCTCGTAGGAGACGACCTCCTTCGCGATGGATGCCAGCATGACCGTCATGAAGCCCGAGCCGGAGCCCATCTCGATTACCCTTGAGCCCTTGTTCAGCCCGGTATAGGAAATCACCAGGCCGGCGTCTTTCGGGAGGGTGACGGCGGGGCCGCCCCTCTTCAGCCTTTTCAGGATTGGCGGGAAATGGAAATCGGGTTTGTCCATGGCAATCAGTTGTTCGGGAACGTTTTTAACTACGGGTCGGCATCATTTATCCCATGGCAGAGGACATCCTTGTCGTTACCACGAACGAGGTCCCGGGCCGGAAAGTGGCGAAAGTGCTCGGAATCGCTTCCGGCCTCACAGCGCGAAGCCGCGGAGTCGGGGGCAAGTTCATCGCCGGAATCGAGTCCATGTTCGGCGGTGAAATCACCGCCTTTACCTCCGAGGTCGAGAAGGCGAGGGAGGAAGCGCTCGAGCGGCTGAAGGGAAA
>JBFLVW010000035.1:0-5215 GCA_040758235.1 Microcaldota archaeon
CGAGACGAGCATGGGCGTGCGCAACCACATAAAAGAGATATGCTCCTACGCGAAGTCGAAGGGCATGCTTACAATAATAGACGGAATCTCAGCATGGCCCGGCACCGAGTTCAGCATGCCTGACTTCCACGTCGACGCCTTCGTGACCGGGAGCCAGAAGGGCATTGCGGCCCCTCCGGGAATGGCGCTCATCGGGTTGAGCAAGGCTGCCTCGGAAACGTACCAAAAACGCTCCTCCATCCCCAGCTACTACTGCGACCTCCGCCGGCACAAAAAAAGGTATGAGCAGGACCAGCAGACGCCGAACACCCCGGCAATCACGCTTTTCTGGGCGCTCCAGAAGGCGTTCGACGTGCTGGATGCGGGGGGCGGGTTGCCGGGCGCCGTGAAAAGGCACTCGGATGCTGCCGCGCATGTGCGCTCCCGCCTGCAGGAAATGGGATTCCCGCTTATCGCGGAAAAGGGGTTCGAGTCGAACACGGTGACGGGGTTCGTGTGCAGGGACGCGGAGCAGGCCAAAACGATAAAGTCCCGCCTCGCCTCAGAGCGCCAGATAAAGATAGTCGGCTCGCGCGGGAAGTTCAAGGAAACCGGCCTGCGCATCGCGCACATGGGCAACTTCGAGAGGAAGAACCTGGACCTCTGCTTGGATGCCATTTCGGGAATGCTCTGATTCCCGGCAATAAACATTAAATATATTCTCAGGGATAAGCATCCGGATGCCCTATGGAGCAGGCGACAGGGAATATCAACAAGCTAGTTTCTCTCACGTTCGACGAGAATCCTGAGATACGGAAGCAGGCCGCAAGGTCGCTCGGCGCGATAGACGACCCGGCCGCGGTCTTCGCGCTCGTGGAGCTGACATACGACAAGGACCCCTCGGTCCGCGAACTCGCGGCCCAGTTCCTGGAGAAGAAGAAGCAGACCGAGCCGGAGCTGATGTCGTTCGCGTCGATTTTCTCGAGCGGCGCGAAGAAGGAGGACGCGAAGCCCGAGCCCGGGCCGGCTGGCGGCGACGCGCGGGAGAAAATGCTCCGGCCGATCACCCAGATTTTCGAGAAGCGCCTCGGCAAGGAGAAGGCCGACCTCGCGCGCTCGAAGCTCATGCCTTCCATAGAAAAGGTCTACCAGAAGGCCCACCAGCAGCAGGGGAAGAAGAGGCACGACGACTCGGGCCGGAAAGTCATGCAGGAATTCCTCACCAACTATCTCGAGGTGATGTCCGACCTCGACCGGATAGGGAGCGGCTCTCCGGCCGCCATCCCAAGGGAGGCCGAGGCCGAAGACGCGGCGGGCGCCCCTCCTCCCCAGTCCGCCGCCCCCGAGTCCCAGGTTCCCGATGCCGGCCTCGGCGCCGAGCTCGATGAGGTCGGAAAAAGCGCGGAAACCGACCGCCTCTCGGGCGAGGCCGCGAGCCTCGAGAGCCACGAGATAGAGGAGCTCAGGGAGCACGAGGAAATCGAGCGCCTCCCGGACACGTACTTCAAGAAGGCCTACGAGACGATGATGCTCTCGAACGGGGACGAGGACATCATGAAACAGGAGATGAACCGCATGATAGACGAGGCGGCAAGGGAAATCGGCCTCGCATTCCGCATGGCCCGCAAGCGGTTCAGGGAGCAGAAGGTCACGAACATCACCAAGATACGGGACGGCATGAGGAACATAAACACCGATGTCCTCCTCGTCAGGGCGGCGGAAAGCGTCGAATACCAGAAAACCAAGAAAGTCAGGGCCCAGGCGACGCGCGTCGTCGTCAACGACGAATCGGGAAACGAGGGAGTCGTCTATCTCTTCGACGACCGCGGCCTCGCGCTCCGTCCGGGCATGAGAATCAAGGTCGTCCGGGGCCTTGCGAAGGCGTTCGCGTTTTCAGGGGAAACAGGGCTCACCCTCGGAAAGAAAGGGAACGTTTATATTGTCTTATGATTGAAATACGTTCCGCGCATTCTCAGGTGGAATGATGGAACTCACTAAATACGAGGTTGCAAGGCTTATCGGGGCAAGGGCCCTCCAGCTTTCGATGGGCGCCCCGCCGCTGATAAAGGTGAATGGACCGAAGCTCTCGTTCATCAGGATTGCGGAAGAGGAGCTGGAAAAGGGCATCATTCCCCTCTCCGTGGTCCGCAGCGAAGACAACTAGCCGCGCAAGACTACGCTGTATCCCTGGCCTTCGCTTTTCAGCAGTATCCTTTTTTCAGCGTCCACCCACTGGTATTCCTTCCCCCCTGCATCCGAGCTTATCTCGACGACGTAGCTCTCCCTCCCGCTGTAGTTCTCCATCCTGATTACCCGGTAGCGGTTGTCGGATATGTGGCGCGCGCCGCCTTCGAAGGCCATGAACATCGAGTTCTCCCAGGTCCATCCATCCCTGAGGGCGAGCATCCACGGCCTGAAAAAAAGTATCGAAGGGTTCGAGAGGGAGACGTTCGAGCCACTCTCGTCCACCCCCCATTCGTCGACGCACACCCGCGTCCCGTTCACCTCCTGCGCCACCCTGATTCCGGTGCATCCCGGGCCCTCGAGGATGACGTACGTAAGGTCCGCCTGCTCGGTCCCGTTTATCATGTAAGAGTAGGTGTAGTTCTCGCCCGGCGCGAAGGAGATGTTCCTGTTCTTCAGGAGAGGCTTCTCCAAGAAGACCGCCCTGGGGTTGTCGAGCAGGGACTGGAACAGGGCGCTCCCCAGCAGCACGGCGGTTATGAGGATGCCGAGAGCGGCTATCGCTATTATGTCCTGGGCTTTCATCGAATCCCTTTCTCAGGCCCGGAATAAAAGCTATTGTCTTGTCGCAATCTGCCCGAACTTCGCATAGGGCTTGCCGGTCGCGCTCTCGAGGAGCTCGAGGACCACCTGGGACACCCTCATTCCCGAGTGCATCCGTATGGGGAAGGGCGCGAGGTTCACTATCTCGAGGACCTGCCGGTTGTCGCTCCCGGGCTGGACGAGCGCGCTCGTAGTGTGTATTATCACGCCCATGCGCGCATACCTGCTCCTGCCTTCGAGCTTCCCCATCACGTTTCCGGGAAGGGTTATCCTCTCGACGGTCTTCCCCAGGCACAGCTCGCCGGGCTTCAGCGTTATTTCCTGGCTCCTCTTCATCTCGAAGACTTCCTGGAAGCCGACGTCCCGGAGGTCCACTATCTTCCTCGAATACTCGTCTTTCACGAAATACCATTCGTCGCCGAGAGTGAGGTCCACGCTTGCAGGGCCTATCTGGGAATCCTCGAGCGGCTCGATTTTCATCTTCCCGCTCCCGAGCATCCTCCTTATGTCGTTGTCGGAGAGAATCATGGGCTGACTATCCCGATAAAGGGTTAAAATAACTTGCCGGGCGTGTCTATCCCATGCTCGAGAAGCTCGGGGACATTGCAGAGAGGATACGGAACTCGCGGCTCGAGCTCTCCCGCAGGGCGAATGCCGTGCGCTCGGCGGACCCCTCCCTCGTGCTCAGGGCGCAAAAGGCCCCGCTCTCCATCTCCGTCTGCGCCGTCGACGGCGGCCTGCTCGCGCACCGCATGCACGGGGCGGACATCGCCGTAGTCCGCGCCCTTTCTGTAAACTTCGTCTACGAAGGCTCGGCGCTGAAGTCGTTCTCCCACCACCCCGGAAAAGACCCTCCGCACGAAATAGAGATAAAAAGTTCTCTCGACGAGCACGAATCGAACGTCTTCCGCTCGCTCGTGCGCCTGCGGAGCGAGCTTTCCGCCGCCATCGAGGCCCTCCGGCGCTTCTCCCCGCATCTCCTTCTGATGGACGGCTCCCTGCTTCCCCTCCCCTCAGACCGCCCTCCGGAGGGGAGCGAGCTCGCGTCCCTGTACTCTGAAGTGGTTTCGCTGTACTCCTCCCTGTTCTCGCTGTCAAAAGAAAAAAACTGCATGCTCCTCGGAGTCATCAAGGACTCGCGCTCCCGCAGGCTCGCGAAGCCGCTGGGGTTCGCCTGTCCGGACACGGTCCTCTGCGAGCACCTGCTTCGCGAAGGCGAGCGGACGAAATCGATGCCCTATTCCGACGAGAAGCAGGGGAATGCAGCCGGGCTCGCATCAGGCATATTGGCATTCTACATCCGCCCCTCGAAGCACGACATTCCCCTGCGAATCGAGCTGCTCGGGGATGAAGAGGAGAAAGCCGCCTCGCTCGTGTTCAGCCTCTCGGCAGTCAGCGAGAACTTCGCATATCCGGCGATACTCGTGGAGGCGGACCTCTGCGCCGCCCTGGACGCGCGCGAGATGGAGCGCATCGAATCCTCCCTCGAGCGGCTCTCCGGCCTCAGGCCCCTGCGTCGCAACTCACGGCCTTTCAGATAGTTTTTTATGGATGAGCTGTTAGGTTGCCCTAACGGTGCTGCTATGAAATTGCTATTGGTTCTATTGGTTGCGGGCGTCCTTCTGCTAGCGGGCTGCGGCGCACAGGCGCCCCAGGGAGGCACGGCCCCGCCGTCCCAGGACGGCGGTCCCTCCGGGAACGGGGCTCCGCCCCCTTCGGGAGAGGAAGTCGTGATAGACGTCACCGCGAAGCAGTTCGAATACTCGCCCTCGACGATAACAGTGAAGAAAGGGGACCGCGTCAGGCTGAGGCTCACTAGCGAGGACGTGACGCACGGCTTCTCGCTCCCGGAGTTCGGGCTCAGCGCGACCATCGAGCCCGGCAAGACCACGGAAGTGACATTCACTCCTGACAAGGCGGGGACATTCACATTCCAGTGCAATATGTTCTGCGGAAGCGGCCACCAGGGGATGAAAGGGACTCTGATAGTAACGGAATGAAGGTGGGCGCATGAAGCAGGCCATCGCTATCCTCGCGTTTTTCGTTCTGGTGCTGGCCGGATGCGCAAGCCGGCCGCCCGGCGAGTGCAGCTGCACCCTCGAATACCGCCCCGTCTGCGGCGAGGACGGAAAGACCTACGGGAACGTCTGCCAGTCCGCCTGCGCGAAGGTGGCGATGGCATACGAAGGGGAATGCAGGGCCTGCTCCGACAGCGACGGGGGGAAGGACGCCTCGGTGAAGGGGAGCGCCACGGACAACTCCGGAGAATACGCAGACTCATGCTCCGATGACGCCACGGTGCTCGAATACTTCTGCGACAACCTCACTGCCGTTTCGGAAGGGATATCCTGCGCCGAAGGCGAAATCTGCGACGGGGGCGCATGCATCCCCAAGCCTCCGCCCCAAATGACGTGCGAAGAATACTGCCCGGGCCAGCCCCATCCTGAAT
>JBFLVW010000036.1:0-4603 GCA_040758235.1 Microcaldota archaeon
CCATCCTGAATGCGTCGGCGACTGGAACATTTCGGGCGCATACCCGGATTGCTCCTGCGGTTTTGTATGCGCGCAGGAACCTGAGCCCGAGCCCGAAGCGAACCTCACAAAAAGCACAGTCTTCCTCTACAGCACCCTCAAGCCCCTGTCCCTCGGCCACTACGAGCTTTGGGCCGAAACCGGGGAAACGCTCTCAAGCATCGCGACTTTCGGATCAGGGGCCAGCCTGAAAATCGAGACTCCCCTCGACCTCTCCGGCGCGGAGCGGATATTCGTCACGATAGAGCCTGAGGACGACTCAGACCCCGCCCCCGGCGTCGAATACCTTTCGGGCGCCCTTGCGGGCGGCAAGGCCAACCTCACCTTCGGGACCGATTTCTCCGGGGCGAACGGAAGCTATGTCCTTTTGAACGCTACCGGCCCGGGCGACAATGACAAAACGAACGGCGTGTGGTTCATGAGCCAGACTGTGCCCCGCGAGGCGGCTCTGAAGCTACCCGCCCTTCGCGAAGGATGGGTATACGAGGGATGGGCGCTCCACAAGGGCGTATATCTGAGCACCGGCAAATTCACCACGGCTTACGGGTCCGACTCCTCGTCATATTTCAGCGGCCCGGGCGAAGCCCCGAAATTCCCCGGCGAAGACTTCCTTGCCAATGCGCCCTTCGGGATTCCATTTCCCGCTAATCTCGACGACGGCTCTACGAAAATCTTCATATCGGCCGAGCCCGTCCTCGAGGGGACCGACCCGACCGGGCCTGAGCCGTTCGCCATCCGCATCCTCGGAGCCGATATAGACGGGAACTCCCGCGCAGGCATTGCATATCCCCTCAAGAGGGAGAGCCTCTACAATCCTCCCTACGGCGACGTGCAGATAAGCATCAGCCTCCCCGGGAAGATAGCGTGCGTCGAATACTGCGCGAGCCAGCCCCATGAAGCATGCATAGGCTCGTGGAACATCACCGGCGATTATCACCCGGACTGCGTCTGCGATTTCAAGTGCCGCGACAGGCCTTCGGACTGAGCCTGCTTATTTATAATTTAGATGCGAATAGCACGCTGACCAGGTGATTGCATGAAACTGCACTACGTGTTATTTGTCGTTTTAGGGGTCGCGCTTCTTTTCGGATGCGCGTCGAAAAGCGTGAACGAGACCGGAGGGACGATGCCCAAGGCGCCATCGGCAGCCGCTGTCGTCGAGGAGCCGCCCCCGGCCGCCGCAACGGAGGCTGCGCCGGAGCCGCCCCCGGAGACCGGGCCAGCTCCGGCTGATGATGCGGTGGTGATGGTCGAAGTCCCGCCCGAGCCTGTGCGGCCGGTCGAGAGGTTCTCCGTCCAGGCCGACGACTACACTTTCACTCCATCCACGATAACCGTGAAGAAGGGTTCGAAAGTCGTCCTCAGTGTGACCGCAGTCGACCGCACGTACGGCTTCGCCATAATGGCCTTCGGGGTGAACCAGGAGATTCCGGCGAAGGAGACCGCGGAGATAACATTCGTCGCGGACGAGGCCGGGACTTTCGAGATAAAAAACACCCGCATCACTTCCGGCGCGGCCTACGGCATGAAGGGCTCCCTCGTGGTCGAGGAATAGCCCCTTTTATTCTTTTTCTCCCATCTTATTTCCAGAGTGAGGGGCAGACGGCCTACGGTTTTGGTCAGTTGCGCTCGCCTCCGGCTCGCGTTCGCGTGAGTCCCGAAGGGACGAACAAACTACCAGAACTGAGGAAGTTCTGCCCTCCGCGAGATATCGCTCCTTTAAGGGGAGGGGGACGGAACAGAAACGATACCCAAAGGCGAAAGCCGCGGGCTGCAACGCATCGTCCCTGATATCGATGACGGAGCAAGGCCTTTTCGGCTGCTCAGTCCAATGCCGTCTAAATACAGAAGGCAGACTATGCCCCTCACTCGAACTTTTCCTCCATATATACTTCGGTTAAAAGTTCATTAAACTTCAGCCGGTTTGACACCGGCTTTCGGGTGATTCTCAGAAGAAGCGTGCAGAACCTAAGCCAGCTTCATGTCCCCGCCCATGCCGGGAAGGCCCCCTTTCATCATTTTTTCCATCTTCTTCCTGAAGCCCCTGTTCCTCTTGAACATGTTCATCATTTTCTCGACCTTCTCGAACTGGGACAGGAACTCCTTCACTTCCTTCTCGGAGCAGCCGCTCCCCATCGCGATGCGGGCGACCCTGGGGGGATTGTTCTTGAGAAGCGAGGCGTCCTTCTTTTCGCCCTTCGTCATCGAGTTTATCATGCTCTCGTATTTCTTCATCTTCTCCTCGCTCTGCTGGACCATCTCCTTGGGGATGTCGGCCGCCCCGAGCATCGAGAAGACGTTTCCGAGCGGGCCGAGCTTTTTTGCGGCCTTCAGCTGCTCATAGAACGCCTCTATGGTCAGCTCCTCGGTTTCCAGCTTCTGGACGTCGGTATCCTTTGAAATCTCCTTTATCTTCTCCATGAGGGCCCCGATGTCCGGGACGCCAAGAAGCCTGCCGACGAACCTTTCCGAATCGTAAGGCTCGAAGTCCGATGGCTTCTCCCCGACGCCAACGAAAGCGATTTTCGAGCTGGACGCCCCGACGGAGCTCAGCGCGCCTCCGCCCTTCCCCGACCCATCCATTTTCGTGACTATCACTCCGGAAACCGGGACCGCGCTGTTGAATTCCTCGGCCTGCTTCCCGGCGACCTGCCCTATGTCCGCGCTGACAACAAGATAGTTCTCGTCGGGCTTCAGGACTTCCGCAACCGCCCGCAGCTCCTCCACGAGCGCGCCGTCGAAGGCGTTCCTCCCGGCGGAGTCGACTATTATGACGTCCTCCTTCGCCTTCTTCATCGCGTCCTCGACGATTTTTGCGGGGCTTTTCTCGCCCTTTATAGTATAATACGCGGCTCCGACCTGCTTGGCAAGCTGCTCGAGCTGCTCCTGCGCGGCAGGCCTGTCCGTGTCGGCCGCAATCAACGCGACTGACAGCCCCTTCGTCTTGTAGAAATGGGCGAGTTTCGCGCAGGATGTCGTCTTTCCGGAGCCGTAAAGGCCGCACATCAGTATTTTGTGCTTGTCGAGCCTGGGCTTGTAGCTTGCGCCCATGAGGCCGACAAGCTCCTCGTACACTATCTTCGTGACGTGCTCCTTCAGGCTGAGCGCCTGCACCTTCTCGCTCTTGAGCGCCCGCTCCTCGATTTTCTTGGAGAGCGCGAAAACGAGCTTCACGTTCACGTCGCTGGAGATGAGCACGCGCTGGAGGTCCTTCACGAGCGCCTTCACGTCGTCGGCGTCGACATAGGGCTTGCCGGTCAGCTTGGACAGCGCCTCCCGCAGCCTCTTGCCCAAATCCATGTGCAATCAGTTATCCGGAAGGATTTTTGAGGATGCGTGCCCTCGCATCCTCCCCAATAAGCGCATATATGAGTGCCAGGCTCGCGGCATACAGCATAAGCTTCGCCAGCGGGAACGCGTCCCCCGCCAGTATCGCAGGGTAGTTGGCCAGCGTAAGCATCAGCCCCCCTCCGGCATGGAAGGCGGCGAAAACAATGGCGGCATCCCTGTCGGCCTTCGCGGACAGGCACATTGCCGGCAGCGCGAACATGAACCACACGAGCACGTCGTTCAGGGCGCCGGCGTCGAGCGAGTATGGCAGGCCCCTCTGGTAGCTCATTGCAAACAGCATCGCATGGCCGAGGGCGCTGATTGCGAGGGCGAACATGGCCGAGGGCGCAACTGCCCCGAGGACGGCTTTCCTGTCCCCGGCGAGCATGAGCATCCACCAGTACAGCGCCACCGAGCCGGCAGCCGCCGCCAGTTGGGTTCCGAGCCAGCCGAAAACCGTCTGCACGGGGAACGGGGCGCCGAGATAAAAACCGGCGAGAGTCCCGAGCGTGAAAATAGCCGCCTTGAAAAGCCAGTCTGCGCCCGCGATGGAGCGGCAGTACGCGCTGTCCGCCTTCCTTTTGAAAAGCCCCGCAATCTTCAGGTAGAGAAACGCCGAGAAGGGCTGGGCTGCCAGGGCTATCCAAGGTGCGGCCGCGAGCTGGATGCTCGTGAATGACATGAAGTCCAGGGCGCCGGTCGCGGCGAATGCCGCAAGCGCGACGGCCGCGGCGAGAAGAATTGCCGTAAACACGAACACGGCAAGAACGATGAGGCCGCTCTGGCCAGAAATGACGACCTCCCTGCCCGCTATGCTGAATTTCATCGATAGGGATTGGGGACGATCGCTTTTACATCTTTGTAATTCACCAGTACAGCAGCGCGAGCCCCGCAAGCAGGAGCACTCCCGCGAGCGTTATCCATATCCCCGCCCGGACCATGTCCTTCACCCTTATGTACCCCGAAGAATACGCGATTGCCGAAGGCGGCGTCCCGACCGGCACGATGAAGTCTAGAGACGTCCCGATCCCCGCGAGGACCGCAAGCTCCTTCACTCCGGCCCCGAGCGCCCCCGCAAGCGGAATCATGATGGGCACAATGAGCGCCGCAGTCGCCGTATTGGAAGCGGTCAGCGTCATCACGACGACGAAGCAGAGAACGGCGAGGTAAATCACGGGAAGGCTCTGCCCCGCGGCTGCCGCCCCGAGCCCGCCCCCGAGAACTGCTCCCAGGC
>JBFLVW010000037.1:0-9309 GCA_040758235.1 Microcaldota archaeon
GTTTTGGTGTTTCACAAATGACTGTCCCGGAGTATCCGCTCTCAGCGAGAAATTTCATGAACGGCCGGTAGGGCGGCTCGTTGTTGGTCCCGAGGGGGAGGTGGTTGCGCTCCCCCTTGTCCGTGTAGTTGATTTCGGAGAAATGGCAGTGGAACCTTTTCACGTAGTCGCCGAGCTCCTTCTCCAGCAGGGCGAATATCGCGCGGTAGTCGTCCTCGCCCCTGATTTTGAAATCGCCGCGCGCATGGAGGTGGGCGAAATCCAGCGCAGGCTCCACCATTTCGAGTTCCTGAGAAAGCCTTATGTTTTCCAGGAGGCCGCCGAATGCGCCCTTCTTGCCGACCGTTTCCGCGCCGAGGCGGATTTTCACGGCCTGCGCCTTCAGCTCCGACTCTATGGCCTGCAGGTTTTTCTTCGCCTCCCTGTAGGCTTCATCCGGAGAAAGCTTCTGGTAGAAGCCGGGGTGGAAAACGGTGATGTTGCCGCCAGCGAGCGAAGTGATGCGCGCTGATGCGAGGATGTGCCTTTTGGTGTTTGCCAGCTTGGCCGGGTCGCTCGTGCACAGGTTGACGTAATAGGGAGCGTGCGAGGAGAGCGAGATGCCGAGGGAGGCCGCGGCCTTCGCGACTTCCGCCGCCGAATCCTCCTTCATCCTGACGCCCTGGACGAATTCCATCTCCATCGCTTCCAGCCCGAGCGCCGCGCATGCCTTCACCCCTTCGAGGGTGGACTTGGCCCCGCCCTGCATGGGGATGCCTGCCGGCCCGAAACGTATCCTCATCGGAAAAGGATAGGATATGAAAAAAGATAAAGTTACCTGCTGTAGGTCAGGCCCAGCATGAAGAACGGCGTCGCCGTGAGCGGCGAAGCCCCTCCGCCGACGCGGAAGTGCCACGCCCTGTCATGGGTGTCGAACGACGCGGCCGCGCCGAGGCCGAAGTCGGCCCTGTGCAATCCGTCTCCGGCGTTGAGGTCGCCGAGCAGGAGGACCGAGGGGACGAACACGTCCGCGACCCTCCAGACCGGAAGGTCGAGCGTAAGCCTGCCGTAGAAGTTGCGCTCGTTGAGGTTCGCAGAGCCGATGAGCCCGCTGCCTGCCGGGCGCAGGGTGTGCAGCCAGAGGAGGTCAAGCTCCGCAGAAGGATAAATCTCCTGGCCCCACCAGTATGGGAGCGAGCCGTACACCCTCCCGTATATCGGGTTGAACGGATTGTTGCTCCCGCCCACGGTGGCCTCGAACCATCGGCTGTACGAATAAGACGCCGCGCCTCCGCCTTCGATAACGTGGCTCGTCCCTTCGGCGGTCCTGCCGTCCTCGAGCGCGGTGACGTTCATCAAAACCGCCCTGTAGCCGAGCGTGCCCCTCAGGGTGAGCCTGTGAAGGCCGTTCTGGTAGGCGAGCCCTGCCATCGCGCTGCCTCCGACTCCGCGGAAGCCGGTCTCGGCCTCAGGCGTATTGAGCCTGAAGCCGTACATGCTCCCGCTCGCCCCGACGAGCAGGCCGAAGTTGTCGTTGAACCAGTGGAAGCCGTAAATGTCGAGGCTCGTGATGTCCCCCGTATTGCCGGCGGAGCCCAGCCCTTCCGTGAAGCGGTTCCTTCCGTCCACGACGACAACGGGCCGCTCCGGCTGCCTCCTTTCGCCGCTCCTGCCCGAAGCGCGCCCCTGCGCCTCCGCGAGCGCGGGGCTGGGATTGCCATTGGAATAGAGAATAGCCCTTGCAGGCGCTGCGAAATCGGTTTCCGCGCCGCTCAGCTGCTGTGCTGTCGGCGACTGCCTTCCGAGAACGCCCTGAAGTCCGTCGCGCAACTGGCGCGCCCGTGCCCTCTGGGCCTCGTCCGCCCCGTGCTCCGCGATGACTCCGAGGTCGGCAACCATCCTCTGGTATTCCGTCCTCCTGTCCGCGCTCAGGGCAGGCGCGGGGGTCGCTTCCTGCGCCTCGGTGCGCACGACCTGCACGAACCCGTTCGGGTAATTCAACGTGAGCCTCTGGCTGCCGGCGGGCACCCGCACGGAGATTTCCGCGGGCGTCCCTATCGCGAGGCCGCTGAGGTCGATGGGGGCGGTGTAGCCGGACACGCCCGTCGCTATCGTCTGCTCGGCAGCGGTCGAGCCGACCGTGTACCTGACCGTCATGTTAAGGCGCTGCGTCTGCTGGTCAACGTCCGCGGGACGGATTATCGGGAATATGCGGAGAGTCACAACCGCCGGGCCCTCCACCGAAACGGTCGGCTGCTCGGCCTGGCCGTCGATGACGCTCCTCGTGGACACCTGGTTGTCGCCGCTTGTGAGCACGAATTCCCTGCCCCCCGTGAACTGGTGGGGAATTTCCCTGCGGGCCGGCTGGGCCTGCTCGGGCCTCGGCTGGGCATATGCGGAAGTCTCAAGCATGGGAGATGCAGCCAGGGCCAGCCCGAGAGCCGCTCCGGCGAAAAGGCGCTTCATCCTGCCCCCCAAACCGGCTCCCCGTTTAGACGGGAGAGCCTCGTCCCTGTGACCTGTCGAAAAGTCCAGTTTGTTCATGGACATTCATTAACTAAAACACTTTAAAAATGTGTCGCATGTTGTTAAAAAGTAGTCAGATGTGCTCCGGCTCCGAGGAGGAAAAAGTCCGCATGGCAGGCTTTAAAATACTTTTCTAACATAAAATGACACATGTCAGGAGACAGAACCAATAACGTCTCGCCGGCAAGCGGCGCTCACGAGAGGCCGACCGACCAGGAGGGGAAGACCCAGGTAACGAGGGTCCCCCCGGACATGGATGCCGACGAGTTCAACAGGCTTACGGAGAAGCTGGACGAGAACGGCTTCGACTATCAGTCGTGGCTCGGAAGGGGGGCGACCGGCCACGCGTTCAAGTGCTACGACAGGGCCCTGAGAAAGGAGGTCGTCGTGAAGGTCCTCGCAAGGGAATTCTTCGACAACGAGATGGTAAGGCTTTCCTTCGAGAACGAGGCCAAGGCGCTCCAGCAGATAAAGGACCCTGCATCCGGCAAGCCGCACCCCAACATCGTCGCGCCGCTGAAGCTGGTCCAGGATTTGCAGGGCGGCGAGATATTCATAGTGATGGAGTACCTCAAGGGGAAGACCATCGCCGACGATCTTTACGCAAAGGGCCCGATGGGATGGGACAGGGCCAAATACCTCTGTATGCAGGTATGCTCCGGCCTGCATGCGGCCCACCAGAACGGGATAATCCACAGGGACGTCAAGCCCGAGAACATCTTCATGACGAATGGCGGGAAGACCGAAACGGTGAAGCTCATAGACTTCGGAATAGCGAAGCAGCAGAAAACCATGAGCGGAGCCGGGACCATACAGGGAACCATCAAGGGGACGCCGGAGTACATGCCTCCCGAGCAGCTGCGCGGGGACGGCAAGCTTGACCGGAGGGTCGATGTCTATGCCTTCGGCGCGACCATGTACGAAATGCTTACCGGGACGCCGCCTTTCCCGATAGACCGCACGAAGGACCACACGCCGGAAGTCCACAGGGTGGCCCTGCTCGTGTTCAAGGAGCCCCCCAAGCCCCCGAGGGAGCTGAATCCGGATATTCCGGAGGAGGTCCAGTCTATCATACTTAAATGCCTCGCGAAGGAGCCCAAGGAGCGCTACTCGACGATGGACGATGTCCGCCTCGCGATTGAGAAGACGAGGGGGGAGATACCCAAGATAATCATCAGCCAGACGATGCAGGGCCAGCTCAGCCTCCCGGGCGAGCAGACGCAGATAGTCCGCCAGCGCCTCATACCGAGGGACGGCGCAGCCGCCGCGCCCGATTCCGCCGCACCGGAGGCGCCAATCCAGCAACCAGCCGATGGCGTGGCGGACGCACCGCAATCGATGCCGTATGCCCCCACCGGAAGCCCGACGGTCGTTTCAAACGCCGTGAAGGAGAAGAGGAGGAAGACTGCGATGATTGTAGCCGGAGCCGCGGTCGCGGCCGCGCTCGTCCTGGGGACCGCCACTTACCTCGTGGCAAGAAGCCCTGACGAGCCCCATGCAGCGAGGCCTGCCCCCACCGAACCCCTTGTCGAGCAGACATCGCGCCCGACCCAGCCCGAGCCTGTCGAGAGGCCGGCACCCCAGCCGGTGCCCCAGGCACACACCATAACCTTCAATGTCGGCATGGCCGGCGTCGAGGTCCGCAGGGGCACGGAGTCGCTCTGCACGAGCGGCGAGGACGGAGTGTGCAGGGTGAGCGCACCGCACGGCTCGGACCCTGTGGAGTACACCCTTGCGAGGGAGGGATACCAGAGCCGGAACGTCTCCGTCGTTCCGGATATGGACCGCAGCGAAGAAGCGAGGCTCGAGCTCGAGGCTCCGGCGAGGCCCCCGACCAAAGTCAGGCCGGTGGGGTCGGGGTCGGCAAATCCGCGGCCGAGGCCGAGGCCCCAGCCGACCGACCAGCCGCTAATCAGAATCGAGCCGAACTACAAGAAGTAGGTTTTTCCCTTTTTTAGTATTGTCATTCGACTTCTGCATCCACGTAGCGCGGGGAATGGTGAATCGTCCCCGAGCTCCGCAGAGCGAGGGCAACAAAACAGAAAGAATAAAAAAGCCGCTTTAAAATACTTTCGAACATAAAGTATAACATGAAGAAAAAAGGGGAGGGTCCGGGAGAGGCATTGCCGCCCGAGCCTGCAAACGCCCTGAAGAGGGCGGAATCCCCGGGCATGGGCCGCAAGCACCCGGCAGCCGACATACTTGCAGAGCCGCCCTGGAAAGCCGACAGCATGGTCGGAAGGACTCTCAAGGGAATCTACAGGGTGGCCGAGAGAATCGGCGAGGGGGGCATGGGGACCGTCTACAAGGCCACCCAGACTGTTTCTGTTGGCGACCAGAAAGGCATCGAGAAGCTTGTGGCGGTCAAGGTCGTCAACCGCTCCGAAACGGCGGACCAGGCCGTGCGCGAGCGTTTCGTGAAGGAGGTCCGGATAGTTTCGAAAATGGACCATCCCAACATCGTCAATGTCACCGATTTCGGCGAGACTGAGGACGGGCGCCTGTTCTATGTGATGGAATACCTGAACGGCCGCGACCTTTACGACATATCAAAGAAGGGGCCGATGGAGTGGGGGAGGCTGAAGCCCCTGATGCTCCAGATATGCGACGCCCTCCTGTCCGCCCACACGCACGAGGAGGACGGAAAGAGGAGGCCGATAATCCACAAGGACATCAAGCCCGAGAACATATTCGTAGTTTCTACGGGGGGCGCGGAAATAGCCAAGCTGCTCGACTTCGGCCTTGCGGAGATGCTGGTCGGAGAGGACGATGGCGGCGAGACCGGGGAGGTTTTCGGGACCGCAGGCTACATGCCTCCGGAGCAGGCGAAGGGGAAGCTCGGCTCGCTGGACGAGCGGGCCGACATCTACGCTATCGGCGCGGTCATGTACCATATGCTCTCCGGAAGGCCGCCTGTCGAGTACGAGGGCGACAAGGAGGGGATGGAGGACAACTGGAGGGAATACGTGAACCGGGTGTGCGACGAATCCGCCCCGTCGCTGCTTTCAGCGGGCGGAGAGCCCGGCCCGCCTCCGGAAGCCATACGGATAATAATGAAATGCATCAAGAGGGACCCCTCGCAAAGGTACGGCTCCGTTTCAGAGCTCCTTGAAGACATCCGGAATGCCCCGGACGGAAGCGATGCGCCGAAGCGGCACGATTCCAGGCCCCGGATGCCGGCGGGGAGGCAGTTGCCCGCTCAGGCTGCCAAAAAAAGGAAGCTTGCGCGGAGGCTGCTCGTGCCGGCAATCGTTCTTGCAGTGGCCGGAACTGCGGCCGCCGGGTATTTCATCAGCAGGAGGCAGGCGCCAAACGTCCCTGCGCCCCAAGCCACGCACACGCGGGATTTCACGCCTCCCCCGGAGCCCAGGCCTGCGCCTCCCCCGGCGGATTCGGCACCGTCTGAAGCGGCCGAAGCGATGATAACCGTCGCAGCGAACGTGTCCGGGTTCGAGGTATGGTCGGAGGGAAGGAGGCTGTGCAGGAGCGGGGGAAGGTCGTGCAGCTTCAGCCTGCCAAGGGGCGGGGAGCCCGTGGAGCTTCTTGTAAGGAGGCGGGGCTACATGGATTACACATCAAGAGTCGTCCCGAGCGGAGACCGCTCGGTGGAGCTAAGGCTGCAGCGGGCCCGCGAGCCCGAGAAAGAGCCGGACATTGCCCCCCAGCCGACGCTCCAGCCTGTCCCGAGGCTTCCCCGGATCGAGCCGAACTACGGGCAGGAGAAGGGCCGCTAGTTTTTTTGGAGAGATGCCCTCGCTCTTAGGAGCTCGGGGCGTCCGGGGTTTTGGCAAGGCTTGCGCTGGCTTGTGGAAGCAAAGAGCAAAGAAAAACCGTAAATACCTAAGAATAACACCAAAAAACTACTGGCATAGGTGGTTCTGCTGGTTGCACACTTCGCCCTGCACGCAGTCGCCGTTGTCGTCGCAGTAGCCCAGGCGCGCCTGGCAGTAGTTGCCGCTGTCGCAGACCTGCCACGAGCCGCAGTCGGCATCCGAGCCGCAGCGGTCCTTCGAGGGCGTGCACCTGTGCGTCTGCTCGCTGCAGAATTCCCACTCGTTGCACTCGTTGTCCTCGATGCAGTAGCCCTGCCTCGCGATGCATTTCTTCGTGGCCTGCTCGCAGCGCGCGTGCGGCGGGCAGTCCTCGTCGTTCTTGCAGAAACCGGGCTTGGCTTCGCAGACATGCGTCTTGGGGTCGCACGCCTGCCAGTTCTCGCAGTCGCCGTCAAGCTCGCAGCGGCCGGGGAGTATGAAGCACCGCTTGCTCACGACGTCGCATTTCTCCCATGAGTCGCAGTCGGTGTCGGAGGTGCAGAAGCCGGGCGCCGGGCCGCACTTGTGCGTCGAGGGGTTGCAGAACTCGAAGACCGGGTCGCACTGGGAGTCCGAATCGCAGTATCCGGGTGCGGCGCGGCACGTCTGGTTGGCCGTGCACACCTGCCAGTTCTGGCAATTGGCGTCGGTCCGGCAGAGGCCGGCCTTGAAGATGCACAGGTGGGTGTTCTCGAGGTCGCAGCGCGTCATGTTGTCCCGCCCCTCGCATACGGCGTCGTTGTCGCAGTATCCGGGGAGGGTCGCGCACGAGCCGCTGGTCTGGTTGCAGAACTGCCAGGACATGCACTGGGTGTTGTCCTTGCATGCGGTCGAGCCGCGCGGGCCGGATGAGCATCCGGCCAGAATAAGGCTGGCCGCGAGAAGTCCGAATAGGAGAAACCTCATGGAAAAATATCTGTCCGGGGGGGTTAAAAAAACTATAGCATCGATGCGAGGTCGGAGAAGTCCTTCACCGAGCGGTCGGCCGAGGTAGGCACACCGGCGTGCTTCCCTGCGAAGATGCGCACGGTCCCCATGCCGGCGGCCTTCGCGGGGAGGATGTCCCTGTCTTCGCGGTCGCCGACCATGATGCAGTCGCGCGGCGCGGCCCCGAGGCGGCGTATAATCTCTTTGTAGAATTCCTCGCTTTTGTCGTGCCCCAAATCGTCAGAAACGAAGGCGTTGTCGAAGAAAAGGGCTATGCGCAGGCGTATCAGCTTGTCCCACTGCTTGATGGAGCTTCCGACCGTCGCGACGTGCAGCCTGTGGCCTTTTTCCTTCAGCTTCAGGAGCGTAAGGGGCACCTGGGGGAACGGGGCTATCGCCGTTTTGGTGTCATGGTATGCGGCCACCGCCGCAGCGACGTAGCGGGCGGGTTCATCGACGCCAAGCTCCGCGCAAAGGTCGTCGAAATGCCGCGTGTAGTTCGAGCCCTTGGATTCGATTATCGCGTTGAGCCTCTTCAGGACGGAATCGGATGAGTGCGCAAGGCCCATGCTTATCATGGAATTGACCGCGTTCTTGCGTGCCAGCGCCGAGAATTCGGTGGAGGGAAAAAGGGTGTCGTCTATGTCGAAAAGGATGTTCGCCATGCGGAAAAAATGGCAGAAAGGGAATAAATCCTGATTGGTCACTCCCGAATCTGGGGCACCGGCGCGAGCACCCTTGGCGCCCTGACGCTGAGCGGCCAGTAGCATGTCACCCGCGGGGCTTCTATCGAGAAAGAGCCGATGTCGAGGTTTATCGCGGCCGAGACGTCGACTGCCTGCGGGCAGGGCGCCCCGTCGCAGGTCATCGTAGCCCGCTGCTGGCTCAGGCTGCCTGAAGGGGTGGAAGTCAGCGAGAAGTATATCACTACGTCCGAGCCGTTGCTGGTCCCGGCCTGCCTCCGGAGTTCCGCGCTGCGCTCGGCGACCGCCCTCCGTATCGCCGTTTCCACAGCCCGGGCCGAGCCCGAGAAGTCGGCGGATGACACTTCAGGGGGGCAGCGGATAATCCTGTCAGGCTCCTCAACAGCCGGGGCTCCTGCGTCCCCCTGCAGGGTCCTGCGCCTGCGCACAACGCGTATCTGCGCGCAATCCACTTCGCAGTAGTTCTGGTCCGAGGGGTTGCATGATTCCGTTATTACAATCGGCTCCCTGAGGACCCATGCGCCGTTCCTCTGAGTGAAAACGGAATACGGCTCATTCTCGTCCACATGGCCGTTGCCGCAGTGGAAGTCGGCTGGGCAGTTCAGCGGCGTTTCCTGCGGGTCGCGCCTGCCGTTGCCGCATTCCCCGCACGCAGGGTCGTATGATGCCGTGGCCCGGCGGTCGGCTTCTCCGAGCGTCATCGCGCAGATGCCGTCGTTGGAAGCGACTTCGGGGCACTGCACCGGCTCGCACTGCCTCGGCTGGGGCGCTGGATCGGGCTGCTCAAGGTAGCGGCTGAAGAAGGAGGCCGCGACAAGCGCTCCCGCTCCTATGATGTAAGCGGCGTTGCGCCTCCGTACAGCCTTTTTCTGAGTGTCGTTCATGCTGGAAACATTCTCCATATCAGCGCGGGGCCGAGTTCCTCGTGCGGGTTATGGTGCACTGGAATCCGGGCCTCGAACCCACGGACTGGCCGACTATGCCGAGGTTGCCCGTGACGGAGGTGGTCGAGATGCTCGCCGTCGGGCAGACCGAAGAGTCGCCTATGCATGTCGTGTTGCCGCCGACGGACTGGACTACCCCGTCCGGGCTGACGGATGCGACGAGCGTCGCCTGGACGCGCGCGGCGCCTCCGGCGCTCATCCTCTCCCTCAGCGTCTCGGCGCTGCTGTCGAGCGCGGTCCCCATGTCGGTCATTATCTCCCTGACGCCGCCGGTGTCGGGGCAGGGGCCGCTCTGCTGCGGCGGGGCCGCCTCCTCGCACTGGCACGAGCTGTTGCAGGTGCCGTTCGTTCCGCATCTCTGGTTCGGCGGGTCGCAGGTCTCGCCCGTATCGAGCCTTCCGTTGCCGCATGTCGCAG
>JBFLVW010000038.1:0-2993 GCA_040758235.1 Microcaldota archaeon
ATGATATCGAAGTCGACGGGACGCACAACTTCATCGCAAACGGAATCTTTGTCCATAACAGCAAAATCACGATGAAATACCCCTGCATAATTTTGAAGGGGAGGAAGGCCCGGGGCGAGGTGCTCTCGGTGGCTTTTGCCGGGAAGGGGCAGAGCCAGGACGCCGGGGCGAAAATCATCCACCAGGCGCCCGAAACGACCTCAAGAATCATCTCCAAGAGCATCTCGCAGGGAGGGGGCAGGGCATCATACCGCGGCCTGCTGAAGGTATTGAAGGGCGCCAAAAACTGCAAGGCGTTCGTCCAGTGCGACGCTTACCTCCTCGATGAAAAATCCCGCTCGGACACCTACCCGGCGATACAGATAGACGAAGACTCGACGACGATAGGGCATGAGGCCAAGGTAGGGAAAATCGCGGACGACAAGCTCTTTTATCTGATGAGCCGCGGAATGTCGGAAAAGGACGCGCTCGCGATGATTGTCCTTGGATTCATAGAATCTTTCACCCGCGAGCTTCCGATGGAATACGCGGTCGAATTGAACAGGCTCATCGAGATGCAGCTCGAAGGGGCGGTCGGCTAAGAGTCTTCAGCATCCGGTTCCCGGCAGTCAGTTTCCGGCACTCGACTGGAAACCGGATGCGGGATGCCGGAATCAGCCCACCACTTCAGAGACGTATATGTGGCAGGTGTCCTCGCCGAGCTTCCCTATGAAGACGAGCGGGTTGTCCTTGTGCTCCTGCCTGTCCCTGTTGACGTACATCGTATATGGGGCGTCCCCTTCGCCGGCGATTGCGTAGTGCAGGCGGTTTTCGTCGTCGTTGAAGACGCTGACGAGCGTTATCGAGTCGGCGAACCTCGCGATGTCGAAGCCTTCGGCGCAGAAAAGCGCCTGGCATCCTTTCAGCTTCGCGGCGAATTCGGCGCGGCGGACGTTCTCGTCCACGCTTGCCGGCTCCAGTCCGTCGTTCCGGTGGCCGTTTCCAGTCCTGGCTTTTTCGAGTATCGCGTCCATCTCGGGCCCGGTGATGCGGCAGATGGTAAGCGTTTCCCGCCCGTCCGTTATGCGCGAGAACTTCATGATGTCGAGCCTGGTCTCGTCGGCAAGGCGCAGCAGGGCGCCGTGCTCGTTCGAAAGGAAGTAGATTCCCCCGCCCGTGCAGACGAACTGGAATTCCGAGCCTGAGAGGGTTACATTCCTGATTCCGGCGATATTCTCGCGGAACGCCTCGAACCGGAACCCCCGCGGGTCGAAGCTTTCAAGCAGCTGGAAACCGGAAAGGTACTGCCTGAGCGTGTGGATGCGGAGGCACGCCTGCATGAAGCCGTAGGATTCGAGCTTGGGTTCGTCCGCCGGCATGATGAGCGTGGACTCGCGCTCTTTTTTGGGCGCCTGCTTGCCTGATTCGATAATCGGCTGGCCGTCCTTTGGCCTGAGAGTCATCAGGAATCACCGAAAAGCACGCAGTCGACGCCGTCGACCTTGAAGCGCGCGCTGAAGGCCGCGGGCACCGAGATATCCTTCTTGTTGACCATGAGGGTGTAATCCCTCTCCTCTTCCCCCATTTTCGCGACGATATAATAGTAGATTCCGGAGTCGTCCTGGAAGGGGGCGGAGAATGCAAGCGACGCCGCCAGGGCGCCCATGTCGAACGCCGGGTCGGTGCAGGATACGTCCCTGCACCGCTTGAGCCTCTTCCTCAGCTCGTCCATCGAAAGCACGGTGCCGGCGGTCGTCGCCTGGGCCGATAGGACGGCAAGGTCGAAGAGCTTGGCATATTCAGGAATCGAGATGCGGGAGACGGTCCTCGAGGCGTTGTCGCTCTCGTCGACTATTCCGTCCCGCTTCTTGAAGTCGACATTGGTCGCCATTATGTGAGGGCACTCGTAGAGCGATTCCATCGGGTAGTTGTATACCACGAAGAGGTATGCCTTGGAGCGGGTGTGGAGCACGCGCATCTTGATGTTGCCCAGGGGTCCTGACGGTCCCCTCCCCTTCGAGAGGGCGGCCGGGTTGATCTCGAGCTCGAAGACGCCCCTCAGGAACTTGCCGAGCGTCGAATAATAGTACGAGCCGGAGCCTTCCGGACGCTCCTCCAGGACCGCCCCGGTTCCGGAGGCCATCGGGAACTTCTGCCTGGAGCCTGGGACCAGCTCCTTGAGCACAACGCCCTCGTTTCCGCTGGAGACTACACGCCAGCCGGCTATCCTCTTCCGGACGCCGGCAAGCACCGAATCCGAAGTCTGCGGAAGGCTGACCGGCCTTTCCGCTACCGGCTTCTCTATCTTGAATCCGAGGGTGGCTTCAGGAGCCAGCCTCGAGCCTGTAGGACGATTCTTCTGACCCGCCATGGCTTTTTATAAGCCGCTTCGGTTTTTTAATCCTTTTCTTTCTATTTTTAAACACTCTACATGCTCAGGATTTTATATCGCGGGAATGTATTTGTTGGGATTCTGATGGAAAAAATCACGCTCAGGGGAAAGAGCATCGAGGTGACCGGGAACGCATCGGTGCAGGTCGAAGACCGCGCCGAAGCGGCGGTGGTGATACGCCCCAAGGGGGACTGCCGTGTGGAGCTGTCCGTCGGCTCCGGATGCAGGGTAGACACTTTCATAATCCATGAAAAAGACTGCAAGGTGGAGCAGATTAACCATGTCGGGCCCGGCTCGGTCGTGAACACGAGCTGCGTATGGCTCGCATCAGGCTCGGGCAGGGTGCAGAACAGCCTCGAGGGCGCGAACTCGGAGGCATACGACCTCCATGTTTTTGTCGAGGGCGGCGAGAGTAAGCTGCACCTCGACTCGGTCCTGCGCCATGGGGGGCGGGACACGAAGGGAAACATACTGGTCAAGGGAATCGTGAAGGACAAGGGGGCCGCCACGCTCGACGGAATGATTAAAATCGAGAAGGGCGGCGGGGGCGCGGAATCGTTCCTGAGCGAGCACGTGATGCTCCTGAACCCCGGGGCGCACGCGAGCGCGAATCCGGAGCTCG
>JBFLVW010000039.1:0-2858 GCA_040758235.1 Microcaldota archaeon
CTCCGGGCTTGCTTCCGTTGGCTGCCCCGTCACCGACATCGATATAGCGAGCTCGCCCACAGCCGAGTGGATGGTAAAGAAGGAGAAAGCCGCCGGATGCGTTATCGTCAGCGCATCGCACAACCCTCCCGAATGGAACGCGCTCAAGGTCGTGGACGGGAATGGCGTTTCCGTTTCGCGCGAACGCGGGGCGGAGATTGAAAAAAAATTGGGGAAGACGAAGCTCGCTCCGTGGGATTCGGCCGGCGCAATCACCAAGAACGACCTCGCGATACGCGACCACATCAAAGCCATCGCGAGCCACGTTAGTGGCGAGCGCATCAGGCAGAAAAAGCCGAAAATAGTGCTCGACTGCGGGAACGGGACCGCATGCGGCATCGCTCCCCAGCTGTTCAAGTTTCTTGGGTGCGAAATCCTTACTATCAACTCCCACCCGGACGGAAGGTTTCCAGGAAGGCCTTCGGAACCGACGGAAGCGAACGTGAAGGAGCTGATTTCGCTCGTGAAATCCGCTCGGGCAGATGCCGGCGTGGCGTGGGATGGCGATGGGGACCGCGTAGTTTTCGTGGATGAAAAAGGGTCGTATGTCATCGGCGACAAGGTGTACGCGCTTTCGGTGATCTGGAGGGCGGAGAAGGAAAAGGGCAAGAAGCTTACCGGCGAGGTCGTGACCACCGTCGCAACGAGCAGGGCTGTCGAGGACGTCGCGAAAAGATTCGGGGCGAAGGTGAGGTATACGGCGATTGGCGCG
This sequence comes from Microcaldota archaeon, assembly GCA_040758235.1. GTDB lineage: Archaea > Micrarchaeota > Micrarchaeia > Anstonellales > Bilamarchaeaceae > Bilamarchaeum. The sequence goes on from JBFLVW010000039.1 coordinate 752, forward strand.
CCATATCTGACCGAAGAGATGGCGGCAAAACCGGCCATATTGGGCGGCGAGGAGGTCGGCGGGGTGATTTGGCCGGAGCTGTCGCTCGCGAAAGACGGCTTCCTGACAGCGGCGAAGATGGCCGGGGCGGTTTGCGAAAAGCCCCTGAGCGAGTGGCTGGAAGAAGTCCCGGAATATTACAATGTGAAGCTGAAGGTTTCCGCTGACGACAAAAAGAAAAAGGAGGTCGTTTCCCGAGTCCTTGCCCACGCCAAAAAAAGCAAGCTGGCATTCGCTGATGTGGACGGCGTCCGAATCAATTTCGACCACTCGTGGGTAATCGTCCGGGCTTCCGGGACCGAGCCCTACGTGCGTATTTTCGCCGAGGCCCGGACGCAGGCCGAGGCCGAAAAGCTAGCGAAGGAATACGAGAAAATAGCGCTGGGCCGTTAGCCGCCCGAAAAATCACCTGTTTTAAGCGTTTCACACTAATTATCGAGGGTGGCGGGAGAGGAATTGGCATGATTACCCCGAAAATGAGGCATAATGTCGAGCTGGCAAGGCCCAGCATGGGCGGCGCGTCCTTCAGGGAGGCGTTCGTCAATGCGGGGAAGGAGGGAAGGCGGCTCATCTCGAACAGGAAAGCCGAGGAGCTGCTTGGAAACGGGGGGTGGATCGACTTCGAATACGCTTTCCCGGTCTGGACCGGGACTGTAGTCGCTTACCCTCCCGCAAGGAAGGAGTTCGGGGTGCTGGTGGACGTCATCGACGGGACGGAGAGATACCTTCTGGACACGATGGGTTTTGCGGGCAGGGGGGGAATCGCCCTTGTTTTCGAGCCGGGGACGTACGAGCTGGGCGGGGAGGGCAACCTCCACATTTTCGTGCCGCGGGAGCGGCCGCTCGTGATTGAAAATTTCCCGCAGGAGAGCGGATTTCCAATCGCATGCGGGGCGATGAGCGGCGCGCGCCTCGTGCGCACGGAGGCCGGCGGCATTTTCGCAGCCGTCCGCGACAGGGACCACATCGAGAACCCCGGGAGAAAAGACACAATCTTGCTCAACTCGAAGTTCTCGGCCCGCAACGGCGTGCTTCTTGAGGGCCCGCGGGGCTCCATTCCGCCCGGCCCGCCCGAGGATGCGTATCTCCACGAGAGCGGCGGGGACTGAGATTACGGCCCATGCGGCCCTAAGGCAACTTCCGCCGCGATGGCGAAAGGCGCGTAATGCGCATAATCAACGGATATGTGGTCGCGGCCCCCGTAAATCCTCATCAGTATGGGCCGGATGCCCCCGCTCCTGAGCCTGAAAATGGTTCTTGCAGCGGTCTCCCCATCGGGCCGGAACAGGTCGAGCGGCATATTGTATTGCAGCTGCGGCTCCTGCGGAAAACCCTCGAGGACCGACACCCTTGCCGGCAGTATCGCAGTTTTTCCCCAGCGCCTCTCGAGTGCGGCCGGCTCGATTGCGAGAGCGATTCCTTTTCTCCCGAGCGCCTCTCCGGGGATGTGCTCCAGGGGCAGGACCCATCCCGAAACGTCAGAGATGTCCCTTCTCCGCAAAGGAACGCCGGGTTCGGGGTATGCAAGCAGCTCCCTTGCCCAGACGGCCCCGTGGTCCGGAAGCCTCTGGATGTGCTCCTCGAGAACCCTGCGCGAGGCAAGATTCATCCCGCGCTCCTTCACGAAATCCGACGCCTGCTCATAGCCCGCGCGCTCGTATCCTGGGAACCCCTTGCGCCTGAAGAAGACGGGTTTCGCATCATACGGACTGGAGCGGTAGGCCATGTTATCAATATAATAAGATGCGAACTTTTTAAATCACTTTTTACCACAAGAATTGTCAGCCAAGGAGCCCCAGTATCCCCACTTCTGCTGAGGGATTCGGTATCGAGTCGGTCGTGAACACGCCGTCCGAAATCTTCCTCAGCTTCGCAAGCGAATCCTTCAGGAAGAAGCCGTGCGTGGCGGCGCACAGCACCTTCTTCGCCCCGCCCTTCCTAACGTTCTCGACGGCCTTTATCATCGTCCCGCCCGTCGATATCATGTCGTCGATTATCAGGACGTTCTTGCCCTTCACCTCGAACTCCCGCTCGACCTTCTCTATCGCGCGGTAGGCCTCCATGCCCG
>JBFLVW010000040.1:0-2545 GCA_040758235.1 Microcaldota archaeon
AAGGGTTCTCATGCACTTCCTTCCGCTTTGGGGGTTAATAATGAGTTCGGTCGCGGCCCGCCATGATAAAAGAAAAAGCGGCGAGGGCGCCGAGAGCAAAGAGCGACGGGCATGCGCTTTCCGGGGCCGGGGGCTCCTCCGTTCCGGAGCCGTTCGTCATGTTGCCCGATACGTTCAATACGGGGGGCGGTGCCGTAGTCGTGTTGTTTTTGGGGGGCGGCACCTGCACCTCGTACCCGTTCTGGGATGGCGGGGGCTTGGGGACGGGCTTCGGGGGCGGCATCGAGCCGTTGTGGAAGCAGGGGTACAAGTCGAAATGTATCTCCTTGGTCCGGTATCCGCTCTTCTCGATGACGAAGATGAAAAGCCCCCTCATCAGCTGGACGTTGCCTGGGAGCTTGTGGAGCGTGTATCCGTCCTTGTCGCTTACTACGTTCGAAAGCAGGGGCTGCGAAAAGTCGATGTATTTCAGGTATGTGTTCGCGTCCTTGACGGGCTTGTTGCTCTCGTTCATCACGATGAGGGTGATGGTCCCGGCCGTGCAGTCCGCGCTTATGGAATAGGTGAATTCCGACCAGGAGATGTCCCCGAAGTCGTCCTGCTCGTAGATGGGCGGGCCGACGATAATGGCGGACGATGCGAACGCGAGGAAAAGAAGGGCGATGGCCATTACAGCGAGGCGCATCCTCTCACTTCGCCGTGCCGAACTGGGCGAGCATGGCCTCCATCTGGATGCGCTCGTTCGCCCCCTGCACCAGCCTGAAATTGTATTCCCCGACTATCTCGATGAGTTTCAGCCTCTGCTTCTCGGCAATCTCCATCTTCCCCAGCTCGCGGTACACCTGGAGGAGGATGTCCTCGCCGCTGAGGCCGTACGTTATGATGAGCTTGTCGAGGTTCTCCCTCGCCTCGAGGAACTTCCCCTCGAGTGCAAGCCTCATCATCTCCTTCACTTCCTTAGGGGTGGCCCGGCTGCTTATCCTGTGCACGAGCTCCTCGGTAACGTGGTGGGAGTGCATCGCGCATCCCTGCAGGACGTTGAGCGCCCTCCTCATGTCCCCCTCGCAGACATAATATATGGCCGCGAACGCCTTCTCGTCCGCCTTGAGTTTCTCGGACGTAACGACGTGCGAAAGCGTCTTCGCCATGTCATGCTCGGAAATGGGCTGGAACCGGAACACTGCGCACCTGCTCTGTATGGGCTCTATTATCCTCGAGGAGTAGTTGGCGGATATGATGAACCTCGTCACCGATGAGTTGGCCTCCATCGTCCTGCGCAGGGCCTGCTGGGCGTCAGCCGTGAGGGCGTCGCCCTCGTCCAGGAAGATGAGCTTGAAGGGCGCGTCTCCGAGCGAGACCGAGCGGGCGAAATCCTTTATTTTCCCCCTGACTATATCGATGCCCCGGTCGTCGCTTGCGTTCAGCTCGAGGAAATTCCCCGGCATCTGCTCCCCGTAAAGCTCCCGGGCGAGCGCAAGGCAGCAGGTCGTCTTCCCTACACCGGGCGGGCCCGAGAAGAGCATGTTCGGCATGTTCCGCGCCTTGACGAATGCCTTGAGGCTGGAGACGACCTCCTTCTGGCCTGCGACATCGTCAAGCTTCCTCGGCCTGTATTTCTCTGTCCATGGGAGAATATCCGGTTCCATCAATGGAACTTCCATCCCAATGTATATAAATTTTATCCGATAGAGAACGTGCCGAGATGATTCTATGGACCGCGTTAAGACAGGCATAGACGGGCTGGACGACATGCTGAATGGCGGCATCCCCGCAGGGAGGCACGTCGCCCTTTACGGAGGCCCAGGCGCCGGGAAGACCTCGTTCTGCTTCGAATTCCTCTACCAGGGGGCGAAGATGGGCGAGAACGGCCTCTACGTCAGCCTCGAAGAGACGACCGAAGACATTATCGAAAACATGAAGAGCACGTTTCCCCTCCTTACCGAGACGGCCCAGCTCGTTTCCGAGAAAAAGCTCGAGATACTGAAGCCCGAGAAGCTCGATTTGGAGGAGGTCGCGAACCTTCTCGAGGACCGCATCACCTCGAACGGCATCAAGAGGGCGGTTATAGACTCCGCGACCATGATACGCCTCTCGTTCAAGACCGAGATAGAATACAGGCAGACTCTCTTCGAGTTCCTGTCCCTGCTCCGCAACCTCGACGTGACGACAATCACGACCGTCGAGGCGAGCTCCGCCCGGCGCGAGGAGATGAAGTTCGACATCGAGCACTTCGTCATGGACGGAATCATCAACCTCTACAACCTCGACAGGGAGGACCGCCGCGTGCGCGCGCTCGAGGTGTTCAAGATGAGGGGCACCGACCACTCGCGCGACCTGGTCCCGTTCAAGGTTACTCCGAGCGGCATTAAGGTATACGTCGGAGAAAAAGTCTTCTAAGGGGTTTCCGGTCCCCAGTTTCCAGTTCCCCCCTCCAGCGTAAGCCAAAACACAAAACCAAAAGAACAAAACCCAAAACCCTGGGGCAACGGCCCCAGGTCGGCAGTGTCGCAATGCGACACAGCGCACCGAAATCGCCTTGCGATTT
>JBFLVW010000041.1:0-9804 GCA_040758235.1 Microcaldota archaeon
CCCTCGCGTATCGACTCGAGCTGGTGGCCCCTTCGCCCCGCTTCGACGATGGCAAGCGCCGCATGCAGGCGGACGGTCTCTTCCCCGTCTGAAAGCGCGCGCTCCAGCGCGGGAAGCGCGGTGGAGATGTTCAGCCCATGCCGCGCGGAAAGGAGAATCGAGAGCACGGAATTCAGCCGGACCGCCGGGCTTTCGTCTGAAAGGCACTTCGAGAGGGGGGCGATGAGGGCGGCGATGCTGACCCGGTTCTCGGCGGCCATGAGCGATGCGAATGCCGAACTCTCGCGCATCCGCACGCCGCTGCCCGAAAGCGCCTCGGCGATGGTCGCGAGGGCAGACTCCCTCATCCGCTCGTTCGCGGCCGCGTTCACGAGCGCGCGCGTAGCATTGAGGCGCACTATCTTGTCCCTGTCGCCGAGCGCCCTCGAGAGCGGCTGCATCGCGGGCATTACGTCGCTGCCGGCTTCCGCCGCGCAAAGGAGCGCCCAGCTCGCCGTCACCCTCGCTTCGCGGGAACGCCGGTCCAGGGCCACGCTTCGCTCGCCGAGCATCACTCCGAGACCGTGCGCGGCTCCGGATATGTCCGTTCCCTTCGCGGCGTTGCCGAGGGCCCAGGCGGACTCGATTCGTATCTCCCTGCTGCCGTTCGAGAGGCCGTTGATGAGGACCGGGACAGCTTCAGAGATGTCGAGGCCCTTCTCCGCGGACGATGCGAGCGTCCTCGCGGCGTTGAGCCGGACTTTCTTGGTCTGGTGCGAAAGCAGGTTGGCAAGAAGGGAGACCGCGACCTCGCGCGTCGAAGGGTTGGAGACCGAGTCGAGGAGGGCCCTCATGGAGTTCTCGCATACCGAATCGGACTTGTCCCCGAGCGCGCTTCCGAGAGCGGGAAGGGCGGATGCTATAGGGACTCCGGACGAGGACGCCTTGGCGAGCGCGTCCGACACGCTCAGCCTGACCTCGGCGTCCTTGTAGGAAAGCGCGTTCGCGAAAGCGGAGACTGCCATGTCGCGCGTCTTCTCGTTCATGACCGCGTTCCAGAGCGCGCGGCTCGCATGCTGCCTCGCGTGCTTGTCCCTCCCCGCGATGGTGTTCCGAAGAACCGAGGATGCGATGTCGCTCGTCTTCTCGTTCGCGACCGCGTAGCCGAGCGCCTTCTCAGCGTTCTCGCGCACGGCGGCGTTCTCGTCCGAGAGCGCGTTGCCGAGGGCGGGTATCGCGGAGGATATGTGCAGGCCGTTGCCCGATGCGTGCATGAGCGCGGACGACGCGTGGGCCCGCACCTCCCCGTTCTTGTCGTAGAGCGAGTTTCCGAGCGCGGGTATCGCGGCCGAGACGTCCGCCCCGTCCCCGGCCGCCTCCGAGAGCGTCTTCGCCGCGAGGAGCTTGACGGAATCGTCCCTGTGTGAAAGCATGTTGCGGAGGATGGACGTCGCGGCGTCCTTGCTCTTGAAGTTGAGGGAGGCGAATTTCAGCGCGCTCGAAGCCTGCTCCCTAACGTCCGGGTGCGGGTCGGAGAACGCTTCTGCGACCGAGGGCAGTATCGGCACGAGGCTGACCGAGCGCTCGGAGGCCGTCGAGACGGCCCTCGCCGCGTCAATCCGTATCGCGCTCTCCCTGTGCGTCAGCGCGCTCGAAAAGAGTGAAAGCACGGGGTCGCCGGCCTTCTCCTGCGACGAGAGGGCAAGCAGGCCCCGGACAGCGTGCTTCCGTACTTCGGGGTTCGTGTCGATGAGGGCCGCCCCCAGCGACGGGAGCGCGGAGAGCACGTCCTCCCCGTTCTCGGCGCTTTGCGCAAGGAAAAGGGTGGCGCTCCCCCGGACTATGCTGCTTCCCTTGCGGACCATCTCGTCGATGTGCGTCCATTCGTTCCGGGAGCGGTAATGGCCGGCGAGCCAGCGGGCGGCTTCCTTGCCTGCGATGTCGTCCGAGAGCAGGCGCTCGATGTAGGATATCTCGGACGGGTTCGCCGCGAGCCTCTCCCCGAGCTTTCCGTTTTCCTTGCGTATCAGCATGTCCGAATATTCCCTGAGGATTGCGTCCGAAAGCGGCTCGGAAAGGGGTTGCCTCGCCCTTCCGGAATCCGGAGCCTCGTCCTTTTTTCCTGAAAACAGTGAACGCAGCCAGTTCGCCATTTGATTACACCTCTCAATCCTTGTTCCCGCTATCCTGCGGGCGCGCATCGGGCGGCGCGACCCGCTCCACGGGCATCAGCCTGTCGATGAGTTCCGGATAGAACGCATTTCCCGCGACCGCGCCTGCCGCGGCGAGCGCGATGGCGGCGAGGAGGATTCTGCGCCTCCGGGCCCCGCCGCGCCCTCGCTCCGCATCGGTTATCGCCTGATGCCCCATGACCGAGTAGCTTCCGGGGACTATCCCCCTCGCGCCAATCGCGGCGGGTTGCGCATTCTCCTCCTGCGGGAGATTCACGCCGGAAAGCGCACCCTCCAGTTCCTCGATGGACTGGAATCGCTCGCACGGGTCCATTTCAAGAGCCTTCATCATCACATCCTCAAGCTCCTTGGGAATCCTGAGCAGGGGGAACCTTTCGCCGGGGCGCTTCGCCGGCCGCGCCTTCTTCGCCTCCACGATGTGCATCGGCTCGGCGTCCCTGCCTTCGAGGTCGAATGGGACGCGCCCGGTGACCATCTCGTATATCAGGGTGCCGACGGCGTATATGTCCGCCCGGTGGTCGACAGCCCTGCCGGCGGCCTGCTCGGGAGCCATATAGTGGGGCGTCCCCATGACCATCCCGGGCCTCGTCGCGCGGGGGCCTGCGGCCGGAAGGCCCGACTCGCCCTCGAGGATTACTTCATCGTGGGCCTGCTCGATGAGTTTCGCGATGCCGAAATCAAGAATCTTTATGAAGACGCTGCCGTCGCTCCTCTCCACGATATAGACGTTCTCCGGCTTCATGTCCCTGTGGATGATGCCCTTCGCGTGGGCGGCCGATAACGCCCTGCATATCTGCATGAGAATGTCCTTCGTGCAGCTGTTCCAGCCGAGGACGCCCGTGCCTATTATCGCCTCGGAGAGGTCCTGGCCCTTGAGGTGCTCCATCACGAAAAAAGGGACGCCCTCCTGCGTGGAGCCGAGGTCCGTGACGTCTATGATGTTCTCGTGCTCTATGCGGGGGGCGAGCTTCGCCTCCTGGACGAACCTCCTTGCGACCTCGGGCTGGGAGGCGAAGTAGCGCGGGAGGACCTTGACCGCGACTTTTTTGCCAAGCCGGGAATCTTCCGCCAGATAGACGTTTCCCATGCCGCCCGAGCCTATCTTCTCGAGTATGAGGTAGCGCTCCGCGAGCATGGACCCGACCAGCGGGTCCGCCGGCCCTTCCGAGGGGCCCTTGAACTTGCCCGCGCCCTGTCCCCCTTTCACGAAAGTGGTGCTGAAGGGGTTGGGAGGCTTGCCTATCGGAGCTGGCATGTCGTAAAGTATGACTAAAAGTATTTATAAGGGTGACCACAAGAAGCAAGAAATATAAACTAAGGACCCGAAGCCGAAGCTGTGCAGGGCAAAAACGCGGCCGGGCTGTATCCTTCGCTCCGTCATCCGGACAGCGACGTCCGGTGGAAGGCGGCGCACGAACTGATGGCCCTCTACGTTGCCGGTGAGAGGATACCTTCCAGCGTCCTCGCCATGGCGTTCAACATCCTCAACGGGCGGGCTTTCGACCTCGAAGAGCCGCAGGAGGTGAGGGCCGCCTGTCAGAACGACCTGGAGAAGGCCATCGATGCCGGCATCGAGAAGCTCGTCAGTGTGGAGTCTGTCATTTCGGACATTGCAAGCAAGGAGGCGATAGTACGCGTCCTTGCAATAGAGAACCTGATAATAGCCTGCGAGTACGGGGAGGACATAGCCGGCGCGTTTCCGGCCCTCCTCCGGGCGCTTTCGGACAGGGATGCGGCCGTCAGGAAGAACGCCGCATTCGCTTTCGTCATAGCCGCAGAGCACGGCCTCGAGTTCCCGGATGCGACCAGGAAGCTGTCCGCCCTCGCTTCGGAGGATGCGGAGGAGGACGTCCGCGCGTTCGCGAAGGCGGCCGTGGACACCCTGGAGCGGATGAAAGAGGGGAAGAAGGCTTACGGCTGATGGTGGTCCGATGGGGCAGATGCTCTCGATAAATCCTGCGACCGAGGAAGTGATGGGAAAATTCGATTACATCAGCGGCGGGGATGCCGCGCGGGAGGTATTGAAGTCGCGCGAGGCATTCCTTTCCTGGGGGAATGCCGATGTCCGCGAGCGCTGCGCGCTGCTGAAGAAGGCGGCGGCAGTGCTGAAAAAGAACAGGCGGGAGTACGGGGAGCTGATAAGCAGGGAGATGGGCAAGCCGGTTTCGCAGTCGGTCCCGGAAGTCGAAAAATGCGCATGGGCGTGCGAATACTACGCGGAGAACGCGGAAAAGTTCCTCGCCGACGAGCCAGTCCGGACGGAGTCCGGGAAGGCCTACGTCATGTTCCAGCCCCTTGGCACCATCCTCGGCATAATGCCCTGGAACTTCCCCTTCTGGCAGGTCTTCCGCTTTGCGAGCGCGGCGCTAGCGTCGGGCAACACTGTCGTCGTGAAGCATTCGAGCAACGTCCCCCAGTGCGGAATCGCGATAGAGGGCGTTTTCAGGGAGGCCGGCTTTCCGGAGCACGTCTACAAAAATCTGCTTCTCTCGAGCGGGGACATCGAACCCCTCGTCGGAAACGGCCTCGTCGAGGGAATTTCCCTCACCGGAAGCACGGAAGCGGGCAGGAGAGTGGGGGAGCTTGGCGGGAAATGGCTTAAGAAAGTCGTCCTGGAGCTGGGAGGCAACGACCCGTTCATCGTGCTCGATGATTCGGAGGTGGAAAAGGCCTCGGAAGCCGCGGTGACCGCGCGGTTCCAGAACTGTGGGCAGAGCTGCATTGCAGGCAAGAGGTTCATAGTCCATCAGGGCGTCGCGGATGCATTCATCGAGTCTTTCGTCAGGAAGGCCCAGGCACTCCGGGTGGGCGACCCGCTGGACCCGAAAACAGGCATGGGCCCCCTCGCGAGGGCGGACCTGCGGGAAAAGATAGAGGCCCAACTCAAGGCTATGGAGGCATACGGGGCGCGGGTGCTCGCAGGCGGGAAGCGGATTCCGGGGAAGGGATATTTCTACGAGCCGACAGTAGTGGACGCAAGCGGAGTCCGCGAGCTCAGGAGGGACGGCATTAAGGCTCGCGAATCGGGATTGGTCAGGGAGGAGACATTCGGGCCGCTTGCGACCGTAATAGTCGGGAAGGATGATGAGGAGCTTCTTGCCATCGCGAACGCATCGCCCTACGGCCTCGCATCAAGCGTGTGGGGGAGCCGCGGACGGGCTGAGGGCATTGCAAGGAGGCTCGAGAACGGCATGGTGGCCGTGAACGGGATGGCGCGAAGCGACCCGAGGCTGCCTTTCGGCGGCGTGAAGGACAGCGGCATCGGGCGTGAGCTCGGTAGATACGGAATCCTCGAATTCGTGAACGTCAAGAGCGTCGCTATTTCCTGACCCTCTTCTCCGCCTTCTGGAGGTCCTTCACGAATATATCCAGCTTCGGGGTGGGCTTTATCAGGGCCTCGGTCTCCCGGAGCAGCTCCCTGAACTCCGGGGCATCGATGTCCCTGGGCTTCTTCCCATTCAGGGAAATCACCTTCTCCAGCTTCCCCCTGTTGACGATGACGGCACGGTCGGAGAGGGCGAGCGCCTGCTCCACGAGATGCGTCACGAGTATTACTGTTATCCCCAGCTCGGCCTGTATCTGGAGGAGCTGCTCCTCGAGCTTCCTTCTCGTCTGGACGTCGAGGGCGGAGAACGCCTCGTCGAGCATCAGCACTTCGGGCTTGTTCACGAGCACCCTCGCTATCGCGACGCGCTGCTGCATCCCCCCGGAGAGCTGGACCGGGAACTTGTCGCGGTGCTCGAGGATGCCCATCAGGTCGAGCGCAGCCTCGGCGAGCTGGCGCCGCTCATCATGGGGGATTCCGCGCATCTCCAGCCCGAACTCGACATTCTGGAGCGCGGTCCGCCAGGGGAAAAGCGCGTAGTCCTGGTAGACGAGGCCTACCCTCGCCGTCGGCCGCGTCACCTCGCGGCCGCTGAGATACACGACGCCCCCGGCCGGCGCGAGGAGCCCCGCGAGGGCCTGCAGGAGCGTCGTCTTGCCTGCGCCGGAGCCTCCGATTATCGAGAGGAACTCGCCGGGCATCACATCGAACGAGATGTGCTCTATTATGTTCTCCTCCCCGCTCCTGCTGAGGGTGACGTCCTCGACCCGCATGATGGGCTCCTTCCCCGGCTTCCTTTCTTTTGGCATCTCAACCCTCCGCATCCACGCCGCCCTTCCAGCGCTGGACCTTCCTGTCCATCGTGTCGAAAATGACCTTCTCAAAGATTATCATCATCACGCCCAGCGTAATCATGCTGACTATGACGCTTTCGGTCTGGGCCGTGTTCTTGGCCTCGATGAGGAGGGCGCCGACTCCGCGCGGCAGGCCGATGATTTCGGCCGCGACCACGGTCCTCCAAGCGAAGCCGGTCGCGACGCGCGAGCCGGTCACGAGGTCCGGGAAGACGCCCGGCAGTATTACCTTTGTGAAAACCTGCACCTCGCTCGCCCCGAGCGTCTTCGCGACGTTCACGAGGTCGCGGTCGAACCGCTGGACCGCGTTCATGACGTTGATGTATATCGGGAAGAAGCAGGCGATCCCGATGACGAATACGGCCGCGTTGTTGCTCAGCCCGAAGATGAGGAATGCGAAGGGCACCCATGCGATGCCCGGTATGGGCTGCATGAGCTGGACCCAGGGGCGGAGCAGGTTCCGCACGAGCTGGTTGCTGCCGGAGAACAGGCCGAGGGGCACCGCGAGCAGGAAAGCGACCGTGAAGCCGAGGACGATTCTCGCCGTGCTCGTCCATATGTCCACGAACATCTGCCCGCTCGCTATCATGCGCTCGAAAGTGAGGGCTATCTTGAGGGGGCTCGGGAGGACCAGCTCGCTCACCGCCCCCGTGCCTGAGAGGTATTCCCAGACTATCAGCACTGCGAGTATGGACGCAAGCCACACGCCGTACCTTTCCGTCCTAGTCAGCGCCAGTCAACCACCGTACAGAATCTCGCTTTTCTCCGGTATCTTCGCGAGATAGCCGTTCTCCTTCGCATGGCCCCAGAGCGCGACCATGCTGTCCCAGTCGATGGAGGAATTGTATTCGACCCGTTTCTCCGTGAGCGGCTCGATTTTCATGGCCTTCGCGACCGCCGCCTCCGAGCCGGGCGAGTTCAGGAAGGCGATGGTCCGCTCGTTTATCCGGAGGAGCTTCTGGACGAGCAGGGGGTCCTCCGAAGCCTTGCCGCTCGCTACAAGGACGTTCCTCTGGTATTTCGTGCCCCGCTCGGACTTCCATTCCCCGCCCGTGTCGAAAATGCAGGTCCCCCCGGCCTTCTCTATCGCGGAGGCGAACGGCTCCCAGACGAATGCCGCATCGACGTCCTTCGTCACTAGAAGCGCCGTCGGCATGTCGGCAGGCTCGATGCCGTAAACGGGCTGGTAGTCGAACTTGTCCTCGACATAGTAGTCGTAAAGCGTCTGGGTGAAAGTCCCCTTGTTCGAAATCGCGATGGAGCCGCTCGTCCTGCCGTCCCTCGTGCAGACCATGTCGCCGCCCCTGCTCGCCCCCGCGAGCATTGTGATGTCCGTGCCCTTGGCCTTCCAGATGGCTGCCGGGACGACGCTCATGTAGGCGACGTCGATCTCGCCAGCCGCGATCGCCTCGGCGAGCGCCGGGGACGTCCCGAAGGTGTGGACGCTGACGCTCAGGCCCTCATCCTCGTAGTAGCCGAGGTCCCTTGCAATCAGCGGATGGATGGTGTCCACCGTCTTGAGCATTCCGACCCGCAGGTCTGCCTTTTCCTCGCTCTGATAGAGGCTGAAGGCGGCAACGCCGACGAGCATCGCCCATATCACCATCAGCCTGTACATGTTCGGGAAATCAAAGGCAATTTATATAAATAGTGGAGGGGGCTCGTGAAAGAAGGAAAAGAGGACGGCTAACAGAGAGGATGATGACGGAAGAACGGAGGTTTCTGGATTACCCGGGACAAGTCCCGGAAGTCCAGCTCCCTGAAGAGTGGCCCCACTGATATTATCTCCAGGCAGACCGCTCCGCTTTCCATTCCCCCACCCTGCCCAGCTGTCCCATCACGCCGTTGGTCCGGCGCACCGTCCTCACCATTCCTTCCCCCATACCTTCCCCCTCCGCACTTATGTCTCTTATGATGTATATATATCTTTTCTTGATTTTTTAGTGAAGATGCGACTAAGTTTTTTATAATTTGGGAGCATAAACACACATATTTGACGAAAACATGGGCTATCAGCATACGAAAAGCACGAAATCACGTCGGAGAAGTGTCATGTGAAAAATAACACACATTTATCATGGAATCGGTGGTATTTAACTTCATTGATTAAAGAAAGAGGTTGTAATTCACCGAGGAAAAACTTAATCTGAGGAAAAAATTTATATATTTCGGGGAAAAAGTGTAAAACAGCACACCGGCAAGCGCCGGCAAAAAATAAAAAACCAGCCTGAGAACCACCCCGTATGGACGAATCATTCGCTTTCAGGGACGAATCGGGGGACGAAATCGCGGCCGTCCTTTCGATGCCGGATGCCGGAAACGGGAGGCTGGGGACCTCAAGGGGCGTCGTCCTGCTCCACTGCTTCACCTGCACAAAGCACCACCGCATTATGAGGAACCTCGCCGAAAGCCTTTGCGGGCGCGGGATTGCCGCTCTTCGTTTCGATTTCTCAGGAAACGGCGAGAGCGGGGGGAAAATAGAGGACAGCACATACACGAAGATGGTCCGCGAGGTCGGGGAGGCCGTTTCGGCATTGCGGGAGAGGGGCGTGGAGAAAATCGGCGTCGCCGGCCACAGCATGGGCGCGATGCTGAGCGTCCTTTCCGCGCACGAGGACAGGAGGATAGGGGCCGTCGCATTCATCGCCGGAAGCTCCCAGGCCGCGAGGGTGAGGGAGGTGTTCCCCAAGGAGTCCGTGGAGAAGGCGGAGAAGGACGGCGAGTCCCAGGCGTTCGTATACGGCCGGGACATCGTGCTGAAGCGCGAATTCCTGCTGGATGTGGAAAAATTCAACATCGGGCATGCCGTTGCCACGCTGAAGCGGCCGCTTCTCATCGTGCACGGAAGCGAGGACGAGATAATTCACCCTTACCACGCGAGGCAGCTGTATCACTGGGCATCCGGACCGAAGGAGCTCAAGGTCATGCAGGGGGCGGACCACCTTTTCAGGAAGGAGGAGCACCTCGGCGCGCTGAAGGAAACGGTGTCGGGATGGTTCGCGAAAAACCTCTAGCCTAAGCCAGCCTCGCGTGCAGGAATTCCCCGACCAGCTTCGCGTCTTCGAGGAACCCGGCCGGGTCGCCGACCATCACCGGCCGGAAAGCGACCTGCTCCGGGGCGGTCCCCAGCTTGTAGAACCGCTCGGAAGGCGCGAACGCGACGCCCGTCTCGAGGACGAGGTCGAGGCAGAAGATGTCCGATGCGGCCATTTTTTCGGGAGGTATGCTTTTCAGGTAATCCCTGAGGGCGCTCAGGTAGCGCTCGGCCTTTCCCTTGTCCGGAAGGCCTTCGATGACCGATTCCAGCCTCGCGAGGACGGCCCTTTTGTGCCCGGGCTTCATCCACGGCGGGTCGGGATGGTCGATGTAGAACATGTTGTAGCCGCTGCTTTCAATGGCTATCGAGGGATATAGAGGCCGCACGAAAGGCAGGGAGCGCATGACGCGCTGGTTT
>JBFLVW010000042.1:0-11412 GCA_040758235.1 Microcaldota archaeon
GGAACGACGCGGAGCTCCGGAGGTACATCCACGAGGCGGTGCAGGTCAGCCTGAACCGCCCGGTCCTCATAGACAAGTACATCGACAACGCCATCGAGTGCGAGGTGGACGCGGTAAGCGACGGGAAGGAGGTGTTCATCGGCGGCCTGATGGAGCACATAGAGCATGCCGGGGTCCATTCGGGGGACGCGAACATCGTCCTTCCGTCAATACGCCTTTCGGACGCGGAGAAAAAGACAATCGTCTCATACACCGAAAAAATATGCGGGGCACTCGGCGTCATAGGCCTCGTGAACATCCAGTTCGTGGTGAAAGAGGGCACGGTCTACATCCTGGAAGCTAATCCGCGCGCAAGCCGCACAGTCCCGTTCGTAAGCAAGGCGATAGGAATACCGCTCACGAAAGCCGCGGTCAGGGCGATGCTGGGCGAGCCGCTCCCGAAACTGCACCCCAAAATGCGCCACTACGCCGTGAAGAGCGTCGTCTTCCCCTTCCTGAAGCTATTGGGGACGGACATCAAGCTCGGGCCTGAGATGAGGAGCACCGGGGAGACGATGGGCCTCGGGAAAAGCTTCGAGACCGCGTATTACAAGGCGCTCCTTGCGGCCGGAATCCGCCTGGAGGACGGAAAGGAAAGAAGCGCTTTCATCAGCCTGAGGGACGAGGACAAGAAGCATGCCCAAAAACTCGCGGAGCTTCTCCGGAAGCTCGGCTTCGCCATTTACGGGACGATGGGGACGATAGGGTCAATCCAGGGCGCGATTCCGATTCCGAAAATAGGGGAGGGGCACCCGGACGTAGTCGAGCTGATAGAGTCAGGGACTATCACGCTTGTCATAAACACCCCCACGCGGGGCGGAGCCGCGCATACCGACGGTTTCAAGATGCGGCGCGCGAGCATCCTCAGCGGAATCCCCTGCATAACCAACATGAACACTGCGAACGAGCTGCTGAAAGCCATGCTCTCTCTACAGAAAAAGGAGCTGGAAATCCGCAGGGCGGACGAATACTCGGAATGATGACCCCCCCTGCTGCGTTCATCGAATCCGCGGCATGCCGGGTTATAAATTTTCGTGAAAAATACTTCACATGGGACATTTTGTCATAAGTCCGGAAGGGGCCATTTTTTTACTGGTCATCATTGTCCTGTTCATCCTGATTAAAATCGCAGTTTACGCTGTTCTTGGCTTCGCCGCCTTCTCGGGCTGGAAATCCCGGGCAAGTTGGGGCAGGCCGGTCATGGTTCTGGCCGGCATCATGATCTTCCTACTTGTTTTAGCGGAATTCATCCCCGCAATGATCGATTATCCGGCAACCTTCGCTCCACCTTTGTGCGAGGCCCATGTCTTTTTTCCCTTGTCCTGGGGCGGAGGAGCATCCAATGTCATAACCCCTTGCTACAACCAAGCCGCCGTTTTCCATAAAAGCGCGTCGCTCTGCCGCACCGATGATTGCGTAGAGGAGGCCCTCGAAGCCGGAGCAACCGACTGTGCCGGGGTTAAAATTCACGAGGGAAGTGGGATAATGTGCTACTCTTTTCTTGCATTCAGGACCGGAAATTATTCGTATTGCGATTTCGAAAGAAGGGAAACAAAATTGAGATGCTATACCAGCCTGGGCAAAAGGCTGAACGACACTGCTGTCTGCGAGCGTCTTCCTCCCGGTCCCTGGAAGACGGACAACATTGAATGCATCTACTCCATTCTAAGAGAGACCCGAAGGTATGACGCATCATGCGGGAATCTCCAAAAAACCGGCTTCGAGTCATATTGCACCGCCCAAAAAGACGACCTCCTGTCGGATGACCGGGCCTGCCCCTCGCACCTCTCCATCTCTGAGCTTTTCCAGCTTCCACTCTGCCAGGCAATCAACTCGCTGGATGATTCCGTGTGCGAAATATATTCGGATATCCAGGCCCCCGAACTCGTGGAAATCTGTGCCAAGGAGGTCGGAGCTGTCTCAAGCTCAAACCTCAGTGCATGCGAAGACATCCCCGCCGGCTATCCTGTGGATGTGGCACAATGCATCCATCAGGTGAATTTGAACTCCGGAGTCGAGCCGGACTGCGCGGGCCTGGGTTCGGACATCCTTCAAAAATTCTGCCTGAGTTCGCAGGAAGCTATCCGCAATGAATCATGCAGCCGCGCGGGTTTGGGCTATTATGTCGAATGCGTGGGTTTGTTCTCGAATGATCCCGGCAATTGCGACCTTCTGTCGGGGGACTCATTCGGCCACTGGACGAATCCAAAATCTGATCCATCTGACTGCAAATGGAGGATGGAGCGCGCGGGCAAATGATCGGGCGGATTTCCAGTGCATTAAAAACAGGTCCATCCCCGAATGAGAAAAACTATTAACATTCCCCCCGATACCCTCATATGAAAGGCACAAGAGGAATAATGGCACTTACCCTCGCCGCTTTCCTGATTTTCCTGGGTTGCACCGGGGCGAGCGAAGGGGACAAATGCGTTGGCGAAACGTCCGTAACCATCAACGGCGTCACGAAGGTGTGCGTGGACGGTAAGATGACCGGCTCCTGCACGCTCGAGGGCTCGGTCTACAAGGAATCCGAGGACTCAAGGATAGTCTGCAAGGGCGGCTCCTGGGTGCGCGAGGTCGTCGAAGCTGGAAGCGCTCCTGCAGGCGACGGCGGACAGCAACCCGCTGAAACCGCCCCTTCCGGGGAAACGACCACCGAGCCGGTCGCGGAGGGGCCGGAACCATGCCAGGGGGAGGGTTTCGCCTCAGCCAATGACATAACCATGGCATGCGTGGACGGGTTCTGGACGACCGACTGCACGACCGAAGGGGAAGTCTACATGGTGACCTCCTTCGACACGAAGGTAATATGCAGGGGCGGCATCTGGGTGGAGGAAGACCTCGCGCCCGGGGAAGTCGTCGAGGAAACAGAGCCCGAGGAGACCTCCGGCGAAGAGGGTCCCTGCGAGAGCCCCTCTTGGGAGTCTTATGACAACACCACCTGGGCCTGCGTGGGCGGCGTGATGGTGACAGAATGCTCCACCGAGGGCGAGGTCTACGATGTCTCGGAGTTCCTCGAAATGGAAGTCGTGTGCGAGGGCGGCGTGTGGGTCGCCAAGGACACTGGCTGATTTTTTTATCTCCTTTTTTTCATTTTCATTCGAGTCCAAGCATCCTTCTGACCTGATGAAGCCCATGCGTACTGCCGCGTTTTATGTCGGCAACTGCCCTGCTCAACGATTTCCTGAATGATTCCTTGTACTCTCCTTCATCGTCTTTCATGTAAACACCCCGAAAAGCAACATCAAAGTAGGCACTATTATCGCTCCCATCAGGTTCGTGCGCTCCACGCCGAGCCGGAGGCATATTAGGCCTACTCCGGTCGCGAGTGCGAGGAAGAGCAGGCCTGCCGGTCCGTCTATCGCAAGGGTAATCAGCGCGAGATACGACGCGAGAATAACATTAATCCCGGAAAAGTCCGCATCCGCAAAACGCACCAAAAACCTTCTTGCCGCGAAGGCGAGGAGCGAGGCGGCGGCGAGGCTGATGATGAAAAGCGCGGCGAGCATCGGCAGGTTCGCCCCGACGTCGATGCTCTGCGCGAGCCACGCGGTCGCCCCTACCCTGCTTTTCCCTATGCTTGTAGACGTCGCGAGCGAAAAGACCGCCTGGCTGACCGAAATCGAGCTTATCAGCGAGAGGTAGCCGAGAGGCCCGCTCCGCATGAAAATCGTCGAGAACGCGGCGACCTGGGAGGGCGAGCCTATCCCCGGCATCAGGTCTGCAAGCATCCCGAGCGCGACGCCGGCCGGAACGGTGCGGGCGACGTGCCCATCCCCGCCGGCACAGCCCTCGGCCTGCCCCTGCACCTCCCCTCTCCTGTAAGAAGCAATAGCGGCCATAGCGAACATCCCGGAAAACAGCGGCAGGAAGGGGTCCTGGAGGCCGCTCCTCAGGCAAATCGAGCCGAGGATTCCGGAAAGAAGGAATATGAGAGCTGAAAGGAGGGGCTTTCTCGTACGCGCGAGAAGGAATATCGAAAGCGCGAGGAGGATGCGGCCCAGGTGCGGGCGGATGAGAGAGTAGGCCGCGGGGAAGAATGAAATGGATGGCAGGAGAAGGGCGGCCGCAAGCAGGCCCGCAAGGAGGGCGGCGAGCAGGACTGCCCGGAGCGCGGCAGCCCCCATACCCATGCGGACGAGCCGGTGGCCTGGGAGCGAGGACGCCGCATTGTCCGCATCAGGCACGCCGAAAAAGATGGCCGGGATGAAGGAAGAGACGAGATGGGCCGGAAACAGCGCGATGATGATGAACGCGAGCGCGTGGCCTTCGTAGCCGAGCGATGCGAGAATCGAGATTAGCGTGTTCGAATGCAGGCCCGGAACGAGGCCCCCAAGGAAGCCCAGAGCGAAGCCTGCGAAGTAACTGGCGTAACTGCCCAATCCATCCCCCATGGGGAAAAGGAGGGAAAACTTATAATTGCTTTCTGATGCCTGGCCTGGGCCGGGTGGTCTCCGGCATCCTGTTTCCAGTTCCGGAAGCGCTAAACCCCAAAACAGGAAACCGGGAACGGGAAACCCCTAAGTTGTTCAGCCGATGGCCACATTCTTCACCCTGATGTGGGGGCCGCCGTCGCTTACGGGGGCTTCCTGCGAGAATTTCCCGCAAATTCCGGGGCTGGTCCCGAAGTCGTCCCCCACGCATTCGACATCGAGCAGGGTCTGGAGGATGTTTCCGGTGATGGTGACATCCCTCATCAGCTTCCCCTTCTCGCCGTTCGCTATCTCGTAGGCCTCCTCGGCCTTGAACATGAAGCCCCCCGAAAAAATGTCCACGCTGCCGCCCTTCATACCCCTCAGGTACACGCCGGAAGGGATTCCGAAAACCTCATCCACCGTGGAGGCGCCTTTCTGGAAATAGGTATTGCTCATCCTCACTATGGGGGCCTCGCTGTAGTCCTGCGCGCGGGCGTGCCCGTTGCGCCCGATTCCCAGCTCGGCCGAGGTCTCGAGCGAGTTGAGATATCCTTTCAGGACGCCCTTCTCGAGAAGCGTCGTGGGCCTGGCCTCCGTCCCCTCATCGTCAAAATTGTACTGGCCGAAATCCGGCGCGGAGGGGTCGTCTATAATAGTCACGAGGTCGTTCCCTATCCTTTTCCCAAGCTTCCCCGCGAGTATCGATTCCCTGTCTATGACCGAATCGGCCTCGCAGGCGTGCCCGACCGCCTCGTGGGACAGGACGCCTGTCATCTCAGGGTCGAAAACGACCGTGAACCTTCCCTTCGGGGGAGGCGAAGCCGAGAGCAGGCGGATGGCCTTGTCCCTCGCCTTCGCGGCCGTCGCTCCGGCATCAATGCGGGAAAAACCGGTCCTCGACCAGGTTCTTTCCGAGCCCCTCTGTATCGCGCCCCCGGAGCGGGCGACGCACGAGCATGACAGGTACGAATATCCGGTCTCCTGGACGATGCGGCTCCCTCCGGAGTTGTAGAACTCCTTCTTCACAAGGGAATCCGTGCAGGAGACGCTCCTGGATGCGACCCTGTCCTCCTTCATCACCTTTCCGGCATCGAGCAGCGCCTTCACCTGGCTCTCCGGGTCGGCAGGCTCCAAATCCGCCTTCAGCTCCTTCTTGACGACTACGGGCTCGGGGAGCGCAATCTTGCCGGAAGTGAGGCGCGCAAGCCTCTGCGCCTTCTCGAGGAGGCTCTCCGCGCTCTCGCGGCCGTCGCTGCACGCCGCGAACCCCCAGGAGCCGTTTTCGAGCACCCTCGCGCTCATCCCGGCCGAGGCGCCGGTCGACTGCTTCGCCTCGTCGTCCTTTATCGTGATGTAAGTCTGGAAGCTGCGCTCGATTCTCAATTCCGCGTAGGGATACCTCGAAAGAAGGCGCTCATACTCCAAAACCGACCAGCTCACAGGAATGCTTTGGCCTTCTCGGCATACTCGAGGACCGCCTTCTTCTCCTCGCGGTCCTTTATCATGCCGCAGAATATGTGGTTCTTGAGGGGCACGATGACCAGGTAGAGGCCCTCGAAGGCTATCTCTATCTCCTTCTGCCGGTCGTCCGCCTTCTTCATCAGGGCGTCCGAGACGTTTGCCACCGATGCGAGGAGCCCGGGGCTGAGGTCGTTCATGGCAATCGTGGACTGGACCGGCACACCGTCCACCCTCAGGACAGCTCCTCCCATCCCCTTGCCCTTCATCTCGTTCAGAATCGCTTCGATTTCCCCGGCCATGTTCATCAGTCTCCAGCAGCCGGCATCCAGCATCCCGAGACGGGAGGCTGGAAACCGGAAACTATTGTATCGTTATCCCCGTCGGTCCCACCCGGAAGGGGACGTCCATGTTGACGTTCGGGACGACAAGGACGAATTTCCCTCCCCTGTCCGCTATCGTGTAGGTCTCATCCATGCCGTGCTCGACGAGGCTGAGCATCTGCTTGTCGTGGACCCCCTCATCGACGAGGTAAACCGCCGTCGCGCCGGCGGTCTTGAGCCTTCCCTCTATGACGCTCAGGAACTTCCTTATCGAATCCTGCGGATTGTAGAGCACGAAAGTCGAAAGGGTGTCGAAGACGACTCTCATCCTTTTCCCTGCGCTTTCCTTTATCGCCTCGTTGAGCATGAGTGACACGTCGTTAAGCGCCCCGGGCCCCGGAACCGACCGGACGCGCGGGGCCGGTTTCGCCGCCACGTTCCCGAGCGTCGCGCTGTAGCAGTCTATGAATGAGACGTTGGGCTTGTCCAGGTTTATCCCCATCGTCCCGGCCTTGTTGATTATGTCTGCAGGGGCGGAGCTTCCGCAGATGATGTAGGAATTCTCGTTCGCGCCGGCAGCCGAGGCGAAATGGTATGCGAAAGCCGCCTTCTCCATGCCGCTCGGGCCCATGATGACGATGTTTCCGGGGTTGAAATACCCCCCTTCGAGGATTATGTCCAGGTCGGCGATGCCGCTCGCCAGCCTATTGCCCTTTAGGATGGGCATCTCTTCGTTCACTCCCAGGCTCATGGGCAGAATAGTGTTAGAAGGTTTTTAAGGTTAGGTATGGCGTCGGAAAAGGAGAATGATTGGAAAAGAGGAAAAAACGGGTAAAAGATATTTCCGGTTTCAGCAACCGGAGACCGTCGAGCCCAGGAGGGCGTTGATTATCGGCGGCATTATCGCGTATATGACGATGCCAATCACGGCACCGGTGAGCATCGCGGTCGCCCACACGGCGGCCCTCGCCCTCGTTTCGGCACCGAGTATCTGGCCGATGGCATATACCGCGCCAGCGAGGATGACAAGCACCATCGCAGACACCGCCAGGAAGAACTTCGCCTGGCTGCACAGGAGCCTCAGGCCGGATTCGAGGTTCGACGTTCCGCTTGGGGCCGCGAATCCGAGCGATACCAGATTGAGCACGACAAAACTCAGCAACACGTATCTACCGATGACATTCAGTCTGCTAATGTGCCTGACAATATTCATCTGTTCACCTTTGAACACCTATACTTAAGGTTAATGTTTAAAAGTCTATCTCAGGCAATCTATCACTGTTTCTAAGAGGTAAAACGCGTGCTTTCATTCTCCGGTTTGCTTAAGGACGAGCGCAGGCTGCTAATCATCCTGCTCCTCCTCTACCTCGCGACCCGCCTGCCCCTGCTCAACTACCTGCCTTTCATCAAGGACGAGGGCATCTACGCGATGATGGCGCTCGAGCAGGCTTCGGCCCCCTCCCTCGTCCCGACGTTCATGGGCTACCCCGTGGGCTGGAAGCCGGCACCGTTCTTCTGGCTGCATTCCCCCCTTCTCGGCCTGCCCCTGCCTCTCGAGGCGGCATTCCGCCTGCCGTCGTTCATCGCCGGGCTCGCGACAATCCCCCTCCTTTTCGGCATACTCAGGAACACCGGCGCCACGCCTGCAATTTCGTTCTTCTCCGTCCTCATCTTCACCCTCTCCCTCCCCTCGATGTATCCCGACGCGGCGATGCTGACAGATTCCATCAACTTCATGCTGGTCTGCTGCTCGCTCTGCCTCTATACCGCCCAAAAACTCCCCAAAACCCGCTTCCTCGCGGCGGGGGCGTTCGTCTTCCTCGCATTTTTCATTAAGCTGGTGCTTGCATTCATGGCCCCCCTCCTCGCGGTCGTTTTCCTCTGGCATGCGGACCGCAAGTCTCTCAGGAACCCCCTGTTCCTCCTCTCGCTCGCCGCCGCTCCCGCCGCCTTCGTCCTTAACTTCGCAGTCCTCGAAACCTCCTCCCTCGCCCACGAGTCGCTCGCGGCGAACGTCATCGACCATATCATAAGCCCCGGCGGCTTCGAGATGCAGCTCGAATACTTCACCGGCTCCATGAGCGCGTTCCTTGTCGGCGCCGGCCTGTGGTTCGCGCTTTCGCTTGCCGGCGCATGGATGCACTGGCGCCACTCCCCAATGATGACGCTCTGGTATCTCCTCAGCGTGTTCCCGATGCTTTCCGGCTCCTACATGATATGGTATTTCCTTCCGGTCATGCCCGCGATTTCCTATTTCGCGGCCATGGTCCTCCTCAGGTGGGACAACACCGACAAGGCCGACCTGTTCTTCGCCATGTTCTTCGCCGCGGTTACAATCATCAGCGTTTCATACCTCTATCTTTTCTACGAGGGCATGCACGCGAGCTACAATCCCGAGCGGGAAGCCGGCCTGATGATGGCGGGCAAGGAGAACGTCCTGATTATCGGCAACTACCCTCCTTCAGTCGCCGCATACAAGACGCTGTCCGAGCTCCGTAGCGGGGGGAAGGCGCTCGACTACGGATACATCACTTCGAACAGGCTGATGAATGACACGGAAGTGCAAACGTTCCTGAATGACTACCGTTCGGAAGAATTCCCCGTCCATGACGGCTCCTTCAACAGCTTCTTCAGCAGGGCCGGCCTTTTCAGGAAGGACACGAACATCACAGATTTCGGCTACATCGTGCTAAGCGGCTCTTTCAACGCACCCGAAGGCGCGTCAGTGATATATAACAGCACGACCAGAAACCTGTCAATCTACGAAGTGAACTGAATGCTATCCGTCATCATCCCCACATACAACGAGAAAGGCAACATCGCCATCCTCATCAGGAGGCTCGACGCCTCGCTGGGGGGGAGCCATGAGATAATCGTGGTGGACGACAACTCGCCGGACGGCACGGCCGCAGAGGTGGAAGCCATCGCGGCAGGGCTGGAGTCTGTGAGGCTGGTCCGGAGGGAGTCCAAGGCAGGCCTCACAGGAGCCATCCTCGCGGGAGTGAAGGCCGCGAAGGGCGACCGGATAGCAGTGATGGATGCGGACCTTTCCCACCCGCCGGAAAAGGTCGCCGAGCTGTCGAAATCCCTGGATTCAGCGGACCTCGCGGTCGGGAGCAGGCTGATGGAGGGCGGGGAAGTGAAGAAATGGCCGCTGCACCGCAAGCTCATCTCCCGCGTCGCGGACGCGCTCGCGCGCATAGTCGTCGGCACGGACTGCACCGACCCTCTGAGCGGATTCTTCGCGGCGAGAAAGGAGGTTTTCGGGCGGACCGATTTCAGGACGAAAGGATACAAGCTCCTCCTCAACATCCTCGCCGACAACCGCGGCCTGCGCGTGCGGGAGATACCCTACACTTTCAGGGACCGGCATGCCGGAGCGACGAAACTCGGCAACATCGAGATATTGACATACCTGCTGGACCTTTGCAGGATTCGGTTCGGCAGAAGGAGGAAGGGCCGATGAAACGGGCAGGGGCTGAGCCCTCTCTTTTGGGCGTCCCGCCGGGCCCCTTCATCCTGAATCTGACATTCACAGCCCTTATTACGGTGCTGTTCTTCCTGCCTTCCATAGGGAATTTCGGCACCGTCCTTCTCGGAATCGAGGACATGAAGCTGTTCGTTTTCATGTTCGGGCACATCGAGGGCGCCCTGCGCTCGGGGGTGAATCCGCTTTACATAGACGACCTTTTCTACCCTTACGGGATTTCGCTCACGTACACGGCATTCAGCCCGATGTCCTCCGCGCTCTACGCGGCGTTCCCCGCGGAATGGGGCCAGTACGGGAAGATTACTGTCCTCCAGCTCCTTTCGTTCATCCTGGGGGGGGTTTTCTCATTCGCGCTCGCATACAGGTTCTGCAGGGAAACGTTCCCGTCGATAATCGCGTCCATCGTTTTCAACTTCTCGGTCTACCATTTCGAGAAAGCAATCCACCACCTCAATTACTCGATGGGAATGTCGTTCATCCCGCTCTTCTTCCTCTTCTGGCTCGGATTGCATGGGAAAAAAGGGCCGGCAGTCTTCCTTCTCGCAGGGGCGCTTTTCCTTATCACGCTGAACGAGCTGCTCCTTGCGGTGATGGCCCTGTTCATCGCCTTCATAGACATAATGGACAGGTACCGCCCCGGGCCCCTCTTCACGCCGCGGAACACCGTCATAATGTCGGTCTCGGTCCTTGCTAGCCTCCTGTGCTACGAGATGCTCCTGC
Organism: Microcaldota archaeon; assembly: GCA_040758235.1. Lineage (GTDB taxonomy): Archaea > Micrarchaeota > Micrarchaeia > Anstonellales > Bilamarchaeaceae > Bilamarchaeum. Next base: position 10,446 of record JBFLVW010000042.1, read on the forward strand.
TCGCTCCCATCCCCGGCTCGGTCGTCCTCGCCTACACCCTGCCCTCCCTGGTCTTCTTCGGCCCCTTCATATTCCTCATCATCGGCCCGGAAAACCTCGTCGCGATGGAAAAAAGGCACGGGCTCATCAGGGCTCTCGTCCTCTCCTCGCTGCCCGTTTTCGCATACCTCGCATTCATTTTCGTGCAGCCCTCCTACGACTTCATAGCGGCATCCGTCGTCCAGAACAACCTCCTGAACGTGAAGAGCATCGAATACCTCGCGTTCCCATCGGAGTTCCAGGCCCTCCACGGCTTCGGCATCCTTCCGGGCCTCGTAGCCGACAGCGAATCCGGGCTTTACATCGGAATACCAATGCTTGCACTCGCGGCATGGAGCTTTCTGGGGAGAGGGGCTTCGAAGGAGGAATCCCGCTTCAGGGACCTCTTCGCATTCTGCGTCCTCATATCATTCCCCCTGTTCGTCTTCGCGGGCGCCATCCTCGTCACCCCGTTTTTCGCGCAGACCATCTTCCCGCTCCTCGGCCTCCTGCGCGCCCCGATGAGGTTCATCATCTTCGCCCTGCTCTTCCTGTCCGTATTCGCTGCCATCGCGCTCGCGAGGCTCACCTCGAAAATGGGAAACGGGAAGAAGGCCCTCGTCCTTGGCGCGCTCGCCCTCCTCCTCGTCGCGGAGAGGATGCCGGATTTCGAGCGGTTCGTCTTTTCGCCGCCCATGCCGGAATTTTACCGCTCTCTCGCCGCAGCCCCTGAAAACGCATCCATCTTCCTCTACCCCAACTTCGACTATTACACGCTTCTCGACGAAACATACTACCAGACGATTCATGGGAAGGCGCTCTCCTACGGGAGCGTGTCGCGCTTCCCCCGCTCCGGCAACCAGCTTTACGAATACTATTTCGGCGTTTACGGTGAATTCAAGCCCGCCCGTGACGGCCTGAAAGAGCTTGTCCGGGGCATCGGCTACGA
>JBFLVW010000043.1:0-11873 GCA_040758235.1 Microcaldota archaeon
CTTTGCGGGCGCCGTGGGGGTCCCTGCCCCGCCCGACCGCGACGCCGGGGACGATTACCACCTCAGGCTCGAGCGGCTCGCGGGACTTTGGCTCCGGTATGCCGTATTTCCCCGGAGCGAGGGAATCGAAGGAGGAAAAGCGGCAGAAATTAATCTCGTGGTCGGTATAGGGAACGGCGACCTGCTTTCCCATGGCGATGGCGCGCTCGATCATGGGCTTCGTGTCGACTTCATTCCCCTTGGGGAGATAGAAGCCGACTCTTGACGCTTCCATGAACCGCTCGCGGGAGAAAAGCCCCGCCATGACGGCTTCGCTCATACGGCGGACGTCTTCTCCGGCGAGGGCGTCCCTCTTCGCGAGCATTTTCTTCCTCAGCTCTGCTTTCAGGCGGTGCACCACGCTGGATAGAGGCTTCGAACAGTTAAAAAGGATTCGAATAGAGAGCGTTTTATGGACTCCATTCTCGATTACCTTTTCGAAGCCGGGATGCTCAAGCGGATACGGAGGAGCGGGTGGTGGAGCGAGAAGGTGGAGATGCCCGAGAGCGTTGCGGACCACACCTTCAGGGCCGCCGTCGTGGCCTTCCTTCTCGCGAAGATGGAGGGGCTGCCGGACGATTCGGCGAACAGGGTGTGCGTTGCGGCGGTTTTCCACGACATGCATGAGACGCGGCTCCTTGATTTGAACAAGATAACTGCAAGATACATCCGGGTGGACGAGTCGCTCGAGCACAAAGTCGAAGCGGACCAGGTCCGGAAGATGCCTAAAGAGCTGAAAGTTTCGGTGCTCCATGCGCTGAGGCTGAGCGACCGGGAGCAAATGATTCTCAAGGATGCCGATTACCTCGAATGCGCGATACAGGCCAGGGAGTATGCTGACGTTGGCTACGATACCTCGAGATGGGTGGTGAATATCTCGAAGCGCCTGCAGACCGCAAGCGCAAAAGCGCTTGCCGACAAACTAAAAAAAGCGGACTCCGGCAGGTGGAAGGACGGGCTCAAGAGGCTGGATTGAATGGTAAAAAGAGATATAAAATGTATGTTTCTGATTCTATGCGTATGATAAAGAGAGCGGACATGAAAGAAGAGTCTGGAAATGACAGCTTCAGGGTAAAGGCGCGGAATGTTCCCGTCTTGGGCGCGAAGTACGAGATGTGGGCGACTTCGGGGGGCAAAAGCTTCCACGAGGCGGGCGGGTTCCCCCAGATAGAGGGGCTGATAATAAAGAACGAGCTGCCGCAGGAGGCGTACCTGCTTCTGCTCGGGGCGTGCAGGCAGATCGGGGACGAGAAGAGCCTGGAGTTCAGCCTCGGCAGGTTCGAGAAAATGTGCCTCTGCTCGCTCTCCCTCTGGAACCAGAGCATCGCGGTAGTCTCAAGGATAACCGGCCTAAGCGAGGATGGCGCGAGGAACACGATGTTCTCCCTCCATCAGGCGGGCTACATCACGCTCGTCCAGCACGGCGACCAGGTGAGGCATGCCCTGACTTACAAGGGGAAGCTCGCCCACAAGTTAATGATGGACGAGGGCGAATACAAGAGGATGAAGGTCGCATACGCCCACAGGGCGGCTAACCTCGACCTCAAAGGCCTCTGACTATTTGAGCTTTTTTATTATGTTGCCCCGCCCGCGCTTGAATTTCTTGACGTAGCCGAGGCTCTCAAGCTCGCCGAGGATTAGGCTTAGCTTGGAATCCGAGAAGCCGAGCGCGGATTTGACGTCCTTCTGGGTCGAGCGGCCCTCGGAGCTGTCGAGAATATGGAGCACTTTCTTGGCATCCGCGTCCAGGTCGACGCTCTCCTTTCCCCGCTCTATGGGCTCCACCATTTCGTGCGCTTCCTCGATATCCTGGGCGGGAGCGTTCTCAGCGCTTTTTGGGGCAGCGCCCGAGGCGGTTGGACGCCTCCCCAAGAGGTAGGCCAGCGCGGCGAACAAGAGAATGAGCGCCGCGGGCGCATGCCACTGGTTCGCAGGCTTAAGGACGAGGTCCACGCGCTGGTCAGCCGTGCCTACGGTTATTTTTTCCTCGGTGAAAAGGGCGAGTCCGCCGCCGTCATCGAAAGTGCTTCCCGTAATTGCGTACTTCCCTTCCGGCAGGAAGATGGAGTAGTTCGATTTTTGGGCCACCAGCTGGTATGAGAACCCGCCTTCGACGCGTATAAGTGTCTCGTTCGCCTGCTCGAAGCCGGTGGTGTAGATGTCGCCGTATACGAGCGCCTGGTGCGATATGGCGGACAGGAGTATTGCGAGAACCCCTGCCGGCAGCATTCTCATACGACGTAATCGGTTTCCTTAATTTATAAAGATATTTTCGGGTGAAAGTTTCGATATAAATAAGCGATTCGGACTCATGTCGTGATTGAAATGAAGCGATTATTCGTTTGCGCGCTTGTGCTCATGATTTTCGGCTGTCTCGGCCAGACCGAACCCGCGCAGAAGGATGATATTGAAGAGAAGCTCAACATCACCCCGGTGGCGGATAAGGAGCTGGTAACGGCAGGCGGCGACGACAGGATAGCCGTAGTTACAATGAGGAGGGCGGAGAGCGGCGGGTTCCCCCACAACGACTACGAGGACAAGTTCCTGTGGGCCGGCCTGCACAGCGATTCATTCCTCCAGCTCAACAGCAGCCGCATAGCATGGCTTGATGAGGGGGAGTCCGTGTGGCTGACATACGGCAGCAGCGACAAGGGCGGAGTTCTTTTCAATGCTGTATACCTGCACGAATTCCAAAACTGCAGCGGAAGCGAAGTCAGCATACTTGGCAAGGATTATCCGGCGGCATCGCTCGGGAACGGCTCGAGCTTCGGGTTCGACGACAAATGGAAAATCGTAACCGATACGCAGGCTGGCTGCATGAAAAAGATGATAATCTACCTGGACGGGTATTTCGAGGGCCTCGAGGACGGGGACCAGATCCCGCTCTTCCGGAACGACAATACCGTGCTGTTCAAATTCGAGGGCCTCGGTTCGGAACAGAAGGCGGTCGTGATAGCGACGAGACCTTCTGAGCCGGTCTCGCGGGAAAGCGCGCCAGCTCAACCGCCGGAAACCCCGATAACCGATAACGCATCGGAGAAAATCCTGCACATCGAAACCTGCAATCAGAGCCCGGAGTCGTTCTCGACGAAAAATCAGGCCTGGCGCGTGATAAACATAACTTCGGATGGTGGCTATAACCGCAAGGTATTCTTACGAAGCGACGGGTTCCCGATACTGCAGGTCACTTTGGGCGAAGGGGAGACCGCCCATAGAGACGGCTATGAGATAAAGGCGGATGAGATACACATAGATAATAAGACCTGCCGGAACTGGGCGAGGCTCGCCCTGAGCGAATCGGAAGAGAACGATGCGGGCCAGGTGCTGGATGATGATGCGGGCCGATCGTACAGGAAGAACGAGACGCTGGATGAATCCGGCCTCAGGATAGGATTCGAGCCTGCGATACCGGTATGCACGTGGTGGAACGAGGAGGGGGAGGCGAAGGGCGAGGGCTGCCAGTACCCCGAGGACCGCAGCGAGAACCACAGGCTTACCATTCCGATATCCGGGCGGGAATGGGTGCTGTCTGCACTTGGAAAGAACGGAAGCGCCGTTAATGTCACGCTCGCGAAAGAGGAATCGAATGCAATAGTGAATGTGGGCGAGGAGTTCATAGCCGGCGGGGACGAAATCGCTTTCGATGAATACGGCTTTGGCACTGACAAGCCGACTGTCACATTGAGGCCTCCGGGAGACGGCGCAGTCCTGAATATGACGTCGCCGGGCCTGGCCCGGTACAAAGACGGCTGGATAAGGATATGGAAGCTCGCACCCGGATACACGTATGGCGCTTCATGGATACTGGTATCCTCGTTCTTCAACGTTGCCGACCTTTCGAACGCTTCTGAAGCGGACCTGTCCTGGGAGGATGGCGAGGGCCCGAACCCGAAGCTCAAGTCCATCTTCATCCCGCGCTCAAGCCCTGTTTTCGGCACGCTAGCCGGGGAGGGGTGACCCGGATTTAGTGACACCTCTTTAAATACCTTGAAAACGCGTATTTCTACCTATGGCGACACATCTATCCGATGGTACAGCCTGAGGGTGAAAAATATGAAAGGGTGTTTTGAAATCCAGTGATTTTTGGGGTAAAAGGAGCCTGTTGGAAAAAGCCCGCGAATTGAGGGACAGGAGCCCGTTTCTTGTCGGAGTGCGGCTCATGGAGCCCGAAGGGCTTCGCAGCGCCGGGAAAGCGGACCTGTTTTTGGATTTGGAGGGCATGGCAAAGGCGCGCGACGCCGCCGGGGTGCGCAATGCCTGCTCCGCGCTTTTGGAGATAGCTTCCGCAGCCGGATTCCGGGAGCTTGACGAAATGGACCAAAAAATGCAGGTCCTCCTCGTTTCGGGAAAGCGGTCGTGGAATTCGGGGGTTCTTGACGTTTTGAGCGAGGCGGCCGGAAAAATGCACGCGGCCTTCAGGAACAAGGCGCTTGAAGCGGACAAGCCGCCGGAAATGAGAGGGGCCGAAGCGACTCCAAACACTGCAGCTGCTAAATCACAAAAACCCGATGAAATGCTTCTCGAAGCGTGCGCCGCGGGAAATGCGGAGGCGGTGAGGAGAGCGCTTGCGCAGGGTGCGGACCCGCGCGCGAAGGATGCCAGGGGGAGGACGGCCATGGACCTTGCGCACGAGGACGAGCCCTATTTCGACATGTGGGTCCCTAAAAACAGGGAGGCGGTCGAGGCCCTGAGGGAAGCGATGATGAAAAAACCCGAGGACAACCAGCTGATGGTGGCGTGACGCACTTCGGTCCCGGCACGTTCGAAAATCGAGGCACGGACGACAGGGCCGTTTCCACCTTCTGCCCCCGTGCCGCAGCATCCAGCAGTTCATATGGTAAAAAGAGATATAAAGTGTATGCAATACATCCAGTGCAGATGAAACTCATCAGGAAAGCCGAGCTCATAGAGTACCATGATAAAGAGCAATGCCGTATCAGGGGAGCGAACGCCCCGCTTATCGGCGCGAGGTATGAAGCCTGGTTTACGAAAGGAGAGGGGCGCTTTCACGTGAAAGGCAGGTACCCGGAAGTGGAAGGCCTGATGATAAGGGAGGACGCCTCCCCGTTCTTCTACCGGATGCTCGTGCGCCTCGCCGGCAAGATTGGCGACATGAAGGGGAGCAGGCTGGACGTGTCTGATGCCGGAGTCAGGTGCATAGCCTCGCTCTCGATGTGGAGCCAGGACATGGTGGCTCTTTCAGCAATAACTGGCCTCGGAGCGGAGCAGGTGAAGCTGACGGCATCCGAGCTTTGCCGGGAGGGATACTTGCGCCCCGTCGGGAGGCACGGGATGACGAGGATGGTGCTCACGGCAAAAGGATGGAGGGCAGAGAACGACTTCGTCGGCGACGACATCCGCGACGAGCTGCTCTCCAGGACGATTGAGATCTACACGCTCAGGGAAATCGAGTCGCTCAGGGCCGGCCGCCCCCATATTTGAAAAACTCAGCGGGACAATCAGAATACTGAGCAAAATGGGGATACAGGAAAAGCTGAAAGCTCTCGAGGACGAACTCGGGCGCACCCAAAAAAACAAGGCAACCGAATTCCACATCGGAATCCTCAAATCGAAGATAGCGCAGCTCAGGAGGGAGCTCATCTCCCCGAAAAGGCACGGGGCGAGCGCAGGGGGGTTCGACGTCAAGAAAAGCGGCGACGCGACCGTCGCCATGATAGGCCTGCCCAGCGTCGGGAAGTCCACCCTTATGAACAAGATGACGAACGCAGAGTCCAAGACCGCGGCTTACGCTTTCACGACGCTGAAATGCATCCCCGGCATCATGGAATACAACGATACGAAGATACAGGTTCTCGACCTGCCCGGCATCATCGAAGGGGCGAAAGACGGCAAGGGAAGGGGGAGGGAAGTCATCGCGGTCGCCCGTGGCGCGGACCTCATACTGATAATGATTGAGGCCGCAACCCCGAAGCAGGCGAAGGTCATCGAAAGCGAACTCTATGGTTTCGGGATAAGGATTAACGCCCGGAAGCCCAGGGTGTCGATTTCGAAGCAGCTCAGGGGCGGGGTGGTCGTGAACTCGACCGTGCGGCTCACGAAGATAACCGAGAGGGAAATTCTCGCGGCCATGAACGAGTACGGCATTTTCAATGCAAACATCGTGCTTCACGAGGACATCACGATTGACGAATTCATCGATGCGCTCGAGGACAACCGGGCATACATACCCGCCCTATACGTGCTCACGAAAGCCGACCTCGTAAAAAGCCCGCCGAGGCTGGAGCGGGGCTACGTCGCCATCTCGGCCAATGACCAGAAAAGCATCGAGGCCCTCAAGAGAGAGGTGTTCGGGAGGCTGGAGCTGATAAGGATATACACCAAGAAGCGCGGGGAGGCTGCCGACCTCGACGAACCGCTCGTCGTGCGCAAGGGAATAAGCGTCGGGGACGTGTGCGAGAAGCTCCACCGCGACCTGAGGAAAGAGTTCCGTTTCGCGCTCGTGTGGGGCAAGAGCGTGAAGCACCAGCCCCAGCGCGTCGGGCTGGACCACGTGGTCGCGGACGGGGACATTGTCCAGATTATCAAGAGGTAGCGTTGTTGTAGATAGGGTTAAAAATTGATTATCGTATTCTTCAGAGGGGGAATAATCCTATGAGAACAAGGAAATTGTCCGGAAAGAGCGGAAGCGCTGCCGCCAGAAGGATTGCAAAAGTGGAAGAGAAGCCGCAGCTTATCGAAGAGCAGAGGCTGGAGGAGATTCGGTCGAGGCCTGTATCCTCCCTGAAACTCGAGGGGCTCGACGAATACGCTGCACGGCGCGTGAAAGGGGCTCTCGAGCGGCGGGGAGTCGCGACTCTCGGCGATCTGCAGAAAATGAGCGACAGGGACATCCTCCTCACGAAAGGGCTGTCCGAGAAGGCATTCAGGACAATCAGGGAGGAGATGAGGGCTCTTGGCATCCCTATAGGCGTAACCGGCAAAGTGCCCTCCCCGGAACCAGGAACCATTGAATTCGAAAAGTTCGTTTCCATGCCGGTCCACAGCCTCTCTTTTTCCGGATTCAATGCCGGAAGGGCGAGGATGGTCAGGAGTATTTGGAAGGAGAACGGAATCGCGACAATCGGGGAAGTGGTCTCGAGGGAATCCAGGGAACTGAGGCTCAAGCACAGCAAAAATCCGCATTACGGCGCGGGTGCAGGCGCGATTAGGGCGCTCGAGCGGGAACTTTCGGGGCTTGGGCTCAGGCTTGGGATGGCCAATGAGATGAGGGAGCACATCTTGATTAAGACGCTCGCCACGAGGGTTTCCGACTTCGATTGGTCAGTGAGGATGCAGACATGCCTGAAAAACGCAGGCATGGAGAATCTCCGCATGTTCGAGTTCGTGCAGATTACGGGGCATGAGCTCCTCGCCGGAAAGAATTTCGGCCGGAAATCCATGCAGGAAATCGGAAAAACACTCCAGCCGGTGGGGCTTTCGCTCGGGATGGCGCTCGATGAGAGGACGATAGAGAAGGCAAAGCAGTTCGCCCTCGGCGCGCCTCCGGCCCGGCCCCGCTTCAGGGGCGTCACTGAAAAGCCGTTCATAAGGCTGAACGAATCCGGCCAGATAGAGACAAACCTGAGCCCCGAGCAGCTCGGCACGATTCTCCGCCTTGCGAAGAAGGAGCTTGCGGACCTGCGCGATGATTTGCAGCCGCACAAGTTGAAGGTGCTGGGAGAGCTTCTCGACATGATTGAAATTTGAGGCCGGATAGGAAGTCAAATTCCTTCTGTTGCTATGCCGTGCTTTTTCATGTAGGGCAGGGCCGGCGAGAGCATCTGCCGCAAGGCGAAGCGGCTTACGCTTCCGTCATCCATGGCCTTCAGGAATCCGCCGAGCGCCGAGGCCGCCCCGTGAGATACGTGGGGGTCCTTGTCTCCGAGGGCCCTCCCGAGCGCCTCGAACACTTCCGGCGGCGGCGTTGGCATCGAGACGACGTGCTTTCCCCTGAGCATCTTGTATAGCGACCAGCACGCGTTCCGTCTTATGGACGCGTCGCGGTCGGAAAGCAGGGATGCGAGGGCGGCCATGCCGTCCTGGGAGCCCTTCGCCTTCGTCACGGCCCTGTCGGGGCCGTAGAAGCCGGAGCGGAGGAGCTTTCGCAGGCTGGCCTTTTCGGTTTTTTGCGCCGATTTCCCTGCTTCCATAGCCTCCCGCAATATAGTGGACTATTATGTTTTTAAATGCTCATCAGCCGGTAAAATTTTAATGGTTCGGCGGGATTTAGGTCTGCCTAATTTGCTGAGGTGAATGTATGACTGTTGTCCATGAGATAGGAAAACTTCCGTATTCGTATGACGCGCTGGAGCCTTACATCGACGCCAAAACGATGGAGATACACCACACGAAGCATCACCAGGCGTACGTCACGAACCTGAACACCGCGCTCGACAAGCACCCTGAATTGAAAAACAGGACGGCGGAGGAGTTGCTGAAGGACCTGAACAAGGTTCCCGAGGACATCCGGACGGCAGTCCGCAACCACGGAGGAGGGCACGCTAATCACGCCATGTTCTGGAAATTGATGGCCCCGAACGCGGGCGGCGAGCCGCAGGGGGAGGTCGCCGAAGCAATAAAAGAGGCATTCGGGGGCTTTGACAAGTTCAGGGAGAGCCTCACTAACGCGGGAATGACGAGATTCGGTTCCGGATGGGCTTGGCTCGTTTTCGATAAAGGCAAACTCGCAGTAATGAGCACCCCGAACCAGGACAGCCCGCTGAGCGAAGGGAAGGCCCCGATACTCGGTGTTGACGTGTGGGAACATGCGTATTATTTGAAGCATATGTCCAACAGGGCGGGATACCTGAAGGACTGGTGGAATGTCGTGAACTGGAAAGAGGTCGGGGAGAACTACAAAAACGCGATGAAGTAGCTCACTCCAGGTAAATCACGCTTATCTCCGGCGGAGCGAAAAGCCGGATGCCGCCCGGGGAGAGGCCGCAGGACACGTAGAGCTGCGCCCCCCCTGCGGTCTTTCCGAGTCCGCGCTTCGTCTTTCCGAAATCGAGGGATTCCACGATGAGATCCGTGATTATGGGGACGTCCACCTGCCCGCAGTGGGTGTGGCCCGATAGCACGAGGGAGCCTTCTTTCGCGTCCTTTGCCGCGAGGTTGTTGTGGGCGAGGATTATCATGGGCTCGCCAGCGCCCCTGATTGCCGCATCGTAGTCCGATTTGCACGCCCAGAGGTCGTCCACACCGGCGAGCGGGAAGGTTCTGCCGTTTATCGTGAGATTCACATTTTCGTTGCGGAGAACGATTATTCCCATCGACTCGAGAGTTTTTTCGACCTCGTCAGCGTATCGCTCGTTTTCGGGAATGCCGCAGCGCCAGTCTATGTAGTCGTGGTTGCCGAGGACCGCATATATGCCGTTCTTGCTACGGAGCCGCTCAAGCTCCCCGAGCTTTTTCCAGCCACCCGGCTCCCCTTCGACGATATCGCCGGAAATGAGGATGATGTCCGGCTCCTGCGCGTTTATCGTGTCGATTGCGCGGGCGAAAAAATCCGGGTGGTCGTAGGCGGTCTGCGTGTCCGTGATGAGGACGACCTTGACGCCGTCCCCCGCTCCTTCAAAAAAGTCTACGCGGGTTTCGGTGACCGACAGTCTGTAGGGCTCGACATGGAGGGAGTAGAGAAGTGCGAGAAGCGGGATAGCGACTGCAAGCCCCGCCGCATGGATTTGGGCCATCGCCAGGAACTAGGCAATTCAGCCTTTTATCCGTTTCCAGAACATGTAGTGGAGCGGCCTCCACGAAAGCTCGAATAAGGTCTGGAAGAACACGAGGGAAAGCGCGAACAGCAGCCAGAGCGCGACGTAGATGATGAGCCCGACGACGGGTATGAACATGGCGACGAGCTGGACCACTAAGATGAAGACGTAAGCGACGGCGTAGTAAATTGCATAAGGGATGAGGAACAGGAGGCCGATTGCCGCCATAAGAAGGACGAACACCGCAGTCTCGGCCAGTTTGCTTTTGAGGAGCAAGAAGCCGGACTTGAGAGAATCTAGTACGTCCCGGCCTTCCAGAAGGAAGCCGAATCGCCAGAACTGCACCGCGAAATTGTAGAGGGGCATGGAAACGATGAGATACACCCAGAAAACAAGGTAGGCGACCATGAATCCGGCCATCGAAGCACCCAGGAAGGATTGGCCCTGCACCATCATGAGGAGGGGGAGGCCGAGCAGGAGTATCGCCGGCAGAAGTACGAGCAGCCTGAGCCCCGAATCGATAAGGGTGAAATCAAGGGTTTTCCGGGCAGCGGACCGCACGCCCTCGATTATCGAGAAGTCTTTTCCCGAAACGCGGCTATGGGTAAGCATGAGCGCGGCAGACTCGAACGTGTAGTCTATCCACAGGTAGGCAAGGACGAAAGCGATAATTGCGAGCACCATGAGGATGATGAGGGGGATTGCAAGAATCCCTCCGGCCCCCATGCCACTGCCACCAAGCAGGAAACCGGCTGCGAACAGTGCAATCACAGCGACGACAGTGAACAGAATCGTCGCGAGGAGCTTGGAGAGGTTGAGCTTGAGGAGCCTGAGATAATAGTCCTTGTAATTTCCCTTAAGGAAAACCCACCAGTCGTCGAGAGCGCCCTTTATCGGGGCGATGAACTCGTCCGGGATTGGCTGGGGCGAAGGGGGAGTGGCGGGGGATGTTGGAGGCGACGCCGGTGCCGGCTGGACTGCTTTCGCAGCGGGCGGTTTTTGGGGTGGTGATGTGGCGGGAGCGGGCTGCGTTTTTGGCGAAAAGGATGCTTTTGTTTCGGGAGGGGAGGCGTCTTGTTCGGATTTTTTTGAAAGTTGAGCGCGCCTGAGCGCTTCCGCCGCCTGCTGGACGCGCCTGGACCCCGATTCTTTGCCCTTCTCCCCCATACCCACCCCATATACCGGCTAAGTGATTTAAACGTTCCAGTAGAATGAGCCGCATGGTCACGAAGGAGGAGATAGACAAGGTCGTCGGCTGGTGCGAGAAGGTGAAGGCCGAGCGCAAGCGCATTTATGTCATCGAGCGCAACCCCTTCAGGGACGAGGTGGACTGGATGCGCCGCTTCCCCCTGGTCGAGATTGACAGGCCGAAAGAGGTCGCATCAAAAAACAACCTCGTGTACGATTCCACGATAAAGACGCTGTGGCAGTTCATGAACGGCGACTGGCGCAAAATCGAAGCCGACTTCAAGATAGAAAGATAGTCACCCTATCGAGAGGCGGCGGATGGCCTTCAGGTTCCGCAGCTTCGCAAGCGCTTCCCCCGGAAGCCTTTTTTCAAGCACTATTGTCAGTTTTGGGGCGGGATAGATGTCCGGGTCGTCGCTGACAATCTGCCTGATGCTTATCCCGGCCTTCGCTATAATCGAAGCAGCCTCGCTGACGACGCCGATTGCATGGGGCTCGGCCTCTATTTCAATGACTTCGAACCCCAGATGCCCTGCGACATCCCGGATGTAAGCGGTCGGGGCGAGGGAGCCGAATATCCCGAAAAGCTCCGGAACGTCCCGTATCATCTGGGCGGTTTCGAGGACGACACGCCTGTCCACCCCGAGCGCCCGCGCGATTTTAACAGGGCTCACCTCCACTTCGCCTGAGAATATGCCGCCTTTTTTGCCTATGCGCATGCCCTGCTGCAGCATAAGCCCGGCCACTTTTCTGCGCATCGGGAAGCGTATGAACGCGTCTTCCAGGATAGGATACATAATGTATATTTTTGTGCAGAATAGCTATAAATATATCATTGATGCATTCGTAACAGGGAAAACCATGACTCACAAACAGGCAGCGCTCAATGGCGCACAAACGGTTTCAAGAGATATGGCACCGCTCGCCGAGCAC
>JBFLVW010000044.1:0-5333 GCA_040758235.1 Microcaldota archaeon
TTCACCTCGACCCTCTGCCTCCTCGGCTTCGAGAGCTCCCCGGCGACCTTCCTCCATATGGGCTTGTCAGTCTTCATCAGGCTCTCGATAAGGGAAACGAGAACCTGGTTGTCCTTCTTCAATTTCATGTTCGCCACCTTCGGCTCGCCCCAGACCCGCTTCCGGCACACGGCCTTCGGCGCGCACGCCCCATGGTCTCCCGTCGCCAGCAGGCTGGAACTACGAATGAGCATACACATTACATTCGGGAAGATTTAAAACGCTATATTTACCGAGACCGGGAACGCAGATACCGGAAACCACAGAAGAAAAAAGGAAAAAGGGATAGCCCCGGCTAATCCGGCTGGGCTATCTTGTAGACCGCCTGGATGGCTACGATGAACGCTGCCGGCGATATGAACGCCTGGAACGCGCCCACGAATCCGCTCACCATCTTGCCGACCATCTCGCCGACGCCCGGCACGAGGGCAAGGCTCTCGACGAGCGAGCTCTCGAACGCCAGCGACGCTGCGAGCATCGCGACTGCGGCCACAAGGAACAGCATCATCTCCTTGTCCGAAACGTTCAGCAGACCGACCACAAGGCCGAGCACGAACAAAACAGCCTTCAAAATGGGCTCGACTCCGGCCGGCAGATAACTGGAAAGCAGGCCGAGCACAAGGGCGATTACGAGACCACCCAGGAAGGCATACCCTCCATAGTTTACTGTCTTACTTGCCATTTACCTATCACCTCGAATGCTATGGGATTGCCTCGACCATCCGCTTAATGCTTTTAAATACATAAGGTTGGGTTTCGTCAATCGTCCCACAAAAATGCTTCCGAGCCCCCTTTCCGCCATTTCCTACAATATCGCCACAAGGAAACCCGCCATGCCGAGCATAAACGCGTAGAGGCTGTAATTCCTTGCTTTTTTGTAATCCCCTTTTGCCAGGACGCCGAAGACGCCGAGCAGTATGAGGGCGTCCCCGGCACCGATGAGCGCAAGGGCGATTGCCGTGAACGGCATCCCCAGGAAAAACGGCGAGAAGCTGAGCGGGACGAACGCGAGGTAAAGCAGGGAGGCGAGGACCTCCGCCGGCCGCTTTCCGATGATGACCGGGAGCGTCTTCGAGCCCCGCGCCAACATGTCCCCCTCCATGTCCTGGACGGACTTGACAATCTCGCGCGCAAGGCCTGCGACGAATCCCATCGCGGCGAGCGCGAGGGCGATGGGCGAGAGGGTTTCCGAGACGACGAAGTTGCCGAAAATGAACGGTATCGCCATCGTAAGCGCGATATAGGAGTTCCCGATAAGGGGGAAGTCCTTCAGCTTCCAGTTGTAGGCGGCCGCGAGCAGATTGAAGACGACCGCTATTGCAAGCGCAGTCGCATTTATGGGTATCGCTGACAGGACGCTCAGGACGAAGCATGAAACCGAAAACCATAGCGCGAACCGCGGCGGGATTGTTCCCCTCACCAGCGGACGGTCGATTTTCTTATTTCTCCTGTCAGTTTCTATGTCGAAATAGTCGTTGAGCGCGAAAGAGCCCATCTCGCTGAATATGGGGACGAGCAGGGAGAAAAAAACGTAGTATTCGAGGGGCGGGAGGCCGCCGTACACAATCGCTTCGGCGATGAACACCCCGAAGGCGAGCATCAGTGCATGCTCGAAGCGCGTCAGGCGGAAAAGCTCCCTGAGGAAACCCATCGGAATGAATGAATCGTGCAATTTAATATACAGATGCGAAATCCTGGCGATGGTCTGGGTGAAGAACGTCGGCATGAAGCCATGCTACGTCTGCGGCTCGTGCGGCTTCGGATACCGGGACGCCAAAACAGCGCTCGAATGCGAGGATTTTTGCAGGAAAAACCATTCCTGCAGTCCCGCGATTGTGGCTAAGGCGAATTATAAGCCATGAAAATGTGGCCAGCCACTTCTTTTTTCCAAAATGATATAAATATCCTTCCCGAAATTATAAATCGGGTCCGGTGTTGGGGGTATGGAAGAGCTGGATACGATTGACCGGAAGATTCTCGCGGCGCTGATTGACAACTCCAAGATAATGTCGAAGGAGCTTTCGAGGAAACTGAGGATACATCCGAACACGCTCCTCCAGCGGCTGAAGAAACTGGAGAAATCCGGGATTATCAAGAAATACCAGGCAGTAGTCGATTTCCCCAAAGTGGACAAGATGATGCAGGTTTTGATGTTCATAAAAGTGAACATGGAGAAGCCGTGGGAGGATGCTTTGCGCGCGACCGTGAAATTCCCGGAGATAGTCTCGTACATCCTCATGACGGGAGACTACGACGTCCTAATAATCGCGCGGGTGAAGGACGAGACGCATCTTGCGGATTTGATGCGGAGGGTGCAGGCGACGAAGGTCGTGAACAAGACGACGACGCACCTGATTGTTGATTTCTACAAGCAGCCTGACGAGTACAACCCGCTGAAGTATGAGATTATGTGAGTTTGAATAGATGCAGCCGCATGACATGCTCCGAATCGATGGGGGCGGCGGCCCGTTCTTCGAGTTTCGTCAGCCCGTTCGCCTCGAATAGTCCAATCAGGTCGCCTCGATGCTTTATCGGCCTCACGACCGACCTCAAAAAAATGCTCACCGGCTCGATTTGCGGGGTGGGCGAAATCCTGAAGGGGTCCTCCTCCATCACGACCGCAACACCGCCGGGCGCGAGCGCCCCTTTCATCGCCAAAACAAGCCTGAGTTTGTCCTCATCAGAAATCAGGTGGAACGTCTGCGAGCAAAGCACCGTCGCGAATTTCTGGCGCCATTCCGGGGGAAGCTCGTATGCGTTCCCTTTCCTGAACTGCGCCCTCCCGCCGAGCTTTCTTTCCGCCAACGACACCATCTTCGGCGAGATTTCGTTCGCGAAAATCTGGTGCGCGGATGATGGCTCTTCGGGAAGCCTCCCCCGGACCTGCAAATCGTCCAGAATTTCGAGCGCGTATTTGAGGGGCTCGCCTGTTCCTGCGGTTATATCGAGCATGGGTAATCTCAAATGAGGGTATGCGAATTCAAGGACCCGCTTTATCGCCCAATAATGGCCTGTTTTGGACATGTGCTCGTCGTATCCTTCAGAGAACATGTCATAGAGGAGGGAGAAGAACTCGGCCCTTTTTTCGGATTCAAAGCACTCATAAGAAGCTCGAATCTCCCGCTCCTTCTCCAAAATAGCATCGTTATGCTTCCTTCTTTCTTTCGCGAATTCCGTGACCAGCCCGAGGAATTCGAGAGGCGTCGGCTTCTCGCCCTTTTCGGCGATTACGGCCAACGTGTCCGACACCGGCACCGGCAGCCTCGGTTTTCCACTCTCCGGCCTGCCACCCAAAACCCTCCAACCCGCCATGAACCTCTCTCCGTCGCACCTCTTTTAAAGCAGGACTTTGGGCGGTATTTTTTCTAACTTGATATAGTGATAAGTTACCAAATTATTTGCGTGTCAGGCAGAAAGTTTTGACCTTTTCTTTTCATCCTGTAAAAAAACAACCAAATAAATAAAATATTATTGTAAAAATCTACAAATAAAGTGTTAAAAAGCATAAAAAAGTAAATTAAAACTCCCGGGCTTCACGCCTGCAATTCCCCGATTTTATAGTGTGAATTCATGTAAAACTGCCGGTAGCTTTAAAAAACGTTTGGGATATAAATATTGTGTTGTTGTAATATTGCATATTTATTGATGCGATATTTCTCACATCAAACAGGCGGAAAAATATGCCTAAAAACGGGGTCCGATGACGATGACAAACGGTCTTGACGAAATCGACAAGAAAATCCTTTCCGAGCTTCTCCAGAATGCGAGAATACCGGCAAAAAAGCTCGCCCGGAAGATAAACTGCCACCCGAACACGATGCTCCAGAGGCTCAAGAAGCTGGAGAAGAAGGGGCTTATCAAGAAGTACACCTCCCAAATAGATTTTTCCAAGGCTGACTTCGACCTGCACGTCATAATAATGATGAAGGTGCGCAAGGGCCGGGCCGGCGACATGGAGCAGCTCAAGGACCTCCTCAAGATAAAGGAGATAGAGGCGCTCCACGCGACGACCGGCGTATGGGACCTGATGGGAACCTGCCGGGTGAGGAACCGCCAGCACCTGCTCGAAGTGATACAGAAAATCGGCAGCAGCGAGCTTATCACCAAGACCGCGAGCCACATGATACTGTTCACTTACAAGGACCCGCACGACTTCAACCCATTCTGAGGGGCAGAGAAGAATCGTTCCAGAAGAGACGGGTTTCTTCCTATTCCTTCACGAAGACGTTTCCGTACATCTTGTGGTGGTTGTCTATCTTGATTACGACCACGTTGCCGTCAAGCTCGGCGAGGCCGTGGTCTCTCAGCATGGAGTAGTATTCCTTCCTTTCGATGGGCAGTATCGTCTCCTCGATTCTCTTTGCAAGCTCTATCGGCATGTGGGGCCCGGGCTTCACGAGCGGCGGCCATTCCTCTACCGTGATGAACTTTCCGCCCCTCTCCAGTATGTCCGCTATCATCCTGACCGTGCCCTCCTTGTCGTTCGCCCAGTGGATGAGGTAGGATGCCACGACCGTGTCGACCTGGTCGAAGCCCCGCGCGCTTAGAACCCCCTTGTTGAGCGCAAGGAGGTCGGAGTAAAGGAACTCCATGTCCAGGTGCCCCTCGATATCGTTCATGTTGTGAGTGACCAGCCTCTGGAACCCCCTCCGCGCCTCGACGAGCATCTTCTCGGTGTTGTCCACCGAAAGAATCCTTGTCGGCCCGCGCATGGACGGCTCGGCGGCAAACTCCGGAACCATCACGTCCCTGATGAACTGCCTCATCGGGTGGCCGGTGCCGCATCCCAGGTCCACTATCTGCTTTCCGAAATGGTGCTGGTAGGACGTCCAGATGGCATGCATGACCGCGTAGTGCCTCGTCTGCCTCTGGTGCCTGTCGAATGTGACCGCGAACTTCTCCATCGTCTCCTGGACCCTCGCGACCCTGCCCGGGTCGACCTGGCGGACTTTTCCGTCCTTCACTTCGCAGAATATCGGCTCGACGACGTTGTAGCCGTTGTCCCGGTGGAGCTTCAGGACGGCCTCTATCTTCTCCTCGAGGTCCCTCGGCCTCAGGTTCTCCCTGCTGACGATGTCGTCCGCCCCCGCGGCGATTATGCGCGCGGTGTTCTGGTTCAGCTCCTCGGAAATGTAAACCACGGTGAGGTTCCGGTTCATCCTCTTGATGTACGAAAGCGCCCCGATCTGGTCCATCCCGAAGCCGCCTACTTCGCTTCCGAGCACGACCACCTTCCGGCCTCCGTTCTCGGCGCTGAGCCTTGTGAGCTCGGCCACGCGGCTGCACTCGAAGCC
>JBFLVW010000045.1:0-21983 GCA_040758235.1 Microcaldota archaeon
AGAGGGCATAAAGCACCTCATATACCACGGGACCTCCATGGACTCAATGATAGCGAACCTCCCCGGGGCGTCCTACATGCACCCTGAAAAGGTTATGGTCGAGTACCTGAAGCGGAGGCACCTTTCCCCGATATACGGGGGCAACCTGATAATTCCGGAGAACGTGGACTACATGGTGGTGGAGGAGCCCCCGGACGTGTTCCATTCCGGCCACGTCCACAAGAACGGCTACACCCAGTACCGCGGCACGCTCGTAATCAACTCCGGAACCTTCCAGGACCGGACGGACTTCCAGATAAAGCAGGGGCACGTCCCCACGCCCGCGCTCGTTCCTGTCTATGAGATGAAGTACGGCCGCCTCCACACGCTGGATTTCAAGACCTGAGCCGCTTCTACGACGAGAGGAATCTTTATAAACTTAAACTGCTTATCGGTTGGCAGGAGCATTTACCGTGGTGATTTGATGCCCAAGTACGTTATAGCTAGGCAGCTGTCAGGGAAAAAACTGGTGACCAACGAAGGCGACGATTTCGGAAGGGTTGTTGACATCGAGGTCAACGAGATGAGCGGGAAGATTGAGTGCCTCATCGTAGAGCCCAATCCGGACAGCGCTGTCGCGACCAAGATGAAGAAGGACGACGGGATGGTCAGGGTGCCGTATGAAAGCGTCCTCGCGGTCGGAGACTACGTCGTCGTCGAGAAAAGGAACCTTGCGATGTAATCTTTTCCCTCAACCCTCAATCTTCGGACCAGGAATGAGCGGCGGCTCGAATCCGCCAATCTCTTTTATCGCTTCCCTCAGCGCGAGCCCCAGAATTGGGTCCCCGACCGCCATCTTCTTGAGCATGATGTGGACCGAGCCCGCGATTCGCGGCTCGCCCGGGAACTGCCCCCACAGCTCCCTCAGGCAGGCGAGGGCGCTCGACGCTATGCTTAACCCTGGATGCTCGGTGCGCATGATGAGGAGCGCCTTCGCGGCTTCCGGCCCGCCTTCGAGCACCTCCCGCGCATTCTCTGCCGGAACCGCGGACGCATCGAGATTCCCAATCTGTTGGATCAGCATGGGGACGGCGTCAAGGCTTTCCGGCATTCCCGGATACTTGCCGAAGATGTCGTCGAGGAAATTGAGCGCGCAGTCGCGGATTCCGGCATCCGGACAGCGCTCCGCGACCTCTATCAGGCGCGGAATTGCGGACACGCCCGCGCTCCCGACTATCGCCCGCCAGACGGCGTCCGCCACCCCCTCGTCCGTTCCGGGGTCGGCAAACAGGCGTATTGCGTCCTCCATCGCACCGGGCGCGCCGGCAGACAGCCTTCCCGAAACCTCCGCCCCCGCGATGCGGCAGGCCAGTTCACCGAGGCTCCTGCTCTCGAAATCGTCCTTGGCAATCCTGATGAGCGCAAGGAGGGCTGGCAGGGCCGCCCCTCCCATCCCGGCTATCGCGTCATGTGCGGCCTCGGCCGCCTCTTCGCTCGAAGACCTGCTCGTGTAAATGTCCGCGAGAACAGCGACCGCAGAAGGGTCCTTGTCCGCCGCGATTTCCGCTATAATCGCTATCCTTCCCTCATCGTCCGCGGCCGCGGCGAGCTTCCGGGCTGCGGCCGAGGGCTCAGAAACGAGCGGGTCGCGGCTTCCGGCCTTTTGGTGTCCCATGTCAGGGTGCGGGCCGGCCTGCTTCCTCTTCATGTTATTTTTTGTGTCTAATTATGCTTAAAAATGCCTCCCTTGCCTTTCAAAAAGCGCCCTCGCCCCATTTTAAATTGAAATTCCCCAAATATCCACTCATGGAAGTGATTGCCGGGATAGACGAGGCGGGGAGGGGTCCCGTGATAGGGCCCCTCGTCATATGCCTCGCGTCCTGCAAAAGGGAGGACGAGAAGAAGCTCAGAAAGCTCGCCTCGAAGGACTCAAAACAGCTCTCGGCGCTTCAGAGGCAGGAAATCTACGGGGAGCTTAAGAAGTTCGTGGCCTTCAGGTGGATAGAAATCAGCGCGGCGGATTTGAACAGCATGATGGGCGGGATGTCCCTCAACGACATCGAGGCGAAGGTGATGGCCGAGCTGATAAAAAAACAGGGCGAGGGCGACGTGATGATCGACATGCCCGACCGCTACTCATGGACGTTCCGCAGGAGGATGGAGAAGTTCGGCGTCGTGCGCTTCGAGGCGGAGCACAAGGCCGACGAAAAATACCCGATTGTGGCGGCGGCCTCCATCTGCGCGAAAGTCCTCAGGGACCGCAAGGTCGAGGAGATCCAGAAGGCGACATGCGACTTCGGGAGCGGCTACCCCAGCGACCCGAAAACGGTCGGCGCGCTCAAGGACAAGGAGAAGAGGAAGGCGCTCGAGCCGTTCATCAGGCAGAAATGGAAGACGCTCGAGAACATAAAGCAGACCCGGCTTTTCGACGCTGAAGGGCCGGAGCAGGGGGGAGGCTCGGAGAATGGCTAAGGTGATAGTCAAGAACGACAACGTCACTCTGGAGGTGCCGGACGGCGAGCTGATACTGCCCTACCTGTGGGAGCGCACCTCCTTCCCGCAGGGATGCGAAGACGGCAGCACGCCCATATGCGCGTGCGTCATCCTCCGGGGAGAATCCAACGTAAGCACGAAAAACCATCAGGAGATAGTCACGCTCCAGAAAAGCGGCCTTCCCAACAGCTCCCGAAACCGCCTGGCATGCCAGGTGAGGGTCCTGCGGGGCGAGATTGAGATAGAGTACTAGTTAGCTGATGCAGAAGAAAATGCAAAAAACAGCAGAACGACACCAAAACTACTGTGTGCCGTTGCTCTCGACCATGAGGGTGCCCGTGAGCGCCCTGAAGAGCTGGGAGTAGTATTCGCATTCGACGATTTCGGTCATCGCAATCGTCACGCTCTTTCCGGAGGCTATCGAGCCGGTGTCGAACACTTTCCTGCCGCCGACAAAGCACGTCGCGGTCTGGGGCATCTGGCCGTCGTTCACCCATGTCACCCTGTCGCCGACCTTCACGGTGAGCGATGCCGGGTCATACCCGCTCCCGGTTATCGCGACCGTGTAGTCCACGGGAACGTATTCGAGGGGCTTTTCGGCCTCGACAGCAAAGACGGCCGTCTTGGATATGGCCGGGGAATACTGGCTGCGGTCATTGTGCAGCAGCTCCACCTTTATCGTGTGCTGGCCTTCCGCGAGCCCCGGTATCTGGTAGGTCTTCGAGGTGACGGTGACCGGTACGTTGTCATCGACGGTCACCCTGAAATGGCCTTCGCCGACCTTCTTGGCCCCTCCGGGGGCCTTGAGTATCAGGTTTTGCGTGGTGATGGAAAGCGTTACTTCTGCCGTTTCGCTCCCGATGGGGATGAGCACGACCTCCCCGCTGCTTGGGCCGGCTATAGTCACCGTCGGCACCTTGGGCGGCGGAGGGGGCGGGGGAGGCGCCGTGGTGTTGTTCGCCACCACTTCCTCCTGGAAAAGGAAGCACCCTGAAAAGACCAGCATGACTAGGACAAGTCCCAATGCGAGAACTCTCATGCCTCGAATTAGACCGCGTCAATATAAAAACGTTCCATGCGAGGGCGATTTGCATCGACATGAACGCGCCGGCGTTCATGCGGTGCGTTTCAGGGTGCCTTTGTTGATTCGCGCGATACTGTTCGACTTCGACGGCGTGGTGGTCCAGTCCGAGCTCCTCCACAAGAAGACTTTCATGGAGCTCCTTTCCCCCTGGGGGGTGGATGTGAGCGACGAGAGGTGGTACAGGGAATTCGCGGGCACCGGCTCGAGGCACATCTTCGAGGTCCTCGTCAGGGAAAACGGCATCAGGGAGGAACCCTCGGTCCTCGTCGAGCGGAGAAAGGCCGTCTACGAGGGATACGTGCGTGGCGGCGCGCTGAAAGAGACCGCCGGCGTCCGGGAGTTCCTGAGCGCCGCCCGGGCGGCCGGGCTCAAAACCGCCATCGTCTCAGGAAGCCACAGGACCAACGTCGAGCTTGCGCTCTCGGTCCTCGCCCTGGGAGAATACTTCGACCTTATCGTCAGCGGGGACGACCTGAAGGCCCGCAAGCCCGACCCGCAGCCGTTCCTGCACGCAGCCGAATCGCTAGGCGTCAGGCCGGACGAGTGCGTCGCGATAGAGGATTCGCGCAGCGGCATGCTCGCGGCGAGCAGGGCTGGCATGAGGCTCGTCTGCGTCGATGCGCACCCGGCCGTGGACAAGAACCTGTGCTCCCTCATCGTGAAGGATTTCAGGGGCCTCGGCCCCGGCAACCTATAGCCCCAAAGGAGCGGCGGCGGGATGAAGGAAATCCCTCGTCTTCGCTTCCCCATCCGCGCGCGGGCCGACTTCCCCCGGAGGGATGCTCGCAGACCATTCGGGAAGGGCCGCAATCTCATCACGGAGTTCCCTCATACCACGGTGCCTCTCATCCGGATTCTTCCTCAGGGCCTTCATTATTATGCGCTCGAGCGCTTCGGGAATCCCCAGCCACGGCCTCATCTCCCTTGGAGGGACTGGGTCGTCATTTATGTGGCTCAGGACCACCTCCCCCGGGTTTCCAGTGAACGGGGCGGTGCCGCAGACAATCCGGTACATCATCCCCCCGAACGCATAGACGTCCACGCGCTCGTCGTAGGCCCGGCTGAACACTGTTTCGGGAGCGACGTATGCGGGCGTCCCTATTATCAGCCCCGGCTCTGTTTCAGGCTTGCGCTCGCCATCCTCCGCGATGCCGAAATCGATGAGCTTCACGGAGCCGTCTTCGAGGACGAAAACGTTCGCCGGCTTCACGTCGCGGTGTATCATGCCTGCATCATGGACTGCCGCGAGGGCGTCGCATGCCTGGATTAGAACGCTCCTTATCGTACGGAACGGGACCCAGTCGCCGGATTCGAGGATGGCGTCGAGGCTTTTGCCGCCCAGGTACTCGAGGACTATGAAATTCCTGCCCTCGTGCACCCCGCTGCCGGAGATGGACACGACCCTCGCGTCGCGGACGCGCGAGAGCGCCTTCGCTTCGTTATCCATGAATCCGTTCGCGCGGCGGCACCGTTCAACGGCTATCTTGACTGCGACCCTGCTGTTGGTCCTGCAGTCTATTGCGCCATAGACCTCGCCCGCGCCGCCTTCGCCCAGCTTCTCCAATATGGAATAGCGCCCCCCGACCATCCTTCCGACGAGGCCGTCCCTCTCAGGTTCGGGATGAAAGTTCGAAAAGCCGACCTTCCGTTCCCTTGCATGGGACCTGGATGAAGGGGACTCCGCAATTGTGTATCCAAGCGTTCTTTTGTGCATGTTGCAGTTAATGGAATAAAATATATAAATCTATGCATGAAAGCCATTTTTCTACCACCAAAGAGAATCCCAGCCCTGCCCACCCGGCATTTCTTTCAGCAATTAGCGGAACGCCGGCGGAATTAAGCGATTTTTGGTTTTTTCCCCTGCTCCTCGCTTCCCATCCCAACCACAATGCTCTCGGCCGGGCTTTTTTGGGGCAGGCGTGGCGCCGCAGTGCATGCCTCCAGCGCGAGCCGGAGCTCCCCGGCGCTCTGGAACCTGTCCTCAGGCATCCTTGCGACTGCCCTCAGAGCGATTTCGTCGAGTTCCCTGGGGATGCAGCGCTCCGGGGTGCGCACGCTCGGCGCCTCAGGATCCACGAACGCCTTTTTCCTGATAAGCTCGGCCCCGATGCCATTTACCGGAGGAAGCCCGGTAAGCATGCGGTAGAGGATGACTCCGGCCGAATAGACATCGCAGGCCGGGGTGCTCGGCTTCCCGCGCCCCAGCTCCGGGGCCATATAAGATGGAGTCCCTGCGACAACAGGCCCGGCAGCCTGCTCGATTTCCAGCCTGCTTGCCGCAAGCCCGAAGTCTATCAGCTTTATCGTCAGCCGCTCGCTGTCATCGAACCAGAGGAATACGTTCGCCGGCTTCACGTCCCTGTGCAGTATGCCGAGCTCATGCACGCTTTCGAGCGCGTGGCAAAGCTCAATCAGCGCCTTGCGCGCGACGCTCCATGAAATCCCGCTTTCCATCGCGTAGTTCAGCTCTATTCCATCAAGCAGCTCGGTGACTATGAACGGCCTGCCCTCCACCAGCCCCGAACCCGAGCACCGGATGATGCGGTCGTTGTCGAAAATAGCGAGGATTTCCGCCTCCCTCAGCACATGGTCTTTCCGGTCTTCCGCGAGGAGGGACCCGGTCGAAACCTTGACCGCCCGCTCCCTGAACTCGTCCCAGTCCACTGCGAAATACACGACTGCGGTCCCGCCCCTCCCTATTTCGTACTGTATATGGTACCGGTTGTCGATGAGCCTTCCCTCGAGGGGCTCGGCACCGGCGAATTCCGCAGGAGTAGCCTGCGCCCTGTCTGGCGTAATGCGCGGCTTGCGAAAAGGGACCCGGTTCATGATGATATACTATGGCGAACCTGGTATTTAATACTGCATGTTTTTTTATTTTTTGACACATAAAGCCTCCGGGGCAACCATATTAACCGTTATCATCGATATCATAGCCAGAATACGGAAATCCGCTCGGGTGTGTTTTATGATAAAGCTTGAGCTGGACCGTAAAAAGCGTTCGCTCGCGGTGAAGGAGCCCTCCGACGTCTCCTCGCTCCAGAACGGCTTCTACGGCCAGATGAAGAAAGGGATAATCTACCTCTCCCCTGAGGAAGCGCTATACGTCATGGACATAAGGAACGGGCGCTGCTATGACACGGTCGGCAACGAGTTCCAGTTCAACGAGGTCGCGTCCCTCTTCCTGAAAAGCAAAAAACTGCTCGCGCGCTACCTCACATACAAGGACTACCGGGACAAGGGCCTCATCCTCAGGCAGATGTCCGAGGCCGAGGGCAACTACGGCCGCTCCATTTCTGTCAAGTATACGAGCTCGGGCTTCTCGCCCGACTCCTTCTCCTTCGAGGGGCTTTTCTTCCCGAACGACCTGATAACCCTGGTCGACGACGAGAAAGTCGGGAAGGAGCTTTACGAGCGATACTGGCTCGGCCAGTTCGGGACATACAAGGCCGCCCACCGCGGCCGCATCTCGAAGTTCGACATCTTCGAAACAATCTTCCTCCTCAAGCACGGCGACCTCCGCCTGAGGAATGCGAAGCTCCCGGACGCCGAGAAGGCGGCCTCGAAGCGCATCCGCTTCTTCAGCGACATGTACCTCGTCTACGAGGACTGGCGCAGGCGCGGATATGTAGTCAAGACGGGATTCAAGTTCGGCACCCACTTCCGCATCTACCTGCCAGGGGCATCCCCTGTCCGAACAGAGGACGAGTGGATGCACTCGAAGCACGTGATACACGTCTTCCCCCGCAGGCACAAGCAGATAATCTCCGAGTGGGCGCGTGCCATACGCGTCGCCCACAGCGTCAAGAAGACGTTCATACTTGCGATACCCGGCGAGAAGGGAAAGAGCCCGCCGAAAAGGCCGCGGCTCGACTTCCTTCTCTACCACAGGAAGAAGGGGGGCATCGAGACGCCCAAAGACGGCACGCCGCGCTACCTGATGTATTCGCTGACCGAGGACGAATATATCGGCGGGACCGAGCTTGCGGAAGCGCTTTCGGAATGCGGCCGATACGGCCTTGAGATGATGATGGCGATAGCGGACAGGGAGAGCAGCGTCACATACTACGTCATCAAGGCGATAGACCTGCCCGGGAGCGAATACGAATACTTCGAAATCGAATGGGTGCAGCCGTAGCACCCATTCCCGCCAAAAGCGCGGCTTTTGACGGTCGAGTGGGTTCAACCCTGAACCCACAACTCGCCGGAACCCGGGGTTCCGTCGATCGAGTGGGTGCAGCCGTAAATCGACACGCCAGCTTATTTTTTGTCCCCTTCCGGGGCGATGACCAGATAGCTCCTGTCGAATATTACGTCTATCCTGCGCGTTATGCTGAAAGCGAACCCCCTCGCGCCGGGGAAGACCGTGTGCAGCACCGAATTTATTGCCGCCGGGTCGTCTTTCATCTCCCGCAGGAGGTCATGGAGGAGCTCCTCGGGAAGCCTCATCGCGAGCGTCGCTATTCCCAGGGTGGATTCCCCGCTCCTCAGCATGCCGTGGAGGGCGAAGAACGACAGCTCCCCGCCGCTTTTCATCACGACGTAAGGGTCTCCGGTGCCGTAAGCCTCGCGCGTTATGTCGAACTTGAGGGGGAGGAGCTCGAGCGATATCGCCCTGGTTTCCGCCTCCGGGTCGTGGCCTGCGGAATGGTGCTCCAGGGCCTCGGGGGCGCATCTGGGGCCGGAGTATGCCGATGACAGGGCAGTGTTCCTGAGCCTCGCGACGCACCTCTCCGCGACCGCCCTCAGGACGAGGTCCCTGCTCCCCCGCGGCCCCTCGGATTCCGGTCCCGGGAGGGCCTTCTCCCTGGCGGCGATGCCAGTAGGCTTGGGGAGAAATTCAAACGACATGCACTCCGGTTTGTCGGCTAGGGTTAATAATTGTTTATGTGTCATTAGGCTGATTGACATGATACGGGCAAGCCACATACTCGTTAAGGATGAGAGGGCCGCAAAGAAGCTCAAATACGACCTGGACGCAGGGGCCAATTTCGCGATGCTCGCAAAGAAGCACTCGCTCTGCCCCAGCTCCGAGCAGGGCGGCGACCTCGGGTTCTTTGGAAAGGGCCAGATGGTGAAGGAATTCGAGGACGCGGCGTTCGCCCTGCGGGTAGGGCAGGTCTCCGAGCCGGTCAAGACCGAGTTCGGCTGGCATATCATACTCGTAACGGCGACGCGCTGAGCTGCGCGCCAAGATTAGCTTTTTATACTGGTTGTTTCATAATTTGTATTGGTGTGTATATGAGGTGGGTAGGGGTAGTCGTGGCTATGATTCTTATCACTCTCAGCTCGGCCGCTGTCATCGAATCAGGCGACAACGGCGCGCAGTTCGTAGAGGAGACGGCGGCGGCGAAATGCCAGGAGCCGGACGTGCAGGCAGTCTACAAGTGCCTCGGCAACGTCGTCCGCGTCGTTTCGAGCGTCCCGGGCGGGGGAAGCACTTTCTACAAGCCCGAGGGCAAAGTCGTGGAGTGCCCTGTCGTTGCACCATCTGAGATGGGCGCGGAGTGCCTGCAGATGATGACTCCTAATTACTGCCCGACGGAAGAGGTGTGCGGGGAGTCCCCAGCGCCGGAAGTGTTCCCCGGGCAGAATGACACCCCGGAGCAGGTAGGCGACTCAGACTACTACATAGTGGAAGGCGGGGCAGCGAGCGACTCGCTGCCTGCTGCAGAGCCTGCGCCGGAGGCGCTGGCAAAGCCGAAAACCGCTTCGACCGCCGGCAACACTAACGAGCTTGAGGCCCTCCCGGCCGCGAAAAGCAACGTCGACTGGCCGCTAGGATACATGGCCGCGGTCATACTCCTGCTCGGGGTGGGCGCGGTAGGGGTCCTTTTCTTCATGTTCAGGAGCAGCCTGACAGAGGACGAGGCGTGAATCAGAGGCCGGAGTAAGCCTCCTCTATCCTTTTCCTTTCCCTTTCGACGAACTCGTAGCGGATTGGCGGGACCTTTCTTTTCAGCCTGGGCCTCTCGAGCGAGCGGAGTTCTTCCCATTTTTCCTTCCCCATGGAGACGCGAAGGCTCCCTTCGGCGTCCTTCAGGCGAACCTGCGAAAGCGTGAGGCCCTCCTTCTCGCACCACTTGATGAGCTCCCCGGTACGCTCGTGGGCCTCGCGGAAGGGCATGCCGCCCATAGCGAGGAAGTCGGCTATCTCGGTCGCCTGGGCGAATCCGGAATCGAGCTCCTCCCCGATTTTTTTGGGGTGGAACTCAAGCCCGCGGACGACCATGCCGGCGGCATGCAGGCATGACAGGGCCGTCTCGAAGCCGCCCATTATCGCGAATTTGGTTTCCTGCATGTCGGAATTGTATCCTGAGGGGATGCCCTTGAGCGCCACCATCGCGTGCATGAGGGCGCCATAAAGCCTCCCCGAGCGGCCCCGGACAAGCTCCAGGACGTCCGGGTTCAGCTTGTTCGGCATTATGCTGCTCCCCGTCGTGTGCTCCTCGGAAAGAGACACGAGGCCCTTCTGGGAGAGCCATATCATCTCCTCGCTCAGGCGCGAAAGCTTGCATCCTGCCATGGAAAGCGCGAACAGCGCCTCAGCCTCGCATTCGCCGCGCGAGCTTATGGTGTCCAGTTCGTTCTCCTGCACGGAGTCGAAGGCGAGCAGGCCGGCGGTCTCCTGCCGGTCTATTCCCCAGGCGGTCCCCGCTATCGCGCATGCCCCGAGGGGGTTCTGGTTTATCCTGGCGTACGCCCCCATCAGCCTTTCGGCGTCTCTTGCGAGCGAGCGGGACCATCCGTCGCACCAGAACGACACCGTGATGGGCTGGGCGACCCTTGTGTGGGTGTATGACGACATCGGGCCGTCTTTTCCGGACAGCTCCGCGAAGGAGTTCTGGAGGCTTCCGAGGGCCGATATGGTATCGAGGATGCGGTCGCGCATGTAGAGGCGCATGTCCAGAAGCACCTGGTCGTTGCGCGAGCGGGCTGTGTGGAGCTTCTTCCCTGCGGGCGTCGCCTCGGTCACTGCATGCTCGACGTTCATGTGGACGTCCTCGAGCTCGGGGAAAAGGATGAAGGAGCCCTTGCGCCATGCGGCGAGGACGTTCTTGAGCGCGCCCCGTATCGCCTCGTATTCCGAAACCGAGAGTATCTCGCGGGAATACAGCATCCTGGCATGCGCGAGGCTGCCATAGATGTCGTACGGCACCAGCGCGTAGTCCAGCCGGACGTTCTCAGCGCTGTTGAAATCGATGGTTTCCTTGGCCGGCCCCTTTTTGAAGCGGCCCCCCCAGAGCATCTTCTTCATGACTACCCCTAACGGCCAAAGCTTTTGAGGTTTTTTGTCCACTGCCTCGCGGTTATGCGCTCACTTTTTACGCTTCCTGTGCATTATCGCATGATGCGCCATAAGGCGGATGGCGTTTATCTTGATGAAGCCCACGGAATCCGTCTGGTCGAAGCCGCCCTCGATGTTCATGCTGGAGAGCTCCTTGTCGTAGAGCGAGCTGGGGGACTCCCTGCCCTTTATCGTGATGTTGCCCTTGTACAGGGAGAGCCGGACCACTCCGTCGATGACCTCCTGGCTCTTGTTTATCGCGGCCATGAGGAAATCCATCTCCGGGCTGAACCAGAATCCGTTGTAGACGAGCTCGGAGAACTTGGGTTCGAGCATGTCGCGAAGGCGCATGACCTCGCGGTCCATCGCGACGGCTTCGATGTCCATGTGCGCCGCGCGCAGGATTGTCGCCGCGGGAGTCTCGTACACCCCGCGGGATTTTATCCCGACGAACCTGTTCTCGACGATGTCTATCCTCCCGACGCCGTTTTGCGCGCCGAGCTCATTCAGGTAAATGAACAGCTCCAGCGGGTCGGTCTTCTCAGTCCTATCGCCCGCGTTCACGACCTTCACCGGGATTCCGTCCCTGAAATGTATCTCCAGCACAGTTTCCCTGTCCGGGGCGTCCTTCGGGGACTTCGTCCACTCGAAGATGTCCTCGGGCGGGGCGGCCGCGGGGTCCTCGAGCACCCCCGACTCGTAGGAGATGTGCATCAGGTTCGCGTCGGTGCTGTAGGGTTTCTGGTGCGTGGCTTTTATGGGGATGCCCTTCTCCTTCGCGTAGTTGATGAGGTCGGTCCTGCCCTTGAAGCGGGCCAGGAACTCCGGGTCCTTCCAGGGCGATATGACCTTTATCTTCGGGTTCAGGGCGAAGTACGTGAGCTCGAAGCGCACCTGATCGTTGCCCTTTCCTGTGGCCCCGTGCGAAACGTACTCTGCGTTCTCCTTGGCCGCGACCTCCATCTGCCCCTTGGCAATCAGCGGCCTCGCGAGAGAAGTGCCTAGCAGGTACCTCCCCTCGTAGATGGCGTTCGCCTTTATCGCGGGGAAAATGAAGTCCGTCACGAACTCCTTTTTCAGGTCCTCGACGTAGACCTTGGAGGCGCCCACTTTCAGCGCCTTCTCCTTAGCCGCCGCGAAATCCTCCTGCTGGCCGACGTCGGCGATGTACGCCACGACTTCGTAGCCCCTCTCCACCAGCCACTTCAAAATGCACGAAGTGTCCAGCCCGCCCGAATAAGCCAATACCACCTTTTTCATGGAAATCACTTGAGAGTCTCGGGCAGGGCGGCGACCTGCGGGACGAGTGCGCTCGCCCTCTCAGCGTCGATGCCATACCAGAAGACGGTCCACTTTCCGGTATCAACGCTGGCATCGGAGTTCTTCCTGTACCAGCAGTTGATGGGATTATCCTTCCTCGACCTCCATATTAATGAACCGTGCTGTTCTTTCAGGACCGCCCAGATGTCCCTCGCAATCCCGAATCCCCTCGCATCCGGATGGACCGTGAATTTGTCGAGGTAGCTCTCCCCGAACATCTCCTTGACTATCCCCACTCCGCGGTACTCGGCATCCAGCACGATTAGCGAAGCGGGCAGTTCGAAATAGCCCGGCACGAGCTTCCTCCCGAACCCGCTCTCGAGGAGGCTTGCAAGCCTCGGGATGTCCGCCCCCTCATAGCCCTCAAGCTTCACATATCCCCTGCCGGCCGGGCCTTCATGGAGGGGCATCGCGGAAATCCGGCGCTTTTCCTCTTCCGGCTGTGCCCTGCGGATTGCCAGTTGCATTTTCCCCCCTCCTTCATCGGACCTTCAGCAGGGCTGCCTGTCCGTTTCCGCCCGCATGCGGCTTCGCGGCATTTCCATGTGAAGGGGGCTCGGAGCAGAGAAGGGAATCCGCCTTCTGCGCCATTTTTCCAAGGACGCGCTCAGCATCCTTCGCCCCATTGCCGTCTTTCGGGGCAAAAGCGGCGACCGTTCCGCGCATCGCCATGAGTTCGTCTGCGGAAGCGCACGCCTCGGCGAGCGAGCAGAGGCTGTCCGCGGCGCATCCGCGGGCGATGGAGCTCCAGTCGCCTAGCATCTGCGCCAGATTCGGGGCGGCCTTCTTCTCCTTGAGCGCGCCGAGGTGCATCGCCGCCGGTATGCGCACGACGACCTCGCCGTCGCCGAGCGCCTTGATGAGCGCTTCGGCGGCCTCCGCGCCCCCTATCGCGCCGAGCGCCTTGACCGCGCACGCCCTCGCATGCGCCGGGAGCGAGGCCTCGGCGGCCATTTCACAGAGGCTTCCCACCGCCGGCTGGCCTATCCCGGCAAGCGCCTTTACCGCGTCGATGCGCGCCTGCGGCTTTTCATCCTTCAGCGACTCTAGGTGTGCAGTGAAATCCATTATTACCTCTCTCCGCGTTTGCGAGCCGACATGGCGCGGAATAGCATTATAAACATTTTGCGAAAAATGTTACAAAAATATGAACTGATGTTACAAATATTACACAGAGGCGGATTATGGAAAGCATCTCGGAGCTCGTATGGCTTTATGTCAAGCAGAGGCCGTTCCTGAAGGAAGTCCTGCGGCAGGGCGTAGTCAACCATTCCGCGCTGGCAAGGAGGATTTCCGCGGAAGCCTTCGGCGGAGGGAAGGAAGACGCGATAAAGATGGCGCTCATACGCCTGAGCGGAAAAATGGAGAGGCTGGAATCCGACCTCGAGGGAAAGATACTCTCGGTCCTGCGCGAAAGCTCCATGGTCGTGAAAAGCAAGGTCGCGGTTGTAATCGCGAAAAGGGAACTCGATGAGGTCCGGCCGCTCTCGCTCGCCCGCTCCGGCAGGCACCTCACCTACATCATCGAGCAGAGGGAAGTTTCGAAGATTCCGCAAAAGGCCGTCTGGAAGAAGGAAGAGAACCTGAACATGGTGATAATCGAGAGCCCGGAGGAGCTCGAGGAGGTCCCCGGCGTCATATCCTACATCCTCGGCTCCCTTTCTTCGGAGGGAGTCAATGTGGTCGAGTTCATCTCGTGCTACACCGACACTATTCTTGTCGTAAGCCAGGCGGACACCGAGCGCACCTACCGCATCCTCTCGAGCATAATGGCCTAGGTGGAGAACGTTATCGCGTAGTTGAGCGTCTCGACCCGCTCCCCCTCTATCACGCGCAGCTCGAGATAGAACGTCGCGTCCTTGCCGAGGTCCTCGACGTAATAGAAATAGAAGTCATGGTCCACGGCTGCGCTGGGGTAGACGGTCCCGAGGTCGTCATCATAGTAGCTGCTGCCCTCGTACTGCTTGCCCTTCGTCACGAGGACTGCGTCCATTATTTCGATTTCCTTCTTCGCGGAGCCGAGATTTTTGATTTCGGCGACGAGCGTGTAGTCGTCGTAATAATAGCCGCTGCTCATCCCGCCCTTCACCAGCTTCACTTCCACCCCGCCGTCCGAGGACGCGATTCCTATGTCCTTGAAGTCCGTCCCGTAATTGTCGTAATATGAATAATTGTCATCGTAGCTGGAGCCGCCCTCGAGAAGGTCGTATGGAAGGTATATCTCCGTCGTCTTCTTCATCGTCTTCCCGCCGCTCTGGAACTCCACCGTCACGTTCGCGTAATAGCTCTCAGCCGACTTGTTGAACTCGTCGAAATAGGCCTCGTGGCCGTAGGCTTTCTTGCCGTAGAACGGGTAGTAGTCGGCGGACGCGAAATCCGAGGACTTCACATCCATGCTTTTCGAGTAGAGGGCCTTGCCGGCATCGTCGATAAAGGTCACCTTAGCCTTCCCGTCCGCAGTCGTAAAGTCGCCGTTCTGGTCCATCAGGGTGAAAGAAACCTCGTACCAGTCGCTCCCCCCGTAGTAATCGTATTCCCTGTAAACGTCCACAATCCCTATCTCCACCGGGGCGAGTCCGCTCGCCTGCTTGGATGCGCCGCTCGTCCCTATGGGCCTGCTCGCGAACATGGCCTCCTCCTTTGCGAAATCCGTGCTCGCAATCGCGAAATTGAGCCCCTCGACCCCGAAGCCGACGTACTTCCAGGCGTTGATGCCGACGAGCTCCCCGTCCATAGTGAACATCCCGCCCCCGCTGTTGCCTTCGTTCACGGCCGCGTCGGTCTGTATCGCCGTGTAGTTCTGCCCGTTCTGCTTCTCGGTCTCGAACTCCCTTATGCCGGAGACGATTCCCTTGGAGACGCTCCACTCGAGCTGCTCCGGCATCCCTATCACGAGGACCTCCTCTCCCGTGCGCGGGAGCGAGTCCGCGAGCTCGACGCTTTCCAGCTCGCTTTCGCCCTTCTCGAAAGTCACTATCGCAAGGTCGACGCCCCTGGGGGCGAAAAACCGCTCCGTCGCGAAGAACGTATCGTTCGCGTACGTTTTGACCGCAATCTTCTCGTTCTCGGCCGAATAGAACCCGTCCGGATAACTGAGGTCGACTACGTGCCGGTTCGTGAGGACGTACGCCTTCCCGTCCTCGACTTTGTATACCACTCCAGATCCGATGAGGCTGAAATCGCTGCCGTACCAGTAGTCCTCGCTCTCGCCGGAATAATTAATGTGCACGACGCCGCGCTTGAGGCTTTCTATCGTCTGCGGCAGGTCGTTTCCCCCTGCCGCCGGACCGTCGTCCTGCCCGGGCGGCGTGGCCGCCGGCCCCGTGACATTCGCCGGCCCGAAATCCCTGAACATCCCCACGCAGCCCGCGCTGAGCACTGCGAAAACCAGAATTATCCCGAAAGCGGCTTTCATGGACCCCCCAACCACAAAATAACCTGTAATAAAACAATTGTGGGGAACGATTTATAAATGGCCAGTTGGCCAGCCATTCGGGCTGACGTGCTTTGAGCATACCAGTCACGAGCCGGAGGCGAGTGCATTTGACAAAAACGGGCCAGTCGTGTTTTGTCAACCGGCCGCTCCCGCAGGGGCGGCAAACTCCACGTTTTTGCCCCCCTTTTTACAAAAAAGGGGGAACGGGCCAGGTGAGATTTGAACTCACGACCTTCACCTTCCACCTTTTGGGAAAAAGTGGAGCCAAAACAGCCACTCCATTCCCAAAAATAGGACGGTGCCGCTCTATCCAAGTTGCTCCCCGTCAGTATTTTCGCGAAGCGAAAATCATCTGACAAGAACTGAGCTACAGGCCCATATCTGATATCAGTTGGCCGCATGAATTTTTAAACCGTTTTCAGCATGCTCAAGGCATGATTCTCCCCTTGTCCGAGCGTATCAGCCGTGCCGTCGAGCAGACTCTTGAGGACAGGGTGGCCGTCTCTTTTTCGGGCGGGCTCGACTCGTCGGTGATTGCGGCGATAGCGAAAAAGCACTCGCAGGTGGAGCTGTTCACCGCCGGCGCGGACGGGAGCGAGGACCTTGCATACGCGGACAAGGTCGCATGCTCGCTCGGCCTCCCCCTGGAATGCGTCCGCATCAGCGAGCAGAAGGCGATGGAAGCGTATGCCAGGATACACTCGCTCCTTCCGATGGATTTCCTGAAGGTGGAGATACTCGTCCCCGTGTATTTTGTCGCGGAGGCCGCCCGCCAAAAAGGGCACGGCGTCCTCCTGTTCGGCTCGGCCGCCGAGGAGCTTTTCGCGGGCTACGAGCGCTACTACCAGTATCATGACGAGGGGAGGGACGTCGCATCCATCCTCCGCGAAGAGTTCAGGACGCTTCCCCAGAGGGACATGGCCTGGGTGAAAAAGGTGTGCAGGGAGTTCTCGATAGATGCACGGTTCCCCTTCTACGACAAGGCCCTTGCGGAAACGGTCTTCTCAGTCCCGATAGAGGAGAGGATGGACGACCGCGAGCTGAAAAAGACGATGCTGCGCGAAGCCGGGAAGATGCTCGGCGCGCCTGAATTGGCCCTCCGGAGGAGGAAGAAGGCGATGCAATACGGCTCCGGAATCCACAAGATGCTGATGAAAAGGGTGGACGAGATAAACCGCTCTTTCCCCGGCTCATAGCGCGCGGCACCCCGGAATAGGGTATTCAGCTCCTTCTCATCGCGGCCTCGATGACATTGCTTATCAGCATCGCGACCGTCATGGGCCCTACGCCGCCCGGGACCGGGCTGCAGTTCGCTTTTTTTATGACGTTTTCGAAGTCGACGTCGCCGACGGTCTTTTCGCCGACCTTGGAGGTACCGACGTCAATGACATAAGCCCCTTCCTTCACCATTTCTGCCTTGACCAGATTCGGCGAGCCGGCGGCCGCAATTAGCACGTCCGCGTTTTTGGTGTTGGCTGCGAGGTCGCGGGTTTTGGAATGGCATATCGTGACCGTTGCGTTCCGCTCCAGAAGCATAAATGCGAGGGGTTTTCCGACGACATTTCCCCTCCCTATCACGGTCGCGTTTTTCCCCGAAAGCTCGACCCCGTAATAATCGAGCATCTTGACGATGCCCATGGGCGTCGCGGGCATGAACGTCTCGGAGATTCCAAGGAACATCTTCCCCATGTTGGTGGACGTCCACCCATCCACGTCTTTGGCCGGGGAAATCGCCTCGACCACCCTCGCGTAGTTGATATGCTTGGGGAGAGGCGACTGGACTATGAACCCGTCTATCGAGGAATCTGCATTGAGCGAGTGCACGAGCGCGAGAAGCTCCTCCTCGCGTCCCTCCGCAGGGACCCGCTTGAGGGTGGCCTGCACCCCCACCGACTCCGCCTTCTGCATTTTTTTCCGCACATACAGCTCGGAGGCGGGGTCGTTCCCCATCAGGACTATCGCGAGATGGGGGGCCCTGCCCATGCTTTTCACAATCTTCGCGGCGTTTTCGAGAATTCCCGCGGCCGGCTCCCTGCCGGAAAGGGTCTTATAAGCCATAACCGTCTGACACCTGCGGTTTCCGGTTCCCAGTTCCCGGTTTCGTTCCCATTGCCTTCTCACAGCTTAGGGTTTTAAAAACGTTTATCGGACTATAAAGCTGAACACCCGGCAGCGCATGTCGCTGGAGAGTGTTTTGGGCCTGTAGCTCAGCTCGGTTAGAGCGACGGTCTTATATGACACGTTCTAGCACAGTCTTATACGACTGAGTGCCTATGATAGCCGTAGGTCCGGAGTTCCGCCTTTTAGGAAAAGGCGGCCCAAAACGGGTTGATGAAAAACGCTTCGCGTTTTTGGGCGCTTCCATGTGAAAGGCGCACCGGAATTCAAAATGGATGTCCTGCGATTCTTCAATGCAGGATACCATGCGGCTCTCCGCAGGCCCAATTTTTCCTTCTTTTTACAAATGCCAGCCCGCATCAGAGCCACTCGCCTTTCTCCCTCACCCGCATTATCCCGCCCTCGAGCAGGGGGTTCTCGGACACGAACGCCGGCCTAGGTTCGCCCGTTCCGGAAACCGCGAAAGTCGCGTCCTTCGCGCCGTTCCTGAACCAGACTACCGTGCCCTCCCTGCAGAGCTTGTCGAAATCCCCGCCCTCCACGCACATCTCGAAGGTCTCGACCTCGGTGGACTCCAGCGGGCGGTCTAAGCGCCGGAGGCGGGCGTTCAGCGAGAAGTTCTTCTCCGCGCACAGCACCCTCATCTTCACGAGCGAAGCTTGGAAAATCCTGCCAATAGTTTCGTCGTCGACAGAAACAGATAACTCTGGAGCCCCCGCCTCATCGCTACGGGAAAGGCCCCCTGAATCCACGATTCTGCTATCGCGGCAAAATTATTATTGCTTTGCCCTGCTCCTTGTAGAGGCCATTATAAACATTTCAGAACACATCTTTTTACGTAATACAACAAACAGAGGCTTATCCATGACTCGCTGTTTCAGGCTGCTGAGGGACGATGCCGCCCAGCCGCTTTACGCGGATTTCCGCCGGGCTCACGTCCTGTCGGAAGGAAGGCTCGT
Organism: Microcaldota archaeon; assembly: GCA_040758235.1. Classification (GTDB taxonomy): domain Archaea; phylum Micrarchaeota; class Micrarchaeia; order Anstonellales; family Bilamarchaeaceae; genus Bilamarchaeum. The sequence continues at coordinate 18,678 of JBFLVW010000045.1, forward strand.
CTCGAACAGGACCGCGCACGAGCGCCTCATCCGGAGGGCAGAACATTCCAATTTCAGCACGCCGCTGTGGGTTCCCTTCTGGACGCGGACGCTCGTTGCCTATCCTGCCGCGGGCGAGCCATTCGGCCCGGTTCTGCGTGCAACGGACGATTCGGGCCTCGCGTGCGTAGTCGATACCCGGGACTTCGCGGGGGCGCGGGGCGCGGCGCTCGTGTTCGAGGATTATGCGCTCGGCTCGGACGGAAAAGCTGTTGTCGTCGAACCGAGGGGCGCCCCCAGCGTTATCGCCAATTTTCCCCAATCCTGCAAGTCGTCCGACATGTTCGCCATCGACATGGAGACGGGCATTCCAATCGCGGAAAAGGGCGCAGTCGCGTTCTGGAGGACGGAGAAAGCTCTGATAGCCCCGGCCCTGCGCGTCATCTACGGCTCATCGGTGCCCGCGGTGTGGCTGAGGCACGGGATGGGCGCGGAATTCGCGGTAGTTGTAGAGGAATAGCGCGATGCTGGTGCTGTCCCCTTTTTGGGGGCTACAGGCGCCTACTTATAAATATTTCTGCTTATTTTTCGTAGTTGAGGGGTGGTTATGTATGACTGAGTTGAGAACCGGACAGCTATTTGCAGGCAGGTATTCCGTTGACAGTAAGGTTGGGGGCGGGGGTTTCTGCTCAACATATTCCGCAAAGGACACGCGCAACGGAGGCCAGGTCGCCCTGAAAGTCCTCCATGAGGACAAAGTTAGGGAGAGCCCCAAGGTAACTGATACGTTCCTATCTTCGATGAAGCTTTGGATGTCTCTGAAGCACAGGAACATAGTCGCGATTACGGATACGGGAATCTGCGACGATGGCGTGTTCGCTGTGATGGAGCTTCTCACCGGCCGTACCCTTCATGAGCAGCTGAAATCAGAAGGGGCCATTGAGTGGGGGCAACTGAAGCCGCTTATGGCAGAGACGTGCGATGCGCTGTCCGTCCTTCATGACACGGGGCTATTGCATGGTGACCTGAAGCCCGCGGAGATATTCGTAGCAGATTCCAACGAAGGCGCGCAGGTGAAACTGCTCGACACCCCGTGCGCTCGGCTTGTAAGGGCTGATGACACGCATCTCGCTAGGGAGGGCGTAGTTGTGGGCACCATAGGATATGTCTCCCCGGAGCAAGTGCTCAGGGCGATGGGGAAGGCAGATTCGTTCGACCACCGAATAGACCTCTATGCGCTCGGCGTAGTGATGTACCGCTCATTGACGGGCAGAACTCCGTTTGAGTCGAAGAACAGCCTGGATGCTCTCATAATGCGGACGAAGACGGTGCCGAGACCTCCGGGAGAACTAAGTATCGGCCTTCCGGCGTCCGTGGATGCACTCATCGTGCGCGTTCTGTCGATAGACCCCGCTCAGAGGCCACAGACTGCAAAGGAGCTCAAAGAAGAGATTCTGCGCTCCTAATCCCTATTTTTTTTCCTGACGTCCAAAAAGAGCGCCGAGGCATTGCTGCTGGGTTATCCCCTGGGCTTTTCCTTAGCTCCCGCCTTCTCCTTCATATACTTGATGATTTCGGAGCGGGTGATGTTCAGCCCCGCCCTGATTCTCGGCATGAGGCGGACCACGACTTCCTTGGCCGCATCCCGCCTCTTGTATCGGATGTAGAAATAGTCTCCTATGCCGTAGCCGGCATCATCCCATTCGCACGATACGATGTCCCCGAGGGGAATCCTCAATTCCGCCTTCAGCGTCCATCCGGAGCGGATGACCAGCTCGCTATCCCTGCACTCGATGGCGGCGCGCTTCCACCAAATCGTGATGAATGGCAGGCCCCGGACCTCATCTCCCCTGGCTTCGCAGGCGTCCAGTTTCAAATCCCCCACGTCATCCGCCTAGTCCCTTATCTTTTTCCTGAACTTTATGTAGTTCGCGTAGTCGATGTATTTTTTCTTCGCGATGTAGTCCTTCGTCTTCGGGGCCTTGTCGCGGACGGAATCTATCCTGTCCGTCACCGTCATTGCGAACGAATCGCTCCCCGCGCCCGAGCCGTAGGACGTTACGAGTATCCTGCTCCCCGCCTTCGCCTCATCCAGCACGGCGGCTAGGCCGAGCATCGAGGCGCCCGAATACGTATTCCCTATTGTGGGCGTCAGCAGGCCGGTTTTCAGCTTCTCCATGGGGACGCCGAGCTTCTTCCCGGCTTCCAGCGGGAACCTGCCGTTCGGCTGGTGGAACACCACATAGTCGTAATCCGAGACCTTCGTTCCGGTCTTCTCGAGGAGCCCTTCGGTGGCCTTCGTCACATGCTTGAAGTATGCCGGCTTGCCCGTGAACCTTCCGCCGTGGGAGGGATACTCGGCGTGCTGCCTTCTCCAGAAGTCCGGAGTGTCGGTCGTGAAGGAAAAAGTGGCCTCCACCTTCGCGACGGATTCGGAATCCGGCCCGGCTATGAACGCCGCGCCTCCGGATGCAGCCGAATATTCGAGGGCGTCGCCCGGGCGGCCCTGCGCGGTGTCAGCTCCGATGGTCATCCCGTACTGTATCATTTTCGCATCCACCATCGCGAGGACTATCTGGAGGCCGGCGGTCCCCGCCTTGCAGGCGAACTCGAGGTCCGCGCTCGTAAGGTTGGGCGTCGCGCCAATCGCCTCGGCGACGATGGTCCCGGTGGGCTTGACGGCATATGGGTGCGACTCGCTCCCCACATACAGCGCCCCGAGCTTCTTCGGGTCTATTCCTGCCCGCGCAATCGCGTTCCTCGCCGCCTCGACGGAAATCGTGGCCGTGTCCTCGTCCACCCCCCCTACCGCCTTCTCGATGATTCCGAGGCCCTTCTCGATGCGGTCGCTTTCCTCGCCCCAGACGCGGGCGATGTCGCCGCTTTTTATCCTGTATACCGGCACATAAGCCCCATAACCGACGATGCCTGCCATGAACATTCACCCCTGACGATGGGAATCCGCCCGCAGGCGGTCCTCAACGTCGATAAATTCGATAGACCGATATGTCGTCCCCTTTTTTTATTTCTTCCTTTTCGAAGGCTTCGTGGCGAAGAACGCCGCCGCGAGCCCAGCGAGGGCGAGGACGCACAGTATCACGACGATGTACCCGAAGTTCAGCTCGCTGCTCCGGACGACCATCGGCTCGGACTCCTCCATGACATCGATTAGGCTGAAGGTCGCCCTGTTGCCCTCCACGACCCCGCTGACGCTGCCGGCCGTTGCGGATGAGACGGGCATCGGGAACACCACGGTGTACGTGATGTTCGCGCCGAAGCGGCGCAGAATCGCGGCGCTTGCGGCATTCTCCTCCGAATCATCAAGGT
>JBFLVW010000046.1:0-13784 GCA_040758235.1 Microcaldota archaeon
GGGGCCTCAAATTTCCAGTTCGCAGATGTAAATATCGAACTCTATGCCGAACTTTTCCAGGACTTTGCCGTCCACTTTGCCAAGGACCCCTATTTTCCTGCCTTTGGAAATGACGGAACACGAAGTCTCCTTATCGAACGCCAGGGTTTCCTCCTTGGCCAATTCGAATTCCAATCCTGTTTCCCTGGAAAGCGTCTGGAGGCAGCCCCGGAAGCTGGAGAATTCGACGGCCTTGTCCATGACGCCGAAAACTAGGCGCATCTCGCTTCCCGCCCCCTGCTGCACGATTCCTATCTCGTAGAAGCGCTGGGGGAGGCCGCGCATCTTGTTCATGGCGAACGTATCTATCATGTCAAGGACAAGGTTCGGCCTTATCACGGTGAAATCGACAGAGCCGGGGTTGCTTATCCCGACTACGTCCTTGTCGGCCCCTATGATGGCGAGCTTCTCCCTGTTCGTGAGTATGAATGTCTTGGTTTCGACGAATCCCATTCCCCGCATCGCCGCATCGGCCTCGTCATACCTTCCTATCCTCTCCCCTGCGCTGAAGAAGTCGGGGAGCGTCGGCACGAAGTTGTTGTAGCCGTACGCTATCGCGATGTCCTCGATAATGTCTATTTCCCCCAGGACGTCCGCCCGGTAGGGGGGGACGGAGACCGACCCATTCCTGTATCCATATCCCATCTTCGACAGAAGCCCGGACACGGACTTCTCGTCGAGCGAAAGGCCGAGGATTCTGTTCATTCCCGCGATGTCGAGGGGCATCACCGCCGGTTCGAGGTCCGGCGTCACGAGCTTTTCTCGACCGTAGTCGAGCTCCACCCCATGGACCTCCCCTCCCATGTCGGCGAAGGTGCAGACGAGGATATTGAGCGCGGCCTTGCAGGCGTGCATCTCCATCCCCGAAACTTCAATGAAAATGTCCCTCGTGCCCGTGTCTATCCTGCCGGTCTCAGCCGAATTCACGATCGGTATCAGCGCCATTATCTTTCCGTCCGCGTCAACGAAAACCGGGTACGCCGGGCTTCCCTTTATGAGATGGCCGTACTGCTGCCCCTTCTTGTGGTCCGATAGTATCTCGTCCGCCCCCATCTCCCTCTCCGAGCCGAGCGGCGTGTATCTTATCTTCTCCGGCTTCATCGTCGTATAGCTCACCGGGAACTTTATGGCGTGGAGCGGATAGAGGCCCAGGCCGAACTTCTTCACCCTCCTTCCGAGCGTTCCGAGGAGTTTCTCCTGCAAAAGCACCATGTCCCTTATGCGGTCGTCATCCAGCCTCAGGCCTTTCACGACCGCGCACACGGTGAACGGCCTTACCTTCGAGACGGACGGGTCAACGAAAACCTTGAATTGGGACTTTTTGACCATGTACTGCGGGTGGCCCTTTCCGTAATACGTCCTGAGCGCCCTCGCGAGGCCCTCCATGGAATACCAGTCCGGCCGGTTCGGTGTGAGCTCGGTTATTATCTTCCCGACTTCCGGCTCGAACTCGGAGGGAGCGCCGAGGCTGCTGAGCGCGGCTATCATCTCCTCCAGCGGGAGGTCGACAAGCTTTCTCATCTCCTCGTATGTGTACTCGACCACTACCATGGAATCACAAGTCGGCTTCCTTTGTTTTTTTCGCAAGATTCCTGACAAAATCAGTATGGTAGTCTTCATTAAGGCATCCTGTGCACAGCGGAAGCCCTACGGCTTCCCTCAACCCGCCTATCGAAATGTAGGAAAGGCTGTCCGCCCCGAGGAAATCCCTTATCTCGTCGACGCTCTTTTTCCCTGCTATCAGCTCGCTGTAAGTGGACATGTCCACCCCGTAGAAGCACGGCGCCTTCACCGGCGGGCAGGTTATCCGCAGATGGACCTCCCGCGCGCCGGAGCGCCGCACGAGGGCGACGATCTCCTTGAGCGTGGTCCCCCGGACGATGCTGTCGTCCACAAGGACGACCCGCCTCCCCTCCATTATCCCCCGCACGGGATTCAGCTTCAGCCGGACGGCGTCCACGCGCTTTCCCTGGTCGGGCATGATGAATGTCCTGCCGATATACCTGTTCTTCATCAGCCCTTCTTCGCAGGGAAGCCTGAGGGCCTCGGCGAAGGCCGCCGCGGCGGTCCTGGAGGTGTCCGGGACCGGCACCACGACGTCCGCTTCGGCCGGCGCTTCCCTCGCGAGCACGGCGCCAAGCCTCCTGCGTGCCTCATAGACGCTCTTTCCGTCCATGACAGAATCAGGCCTGGAGAAATACACGTACTCGAACATGCAGTGTTTTTGGGGCCCTTCCGAGAGCTTCTTCCTCGCCATCTTCCCGTCCCGCCCCAGAACGACCAGTTCCCCGCCCGCGACGTCGCCTTTGTATGCTATGCCGTTTATGTCGAGGGCGACCGTTTCCGATGCGAAGCAGATAAAATCTTCATTCTCCCCCCATACGAGGGGGCGGATGGCGAAGCGGTCGCGGAAGACCGCTATCTTCCCTTCCGCGAGGGCGGCGATGGAATAAGCGCCCTCCATCTTCCCCATCATCTCCTTCACTGCGCCTTCGGCGTCCTTGTGCCTGTCGAAAAAATAGACCACGACCTCGGAATCCACCGTGCTCGTGAAAGAATACCCCTCCCTCTCGAGCTCCTTCCTCAGCACGTCCGCGTTCGCAAGATGGCCGTTGTGGGCGGCCGCATAATCCTTGTACACCATGGGCTGGACGTCGCACATCCTGCACTCGCCGAATGTCGGATATCTCGTGTGGCCGATGCCCATGCTTCCCTTCACCCCCAGGTCCTCAGGCCTGAAGGTGAGGTCTACGAGGCCGATTCCGCGCCGCGCCTCGAGCTTTTTCCCGTCGAATACGGCGATGCCAGCCGCATCCTGTCCGCGGTGCTGGAGTGCTATCAGGGCGCGGTATATGTAGGGAGCCACGTCCTCGCCCTTCTTGGAGAAGAGAGCCACCACCCCGCACTCCTCCCTTTTCTCGTCAGAATAAGGGTATGTGATTTTCACAACCATATGCTTACATGGCACGGTCCACTTTTAATGTTTTGTAGCTTCCATGCAAAATCCGCCCCGCAAAGCCCGGTTACGTCGTTTTATGACGAACCCGAGCCCCATGTTTTTTTAAACAGCCTCCCACAATAGGAATCCGGTAATTCTCATGAGAAAGGTAGCCATCATAGGGGCAGGCATGACTCCCTTCGGGGAGCATTGGGAGCAGGGGTTCCGCGACCTCGTCGTCAAGGCCGGCGTCGCCGCCATAGAGGACGCCGGAATACCGGGCGAGAAGATAGACGCCGGTTTCGTCGGCACGATGGCATCTGGCAGGCTCGTCGGGCAGGAGCACATCGGCGGCCTGCTTGCCGACTACATGGGCCTCAACCCCGTCCCGATTACGCGCGTCGAGGGCGCCTGCGCTTCCGGCGCGCTCGCCCTGCGGCAGGGCGTCATGGCCGTTGCGAGCGGCCACCACGATGTCGTGGTCGTCGGCGGCGTCGAAAAGATGACCGACCTCGGCGTGAACACCGTAAGCGACATCCTGGGCGGCGCGGGCGACCAGGAGTGGGAGCTTTTTTTGGGAGCGACGTTCCCGGCAATATACGCGCTCATGGCAAGAAGGCACATGCACGAGTTCGGCACCACGGAGGAAATGATGGCCGCAGTCGCGGTCAAGAACCACAAGAACGGCGCCAAAAACAAGTACGCCCAGTTCCAGAGCGAGATAACAATGGAAACGGTCCTGAAATCCAAGTCAATCGCCGACCCGCTCAAGGTTTTCGACTGCTCCCCCATAACCGACGGAGCGGCGGCCCTCGTCCTCTGCCCGCTCGACATGGCGCATTCATTCGGCAAGAAGCCGGTGGAAATCGTTTCCAGTGCGCAGGCGAGCGACGCAATCGCGCTCCATTCGAGGGAGACGCTTAGCGGCCTCAAGGCGACGCAGGTCGCGGGCAAGAAGGCGTTCGACCTCGCGAAGCTGGCGCCCAAGGACATCGACTTTGCGGAAGTCCACGACTGTTTCACGATTGCCGAAATCATGGCCATAGAGGACCTGGGCTTCTTCCCGAAGGGGAAGGGCGGCCCGGCCACTTTGGAAGGGAAGACGGCAATCGGGAGCGAGATCCCGATAAACACCTCCGGCGGACTGAAGGCCTGCGGCCACCCCGTCGGTGCGACAGGCATAAAACAGGCCGTCGAGTGCGTGTGGCAGCTGCGGGGCGAGGCCGAAGGGCGGCAGGTGAAGGACGCCCACATAGGAATGAGCCACAACGTCGGCGGAAGCGGGGCCACCGCGGTCGTGAATATCTACAGGAACCTCTAATCTCCGGCTCCCCCCGGGGGGATGCTAATTATTTTATAATTTATAAAAAGTATAATTTTATGGCAAAAAATGCTGATGGGCCAGCATGCAGGCCTGAAGAATGGGCCGGCTCCACTCTCGCCCCCGGACATCCGAAAAGGCTTCTGCAGAAAAGAACCGCCAGGAGCATGAAAGGCCTTGTTGAAGGCCCTGCGTCAATCCCATGCAACGGGAACGGAATACAGCTGCCATCCGGAGGGCTGGTCACGGACCGCGAGCTTGCGGCGGTTCTTGCCGAAAACTCAGCAAGGCCGCTCGGAGAGCGCCTTAGCCACAATGACGGCTGGGCCCTCGCGCGCTTCCGGAAAACCCTCAGTGCGCACGGGCCAGGAGCATTTGAAGAGCGCGAGATTGCCTATCTCGAAGCAATCATCAGGCGCTTCCATGGAGAAGCGCAGCCCTCGGAGACGGCCGAGGACCGGGAGGAGCGGAACCTGAGGAAAAGGGCGTATTTCAAGTACCGGGAGCTGGACAGGCAAAATATGGCATCGCTGGGCGTCGCGAGGGCCCTGCTTCGGGACGGGGCCGTGGACCGCGCGGTGAGGGAAGTCGCCTTGGTTCTGGAGCCGTTCGGGCTCAGCGGCAGCGCCGGGGATATCGTAGCCAGATGTGCCAGGAAAAGCTTCAGGATACTGGACGACGAGCTATCGTCCGTCCCATACAAAAAATGGCGCAATTACCTGTTCACAAGGCTGCTCAATCCTGCAAGGGACGAGTACCGTCGCACCATGCCTTTCATAGAGGCCGAGCTGAACAACCTGCCGGAAAGACTGAGAATTGCGCTGGAAGTAGTCCAACCCGGCTCTGATGGGGTGAAAGAGGAAATAGAGTACGTGATTGCCTGCAGCGGGTCGGTAAGCGTGGACGCCGTCCAGGGCGGAAGCCCCGGCTCCGGAAGGGGCGGCACGGACAGGAGCTGATTCCAGCTACCCCCTTAACTTCACGAATGCAATCCCCGCAAAAAGCAGCGCGAACCCCGCCGCGGAGCCCGGGCACTGAGTCTCTATCTCGCCGCAGGCCCGAGCCGCCGACCGCACGCATGCGTCCGCGGCCGAGTAGCAGACCGAAACCGAGCCTTCCTGGCAGTCCGCCTTGTCGTTCCCGCTGGAATACTGGGCCGTGCAAGAGCGCAGCTCCTCCGCGCACGCATCGACCTGCGGGCATTCGCCGGCCGCGTATTTGCCGGCCATTATCGGGTAAGATGTGCTGACGCATGCCGTCCCGGAAGATTGGTAGCCCTGCTGGCAGTCCTTGTCTATCTTTCCGTTCGAATCGAACTGGCAAGACGCGCACGCCTTGTTGTATGCATCAAGTGCGCACCCTGCCGAAACGACCCCGGAAAGAACGAGCAATCCCGCTATCAGTGAAAATATTTTCACGATTTTCATGGCGGACTATGTGCTGGGAAAATTAAAAAAGGGGGCGAAACCGGGAAAAACTCAGAGGCACCGGGCGGCCTTCGCGACCATCATCTCCTTGGCCGGGGCATCGTTGCCGATGACCTTGACCTCGGGGGACTTGTCGCTCGCCCTGGTGTAAAGGATTCCGTGCCACTCGCGGATGCCGAACTTCTCGTCCAGAAGGCCGACTACCTTGTCCACGTCGAAACACTTGCACGAGTAAAGGTCGAAGTAGATTTCGTTCGTGCCGTCCTTGTGCGTGAACAGGTGAAGCGAGCAGTGGCTTGTGGTAATCATCTGCACGAAGCTCTGCCCGGGGAAATCGAGGTCCTCGGCGTCGGCCCAGTTTATCGGGCCGAGGGGCTTCATGTGTATCGCCTTGAGCATCTTATCCACAAAACGCTTGGCTTCGTCCCGCGGCAACGCCTTGAAAGACGGGTCGATTTTCGCGTTCACCGTTATATGTATGTGTTCCAGCTTCATCTTGGATCGGTTTTCTCCTATCCATTTTTTTATTGTATTTCTATTGATATTAATTTTAAAAATCTATTCCCGCTTTTCGCGGTTTTTTGCACCGTTTCAGGTTTTCAAGAACCAGCATTTCCGCTGGCGTTCCTCCAACTATTATTTATGCGGGCATAGTTTTAAAAGCGTGATTCCTGTTTTTCCACAATTTCCAACCTAACAACCCGCGCGCGCTCTTTCGATGCCGCGATGTCCCCGCCCCCTGCGCAATCTTTATATTAACTAAGAAACCTATGTAACCAGCAGGAGCGGGAGTTCGTTTTGTGTTCGGTGTCCGGGGACGAACGGAACGCGGAATCCGGACCCGAAACCGGCAACAGGAAACCGGAGACCGGGTTCCGACGGCGGGGAGCGAATATGGAGGCAGTGGTAATACCAGCGATATTGGTTAATGCCAGGGAAGACCTTCTCCGCCGCATCGGCCAGGTCCGGGGCCTCGTGCCTGAGATACAGCTCGACATCATGGACGGCGTCTTCGTTCCCAACAAGACCATCGGCCTGGAAGAGCTAAAAGACCTGCCCGAGGCGAAATACGAATTCCACTGGATGGTGTCGAACCCCGCCGACTGGATACGGAAGACGCCCGGCCCGCACATGCACCTCGTCCATGTCGAAACCATCCGCGATTTCGGGGACATAGAAAAGGCTGTGAAGGAAGCGGGCGGCTTCCTCGGCCTTGCGATAAACCCCGAAACGCCGCTCGAGCGCCTGCTCCCCCATGTCAAGAAGGCGAAGCGCGTCCTGATAATGACCGTCCATCCGGGGTTTTCCGGGCAGAAATACATCTCTGAAATGGGGGAGAAGATAAGGAAACTGCGCTCCCTTTACCCGAAGCTCGACATAGAGGTCGACGGCGGGGTCAACATGGAAACCGTTTCCCATGCCTACTCGTGCGGCGCGAACATACTCGCTGCAGCAAGCGCTATTTTCTCCGCGCCGGACACGGCCGCGGCCATAAAGGCGCTGAAAGAGCGCGCGTCAGGGGTGTCATGATGAAGAGAATCAACAACGTGAAGCAGCTGCGTCTCATGGCGAACACAATCCGGCAGGATGTCGTCAGGATGCTCTACGAGGCGAAAAGCGGCCATTCCGCCGGCTCGATAGGGCTCGCCGACATATTCACCGCGCTTTATTTCAACGTCCTCTACCATGACCCCAGGAACCCGGAGTGGGAGGGCAGGGACCGCTTCGTCCTCTCCAACGGCCACGTGTGCCCGGTCCTCTACGCCGCCCTCGCGAACGCCGGCTATTTCCCGAAGGAGGAGCTGATGAGGCTGCGCAAAATCGGCTCGCGCATGCAGGGACACCCGCACCGCGGCACGCTCCCCGGGATAGAAACCTCTTCCGGGCCGCTCGGGCAGGGGCTCAGCCAGGCGGTCGGCATGGCGATAGTCGCGAAGGCCGAGCGAAAGAGGTGGAGGGCCTACTGCATGGTCAGCGACGGCGAGCAGCAGGAGGGCCAGACCTGGGAGGCGGCGATGCTCGCGGCAAAGTACAAGCTCGGCAACCTCACAGCGATAATGGACAGGAACAACATCCAGATAGACGGCTACACCGAGGAGGTGATGCCTCTCGAGCCGATATCGGAGAAATACCGCTCCTTCGGATGGAACGTCATCGAGGTCGACGGCCACAACATAAAAAAAATCATCGACGCATGCGAGGAGAGCAAGGCCGTTTACGAGCGCCCGACGATGGTCGTCGCCCACACGATACCCGGCAAGGGCGTGCCTTTCATGGAAAGCCTTTTCGAGTGGCACGGGAAGCCGCCCTCCAAAGAGCAGGCGGAAGAGGCAATCGCCGAGCTGGAAAACCTTCGGAAGTCGATAGAGGAGGAGGACTGACATGACCCTGATTCCTGACCTGAGCAAGCCTGAAACTGTGAAGCCGACGAGGGACGGCTTCGGCAAGGGTATCCTCGAACTCGGGGAAAAAGACCAGAACGTCTGGGTAGTGACGGCTGATGTCTCAGAATCCACCAGAACGCACTGGTTCCAGGAGAAATTCCCCAAACGCTTCGTGCAGATAGGTGTCGCCGAGCAGAACATGGCCGGCGTGGCCGCGGGCATCGCTTCCTGCGGAAAGACCGTCTTCATATCGGCCTACGGCGTGTTCTCGCCCGGCAGGAACTGGGACCAGGTCCGGGTGTCCATCTGCTACAATGACGTAGACGTGAAAATCCACGCCTCCCACACCGGCCTTACAGTCGGCCCCGACGGCGCCTCGCACCAGGCCCTCGAGGACATCGCCATGATGCGCCCGCTCCCCAACATCCGGATATTCTCCCCCTGCGACATGGAGGAGGCCCGGAAAGCCGTCCACGCGATGGGCGCGATAAAAGGCCCCTGCTACATGCGCACAGCCCGCGAGAAGACTCCGGTCTTCACGACGAAGGACACGCCCTTCGAGCCGGGGAAGGCGAATGTCTACCGCGAAGGCTCGGACATCGCTATTTTCGCGCATGGCGTCCCCGTGTACAACTCGCTTATTGCTGCAGCCGAGCTGAAGAAAGACGGGATAGACGCCGCGGTGATAGACTGCCACACGATAAAGCCGATAGACGAGGACGCGGTCGAGAAATACGCCAAAAAATGCGGCCTTCTCATGAGCGCGGAGGAGCACCAGGTTTCCGGGGGGATGGGAAGCGCAATCTGCGAGGTTTCCGGCTCCCGGTATCCGGTTCCCGTATACCGCCACGGCGTCCGGGACCGCTTCTGCGAATCGGGGGAATCGTTCGAGCTCCTAAAAAAATACGAGCTGGACGCGGCCGGAATCGTGAAGCACGCGAAGGAAGCCTTGAAATTAAGGAAATAATTTCGGGATTCGCCGGCAAGCCGGCGAAGCGATGAAGATGAGAAAATAGGGGCTATTCTTCCCGGAGATTGTCCGGCTCCGGCTTGAGCGCTTCCGTTTCCGCCCTTATTTTCAGCCTCGGGAACTCATCGAGATACCTGGCAATCTTAGCGTCCTTCCTCGCCGCCTTCGCCAAATCATCCCTGAACGCCCGGAGCTCTTCATCCGACGGCTCGCTCAGGGAATAATCGTTGCCGATTCGCTCCAGCCTGTCGCTTTTCCTCGTGTGGAAAATCCTGAATCCGCTGTAGTCCTTTCCGATTCCGGTCTGGGTCAGCTTGACCTCCCCCTCCCTGTATTTGAACTTCGTCCTGCCGCCGTTTCCCCTGCTCATAATTTTCAATTAACTAAAACTGTTTTTATGCCTTCCAGCATCCAAATAAAATCTTCCCCACCGATTATCCACAGGGTGCTTTTATGAAATTCTTCCTGGACACGGCCAATGTGGATGAGATAAAGAAGGCGAACGAGCTCGGTTTTTGCGACGGCGTCACGACCAATCCCACGCTCATCATGAAGTCCGGCAAGGGCCACAAGGAAGTCATCCTGGAAATAGCGAAAATCGTGAAAGGCCCCATCTCGGTCGAAGGGGCTGGGGAAACCTACGAAGAGCTGATGAAAGAGGCCCTCGAATACTCTAAATGGGCCCCGAACGTCGTCTTCAAGGTGCCGATGACGAAGGACGGCCTCAGGGCCGTGCGCGCACTCTCCGAAAAAAACATAAAGACGAACGTCACGCTCGTCTTCTCGGCCTCCCAGGCGCTCCTTGTCGCCAAGGCCGGAGCCACCTACGTTTCGCCCTTCATCGGACGCCTCGACGACCTCTCCCAGGACGGCATGGTGCTCATCCGGGACATCGTCCAGATTTACAAAAACTACGGCTTCAAGACGCAGGTCCTCGCGGCGTCCATCCGCCACCCCATTCACGTCGTGGAGTGCGCCAAGGCCGGGGCGGACGTCGCTACGATGCCCGCGGACGTCCTGGAAAAGATGTGGAAGCATCCCCTCACCGACGCCGGCTTCTCGGCGTTCAGGGAGCACCACAAGAAATATAAGTGACTTCCGCCATCTATCTACGAGATGTTCCTATGAGAGAGTCCATACCATTGACATGGAGAAGGATTCCGGAAAGGTACCGGATGCTGGGCGTCAGGTGCCATACGTGCAATTCGGCCTACTTCCCGAAGCGCTCGGTCTGCCCGAAATGCAGGAGGAAGGGCAAGCTCGGCGAGCTCCAGTTTTCCGGAAGGGGGAAAGTGTTCTCGTTCACCGAGGTGACGGCCCCGCCGGAAGGCTTCGAGGACCAGGTCCCCTACATCCTCGCGGTGATAGAGCTCGAAGAGGGGGCGCGGCTCACCGGCCAGATAGTGGACGCAGGGCGGGATGACGTGAAAATCGGCTCGCCGGTCCGGCAGGTGTTCCGGGTGATACAGAGGGACGACCCGGAGGGCCTCGTCCACTACGGCTTCAAGTTCAGGCTCTGCTGATTGGATGATAGGACTGCTCTTCAGCCTTTTCCTGCCGCTTGCGGCCCTCGTCGCCGGCTGCTACCTCATATGGCGCGGTCACGGAAGGTCGAAAACCGCTTCGGCTCTTTCCGGAACGGCAAGCTCGCCCGAGCCGGTAGAAAGCCTGGCCACAGGCAGGAAGTGCATATACTCGAAGACTGTTGTGGAATACTACGGCGGCGGCCCGGACCCTTGGAAAACGGCATGCTCTGCAGAGCGGCGGGCGCCGTTCTCTGTCGGCGGCAGGAATGTCGACCCGGAAGGGGCGGAATTCCACCTCTCGCGCCCGCTTGTCATTACGGGCTATGCGAGGAGGGAGAAAGGGATGTTCGAGGAGTTCGCGGACTCCATCGCCAAATCGTCTACCGCGAACATCGCGAAATCCGTCCTGACTTCCATAACGATGACGCCCGGCGAGAAGGAGGAAGTCGGCGACTCGATGATAGACGATTCTGTCATGCTCGCGCTGGTCAGGAACCCGGCCCTGAAGCCGAGGCTGCTCCCCCACATCAAGAAGGCCCTCCGCATAACCGAATACTCGCTTTTTGAGGGGGCCAAAGTGTCGCTTGTCGGCGGCATGGCGGGCCCGTCGGGGCGGCTCGCCGCATCCGCCGCAGCTCCCCTCATAGTCTCGGACGAAGGCGCGGGCGCCGCGAAATCAGACATGAGCGAAAAGGCTTTCGTCTCCGTCGCGCTCGGCGCGGCCCTGATAATGGTCTCGATAGTGCTCTTCGCTCTCATCCTTCTCTCTTTCTGAGAAGCCACTCGGCCGTCCTTGAGAGCCTCTGCTTTCCTGCATCCTCCAGTGAAAGCCATCTGAAGCCGGAGAATTCCGCCGAAGGCTTCGCGAACATCTTCCGCGCGGTGGCCTTGAAAACGATGCAGGGCACCCACTGCCTTCTCTTCCTCGAGCCGGCGTTGTACCTTCCCTCCATCACGGCCTCATGGATTTCGGCGTCTATCCCGGTCATCCTGGGGAATGCCTCCTTTATCTCGGCATACGGGCTCCTCCCTGAAGGGACGAGCACGCACGGCATCTCAATCCTCTCGGTGCCGCGTTCGTCCTTCCTGACCAAAAAAAGCACGCGCCCGTTGTCCTCGAGCATCGCGCACGCGAGCGCCTTCGGGAGCGGTGTTCCGGTCGGGATTCTCCTCCTGCCCATGGAGCGAAATAGGCGTTATCCTCTATATTGTTATCCCCGAAACTCACTGCTTCATCTTGAAGAACATCGGGCCATAGACAGCCGAAACCGCCTCGGGGGGCAGGGGGGTTTCGAGAAGCTCCCTCTCTGGGGCCCTAACGGCCCGCGCGACTCCCTTCACCCTGCCGCTTATGTCCCTTCCGAGCCTGGCAAGGGACGAAAAAATAGTGGCGTCGTTGTCCTTGCCCAAAAGAGGCTGCATCGCGGGAAATGGCGCAGGCTCGCGCTTCTTGTCGTTCCGTGTTGCGAGGGCCAGTTGTGCCATTCTCCCACCGGCACCTATTGCGCTTCCGGGCTTAATATACCTTGCTGGTTTCTGGCAGGCTGTTTCTTTCGCTATAATTTAGTGAATTTCGTTCCCCTGCCCTCCTGGGTTTCGCCGGAAGACGCCACCACGATGCCGTTCCTCCCCGAGGCCTTCGCTTCGTATAAGGCGGAATCCGCCATCGCCATGACCGCCTTCCTTACCAGGGCCGATTTCCCGGCCAGGTCGCCGAAACCTTCTCCGGAAGCGGCCCCCTCCGCTTCCGAAAGCGAGGCGATTCCCATGCTCACAGTGACTGATATGCTCTCGCCGTTCGGTCCGTCCACCCGCCTCGAGGAGACAGCGTCCTTGCACCTCCTCGCCGCTATCGATGCCCCCTCGTTGCCTACTCCGGGGAGCAGGATGGCGAACTCCTCGCCGCCGTAGCGCGCCATCTCCCTCCCGTTGCGGACGCCGTCCTGGGGAAAGTTCATCCTGCCGAGCAGGTCGGACGCCCTCATGGTCGCGCTCGCGGCCGCCGCGCACATCGCGAGCACCTCGTCGCCGGTGGGGTGGCCGTACGTGTCGTTCACCCTCTTGAAATGGTCCACATCCAGCATCACGACCGCAAGGTCCGGCCCGCCCTTCACGAACTCGTCGACGAAGAACGAAAGCAGGTAGTCGAACGCGCGGCGGTTGTACAGGCCGGTCAGCCCGTCAATCTCGGCCGCATATTTCAGCGAAAGAATCTTCGACAGGTCGACCGCCGCGGTGACCGCGGCCTCGTGCCTCCTTATCAGGTTCCCGAAAGTGAGGTCGGCCCCTACCACCTCTATCAGGCCGAAATGGTCGTCAAGGGGTATCACAAGACGGGAGGAGTGCGTTCCGGCCGGCAGGGATTCGGTGTCTATGGCCCCGTGCAGGTCCCGCCGGTCGGCGCTGTACATCCTTCCGTTGCTGAAATAAAGGACCCGGTTCTCCACCAGGGCGGCGTTTATCACGCTGTCCTCCTCCGGTCCGATGACCGTGCCCTCAGGCACCATGCGTATGTGCTCTCCCCTCCTTTCCACGCAAATGTGGCCCCGGAGCACCCTGTCGCGGGCGGAGCGAAATGTCCGCAGGCGCTCCGGGTCCACCATCGCGCCGAAGTAATACCTGTAAGCCTCCGGAAGGCCCAGGGGCGTCTCCCCGGCAAGCAGCCTTATGAGAGTCTGGGTCACCTCAGCCTCCTTGAACAGCGCAGCCCGGACGGTCCGCGCGGCGTCCGCCACGAAGCCCTGCCTCCCCTCCTCCATCAGCCTTGTCATGACTGCCGGCATGGGCTTTTTTCTTACCGCCTCGCGCATGGCCCTGAGCAGGGGCCCTGCGCCCAACCTCTGCGGCATCATCGAGTCAGTCCTTCTTCTGAATGGCGGCTTTGTTTCCATCGGATCCACTCTCAATTATTCGTGAATGCGCTCCCACATCTCTTTCGCGAGCTTCCCGTCCTTCATGAATTTCCGGCGCTCGTTCTCGGCGCGCTTGCGGGCCTCGCGGTGCTCTTTGAGGAAGGCGTTTATCCGCTCAATCAGGATCGCTTTCATCTCCCCCGTAAGCAGCTTTCCTGAGCGGTAATCGTCATGAATCTTCTTCAGCTTCGAATCGTCGGGCTCGAAAAGTATGGAGAGCCACTGGTAAGGAACGTCTATTTCCGGATTGCCGCCGAGCCTCCTGTG
>JBFLVW010000047.1:0-23112 GCA_040758235.1 Microcaldota archaeon
TGCTGTAGCGTAGGTGTTAAGTCTGCCGCCTGGGGAGTACGATCGCAAGATTTAAACTTAAAGGAATTGGCGGGGGAGCACCACAAGCCGTGGATGCTACGGTTTAATTGGATACAACGCCGGAAATTTCACCAGAAGCGACGGCAGTATGAAGGCCAGACTAAAGATCTTGCCCAACGAGCCGAGAGGTATTGCATGGCCATCGTCAGCTCGTGGTGTGAACTGTCCTGTTAAGTCAGGCAACGAGCGAGACCCATGCGTTTAGTTACCAACTTCTCCTCCGGGAGAGGTGTACTCTAAACGGACTGCCCGCGCTAAGTGGGAGGAAGGAGTGGGCGACGGTAGGTCAGTATGGTCCGAAACTTCTGGGCTACACGCGGCATACAGTGCATGGGACAATGGGCTGCGACTCCGAGAGGAGGAGCCAATCCCCTAAATCCATGCGTGGTTCGGATTGAGGGTTGAAACTCACCCTCATGAAGATGGAATGGCTAGTAATCGCGTGTCACTATCGCGCGGTGAATGTGTCCCCGCTCCTTGCACACACCGCCCGTCAAGTCACCCAAATGTTTTCTCGGTGAGGTCCCGGTTCATGCTGGGCTCGAACCGAGAGGGCGTGAGGGGGGCTAAGTCGTAACAAGGTATCCGTAGGGGAACCTGCGGATAGATCACCTCCAAAATTACTGACTCACACTCAGGAATCGAGGATGCAGTGTGCGAGTACGAAGAGCGTTCGGCCAACTCTAAATGAAGCGTGAGTCTTTCTATTTTCTATCTCTTGACAGCGTAAGCCATCTCAAATCCGCGAAGCGTATTTCATCTGCCAACTACCTTACCCTGATTACTATTCCCCTCACTTCGCAGAATTCGTAGTCCTCGAGGACGTGCTTGATTTTGTCGAACTGCCTTTGCCTCTGCTCCCTGGTCTTGGTCTCATCGGGCTGCATGTCCTTCCCCAGGACGCGGATGCTGTTTATCATCTGCACCGCGGTTCTGAATTCCGGATGGACCGGGAGGGCGTTTTTGGGCCCGTCCGGCTTGTCGCCTGGAGGCATGTTACTTTTGGTGTGAGGAACTGTTTTAAAAGGCAAAGAAAAAGAAGGAAGAAAAGAGTCGCGCACCGTTCAGATGAGCAGCTCTATGCTCGGGTCGGACAGCATCCTGTACACGCTCATGTGGGAGACGCCGATGACGTCAGCCACCTGCCTCATGGACATCTTCTCCACGAAGTACAGCCTCAGGACTTCCGCGACCTGCTCGTGATTGCGAACCTTCCTGGGTCTTCCCCTTCTGGGGTAGTCATATGCTACTTCTCGGTCGAAACGCTCGTCCCGCGGGGCGGGGGCCGGAGCGACGGCCTCTAAACCAACCACTTCTATCACCAATTACTGCATGACGATTATGAGGGGGCGCCATCGCCCTCCTCACATCAGACAAGCTTTTTTGGTGCCTTCACCAGGGAAGAATCCCGGCAGGGGATGCTCCATGGGAAAACCCAAAAAAGCGAAATCCAAAGACACGCAGGAGCCCTCCCGCGTGTTTTCAGGGCGCAGGAGTTTCGGGTGTCACACCCTTTCGGGTCCCTTACCTCCTACAAATCCTTGCGCCACCTGATGACGAAGGTGTAGCCCAAGTGCTGCTTGGTACAATTAGACATGACGGATTTTCCGAGATACGTCGTCTTTCCCATTCAGCTACACCTCCTTTCGAAGTTTGTGAACTATACGCGTGTGAACTTATTTATAAGCCTTTGTATCAAAAAGGCGCGTTCCGCCGGAAAACCCGCCATGCTTCTTAAAACCCGCGAACAAATACCACACATGCAAGAACTTCAGCTGATAATACGAAAGCACGTCCTCAAGAACGCGTTCGACTACGGCAAGGCGAGTCCCGGCTCCGTCGTAGGGAAGGTCATCGCGGAATCTCCGGACGCCAAAAAAGACATGAAGGCCGCGATGAAGCTCATAAACGAGGAAATCTCGCGCGTTTCAAAGCTCACGAAGGCGGAAATCCAGGCCGAAATGGCGGATTTCGTGTACGCCGAAAAGAAAGAGGAGAAAAAGGCGATAGAGCTTCCCGGCGCGGTTTTGGGCAGTGTCGTGACGCGCTTCCCCCCCGAGCCTTCGGGATACCCCCACATCGGGCACGCCAAGGCCGCCTGGCTCGATTCCGAGGGCGCGAGCGCCTATTCGGGAAAGATGCTCCTCCGCTTCGACGATACCAACCCCGAAAAGGAGTCCTACCAGTACGTCGAGGCGATAAAGGCCGGGCTGGAATGGCTCGGCGTGAAATGGTCGGGGGGCGAAACCTTCACCTCCGACAACCTCCCCCGCATCTACGAGGCCGCGGAGCATCTCATCCGGGGCGCTAAAGCATACGTGTGCACCTGCAGCCAGGAGGAAATGAGCAAGGGCCGCACCGAAAGCAGGCCCTGCGGGTGCCGGGGGCTGGATGCCGGAAGCCATATCGGCAGATGGGCCAGAATGCTCGAGGGAGGCTACGACGAGGGCGAAGCCGTCCTGCGTTACATGGGCGACCTCGCTGCGGATAACACGGTCATGCGGGACCCGACGCTCGCGAGGATAATCGCGAAAAAGCACTTCCGCCAGCTGGAAAAATACCGCGTCTGGCCCTCATACGACCTCGCGGTCGTGGTGATGGACCATATCGAGGGCATCACCCACTCGATGCGCTCGAAGGAATATGAATTGCGGGACGAGCTTTCGATGGCCCTCTATAAGGCGCTCGGATGGGAGCCTCCCGTCCTGGTTGCATTCTCCAGGCTCGCGATAAAGCGCGCGCCAATCAGCAAGCGCCTTCTGGTGCCCCTCGTGAACGAAAAAAAGGTTTTGGGATGGGACGACCCCCGCCTACCCACTCTCGCCGGCCTCAGGCGCCGCGGCGTCCTTCCCGAGGCGATAAAGTCCTTCGTCCTTTCCTTCGGCCTCTCCAAAGTCGAGAGCGAGCCGGACTGGGAGGCGCTCCTCGCCGAGAACCGGAAGCTCCTCGACCCCCTTTCGCCGCACTTCTTTTTCGTGGCTGAGCCGGTGGGGCTCTCAGTCGAGGGGCTCGGCGAGCGCACGGTTGAGCTGAAGATGCACCCCAAAAAAGAGATGGGTCTCCGCGCCCTTGATGTTTCGGGGAGAGTCTTCATTCCCGGCGCCGATGCGGCGAACCTGAAGGAGGGCGAAACCTTCCGGCTCAAGGACCTTTGCAATGTCACGCTCGTGAAGAAAGGCGATACGCTCGCCGGAAAGCTCGCCCCGGATGAAACCGTCCAGAAAAAAATACAATGGGTGGGCGCGGGGGGGCTCGGATGCGCGGTGCTCGTCCCGGGCGACCTGCTCGATGAGAAGGGCGAGTTCGACCCTGCCAGCCTGAAAAGGGTGGAGGGGCTCTGCGAGCCGGCCGTTTCAGGCCTCGCTCCCGGGGCGATCGTCCAGTTCGAGCGGTTCGGATTCTGCCGGCTGGACAGGAAGGAGCCGCTGGAGTTCGTTTTCTCGTGCTGAGCGTGCGCCCCCTGATTTAAATATCTTGCTGGCATATTGGAAGCGGGTAGACCAGATGGCAAGGCAAAGTGTAGACGTCAAAAAAATGCTCATATCCGCGCTCCTGAGCGTCGGCATCGGCCTCGCGCTCGTTGTGCTTTCGCTCATACTCCAGCTTCTTTCGCTCGCGATAACCGACGAAAACGCCCAGCTCCTCGACACGGCGTTCTCGCTGTACATGCTCATCCTTTTCCCCCTGTTCCTAGGGCTTTACATCTGGACCGGCATGCGCGCGGTGAAAAGATACCAGTTCGACGCCGTCGGCGCCGCGTGGGTGGCTGCCATCGCGTATTTCATCACCGCGGTGATAGAGAAAATCCTCAACGCCGCGCTCGCGCTCGTAATCGTGAGCAGGCCCCTCGGAGGGGGAGGCTTCGGCTCCACGGAATCGGCCGTCGCATCCTCGCTCCTCGGCGGGGCGGTCGGCCTCAGCGGCATCGGCCTTTCAATCGTCTGCGGCCTTGGGCTCGTCATAGTCGGAACCATGATAAATTTCGTCATCGGCGGATGCGGCGCGCTGCTAGTCCTCAGGAAGCAGCCCCAGTCGTCTGATTGAATTGGAATATTTCCCTCTCCGGGCAGGGGTTCGATGGAATTTTTCCCTCAATCCGGGTCCCCGGTTCCGGTTCCATACAATTTTCTCCCGAAAGAAAATTTTCGCCAATGAAAAATTTGCTTTTTTCACGACGAGCGCGCAATTCATTTAAATTACTTGTGCAAGTATTCCTCCTGCTCGGAATCTTTAAGGCGGGTTTCCCGGGTTACCTCCCCCGTTGGCTCTTCCTCTGGGGGACTCAGGTGGATTTATGGCAGACAAAAAGATAAGAAAGCGGGATGGATCGGTAGTCGACTTCGATAAGGAAAAAATCACGAACGCGATATTCAAGGCCGCGCAGTCCGTAGGCGGAAGCGACAGGGCCGAATCCGAGCGCGTCGCGGACAAAGTGGTCCAGCTCATCGGAGAGAAATACGCGGCGAACTACATCCCGACGGTCGAGGAGGTCCAGGACCTCGTCGAGAAGGCGCTCATAGAGACCGGCCACGCGACGACCGCAAAATCATACATACTATACAGGCACAGGAAGAACATCGAGCGCGAGATGAAGACTGCGCTCGGCGTGCAGGACGACCTCAAGCTTCCGCTCAACTCCATCCAGGTCCTCGAGAAGAGGTACCTCCTCAAAGACGAGAACGGCAAGATCGCCGAGACGCCGAGCGGGCTGTTCTCGAGGGTCGCCCGCCACCTCGCCTCGAACGAGTACAACTACGGCGCGGACGAGGCGACCGTGAAGCGCTACGAGCAGGCGTTCTACGAAATCATGACGAACTTTGAGTTCCTTCCGAACTCCCCGACGCTTATGAACGCGGGCACCGAGCTCGGCCAGCTCGCCGCATGCTTCATCCTGCCGGTCAAGGACGACATCGAGGACATATTCGAGTCCGTCAAGCACCAGGCGATAATACACAAGACGGGCGGGGGGACGGGCTTCTGCTTCTCCTACCTGCGCCCCAAAGGCGACTTCGTGAAAAGCACGGCAGGAATCGCTTCCGGGCCCATCTCCTTCATGAGCGCCTTCGACAATGCGACGAACGTCATTAAGCAGGGGGGCAAGAGGCGCGGAGCCAACATGGCGACGATGCACTCCTGGCACCCCGACATAGAGGAGTTCATCACGATGAAGCAGACGCCGGGAGTGATGGAGAACTTCAACGTCTCGGTGATGGTCGACGACAAGTTCATGGCGGCGGTCGACAGCAACGGCGAATACGACCTGCTTAACCCGCGGACTGGAGCGGCCCTCCGGAAGGTGAACGCGCGCTCCGTCTTCAAGCTGATAGCATACAGCGCATGGAAGTCGGCCGAGCCCGGCATGCTCTTCATCGACGAGATAAACAGGAAGAACCCGACGCCGACGGACCCAATACACGCCACGAACCCCTGCGGCGAGGTTCCGATGCCCGATTACGAGTCCTGCAACCTGGGCTCCATCAACCTCGTGAAGTTCGTCGAGCTGGATTGGAGCAAGACGGACTGGAAGAAGAAAGTGGACTGGAACCGCCTCCGCTACGTCGTCCGCGTCGCATTCCAGTTCCTCGACAACGTCATCGACATGAATAAGTACCCGATTCCCCAGATAAGGGACCAGACGCTGAAAAACCGGAGGATAGGCCTCGGCGTCATGGGATTCGCCCGCATGCTGTTCAAGATGGGCATCCGCTACGACTCCGAGCAGGGCTACGAAGTGGGCGAGGAAGTGATGCGCTTCATCGAGGACGAGGCCCGCAAGATGAGCCACGAGCTCGGCCGCGCCCGCGGCTCGTTCCCAGGCTTCAAGGACAGCCCGCTCAACGGGAAATACGACGCGATGAGGAACGCCACATGCACCTCCATCGCGCCGACAGGGACGATCTCGATGATAGCCGATTCGAGCAGCGGCATCGAGCCGGTTTTCGCGCTTTCATTCCTGAAGACGGTCCGGGCCGGCCAGTATTATTACTGCGACGAGATTTTCGAGCACGTCCTCAAGGTCCGCGGCCTCTACAGCCAGGAGCTGATGCAGAAGATAATGGAGGAGGGCTCGGTCCAGCACATCGAGGGCATCCCGGAGGACGTGAAGAACGTCTTCAGGGTCGCGCACGACATCACCCCCGAGTCGCACGTCCTGATGCAGGCCGCGTTCCAGAAGAACGTCGACCTCGCGGTCAGCAAGACGATAAACCTGCCCGCCGAGGCGACCGTCGAGGACGTGGAGCACGTCTACATGCTCGCCTGGAAGACGAACTGCAAGGGCATAACGATTTATCGGGACAGCTCGAGGCACGAGCAGGTCCTGCATGTCGGCAAGCAGGTCAAGACCAAGGGCGTGGAGGAGGACAAGTTCAAGCTCCTCCAGGCCCAGGTCGCGAAGGCGGCGTGAAAGCCGCTAATCCTTTTTTTCTATCTTGCCAGGCCTGACGGCCTGCTCCTTCTTTCCATGGAAATCGCGTTCATTTTGGTGATGAGCCTTACCGCTTCCCTGTATTTTTCCTTGAGCTCGTCGGGGTTCTCTGCCCCGGAAACCCTTTCCCTGAAATAACCCCCCTCTATTTTCGAGCGGAAGTCCCGCACCTTCTCCGCGCCGAGCGCCTCTTCGATTCCCACCCCGAAAATCTTTTCGGCCATTCCATAGTCCATGTCGCAGGCGGGGGTAATCCTCGAGCCTCCGGCTCCAAGGACATACTGCACGTACTTCTCCTGCAGGGCGTCCACGAACGGGTGCTTCTTTCCCCCGTTGATTGCATACCTCACTTCGGTTTCCTTCACCCTTTTCAGGACGAGCGGGTTGGTGCGCTCGTCCTCCGAGCGCAATTCATTCACTTCCATCCAGTCCTCGAGGAAGTCGTTCTCGGTGATGGACCGGCCGTGGATGAACCCCACCCCTGTCCCCATCAGCACTACTGCGGAAACCTCCCAGCCGGTGTGGCCCCTGAGGCTCTTCTTCAGGAAGTCCCATTCCGGAGCCTCCAGCACGAGCTCGACCTCCTTCCCCGAAAGCCTGATGCCCTCCTGGAGGATTTTGAGCGCCCTGTTCCTTGTCGTTCCGGCAAGGATGTTCGACGAGAGGGGCGGGAAGAACGCCCGCAGGTTGCCGGTGCTTTTTTCGGTCATCAGGACGACTATGTTCTCGGCCGAGCCTTCGACTACCTGCCCCTTGTGGTTCAGCGCGAGTATCTCCCCGAAGCCGAGAATCGCCGCCATGTTGATGTTCCTCGTGGAATTCACGTAGTTGCCGGAAATCTTCTGCCGCACAGGCATGGATTCGTCTATCCTCCAGAACGGGGCCATCAGCAGGTCTATGCCTGCCGCATATCCCTTCTCATCGAGATACCTGCCCCATGGCAATGTCCCGATTCCGAAATAGAGCGGCTTGTCCGCAAGCGTGCCGTCCGGCCTTTTGAGGACGGTCGGGACTTTCAGGCCTTCCTCGCCCGAAACCCAGAATACTGGGCGGAAATAGCCGCCGGGGATCAGCCCCATCGATGATTCGGGGAAATTCCCTCCGCGCACCAGGCGGTTCAGGATGGCAAGCGAGCACATCGCCGCCTCCATCTCCCTCATCGAGAATTTTCTCTCGCCGGAATCGAACCTGACCTTCAGCTCGAAGGGCACGGTTGCGTGCACCTTCCTTCCGTCCTTGTAGAATATCTCGACGCCCATCCTGATGTTTTCATCATTGAGCAGGCGCTTTTCGGTGTCGGCGAAGAACTCCATCGGCGTCCTCGGCGTGTGCTCCACATGCTCGACCGCAGGGTCGTCGAGAATGGCCATCGTCTGGCGGACAAGCGAGAGGTTGAAGGCGAGCGAGGAATAGATGAACCTGCCGATGTTGTGCGGAAGCTCGGGGAAGCCATCCCCATAGGGTGTCCGGAAGAGCCGGACGCCTTCGAACCCCCCTGCGCCGTAGTGAATCGGGTTCGTGAATATGGTGTCCACAGCCACTTCTACCGGGACGAAACCCCCCATCCTGCTATAATAGGCATAGCGCGCCTCGGAATCCATGGGGAATCGCGGCCCCTCCCATACCCTGCCGTTCCTGTCTACGAGGCGAATTGCCGCCTGCTCCCCGCCCGGAGGCTCAAGCCTCTTATCCCTCTCGAAATCATAGCCCAAATCGTCAGGACCCGCCATATTGCGGATTAGCCGGGATTCGGTTTTAAATGTTGCCGGAAGTCAAACGAAATGTTCTGCAAAAGACGAACATTTGGGGACATTTTGGGCTTCCCGAAGCCAGAAGGCAGACAGACCGAACGCAACCATCTGGGCTGGTCCAGCTGTTTTGTGCGGCCCGGCGCGAATGACAATCTTTTTATTTCCTGTTCCCCAGTTTACACCAAAAAGGTGCGAATTATGAAAATCACCCTCAGCGTGATTAAAGCAGACATAGGCGGGTATCCGGGGCATGAGACCGTTCACCCGGACGTCGTGAAGACCGTGCGGGGAGTGCTTGCGGACGCGAAAAGGGACGGCAGGATAACGGATTTCTTCGTCGGATGGTGCGGCGACGACATCAACCTCGTCATGACGCACACGAAGGGCGTTGACAGCAAGGACGTCCACGGCCTCGCCTGGGACGCGTTCAAGGCCGGGACCGAGGTCGCGAAAAAGCTAAAGCTCTACGGCGCGGGGCAGGACCTCCTCAAAGACGCCTTCTCGGGGAACGTCCGCGGCATGGGACCAGGTGTCGCTGAGCTGGAGTTCGAGGAGCGCGGCTCGGAGCCGGTCGTCGTGTTCATGATGGACAAGACCGACCCGGGCGCCTTCAACCTGCCAGTCTACAGGATGTTCGCAGACCCCTTCAACACGCCCGGCCTCGTCATCGACCCCAACATGCAGGGCGGCTTCCATTTCGAAGTGTACGACACCGTCGATGGAAGGAAAATCACATTCAAGACGCCCGAAGAAATGTACTCCATGCTGGCCTTCATCGGCTCGCGCTCGCGCTATGTGATTAAGACGGTCTATCCCGGGCCGGGGAACAAGGTCCCGGAAACAGAGGCCATCTGCTCGGTTTCCACCGATAAGCTCTCGAAAGTCGCAGGGACGTACGTTGGCAAGGACGACCCCGTTGCCATCGTGCGCTGCCAGGCAGGCCTGCCGTCCGTCGGCGAGGCGCTGGAGCCTTTTTCCTTCCCCCACCTCGTTTCAGGATGGATGCGCGGCTCGCACCAGGGGCCCATGATGCCATGCAGCATGGAGCAGGCGACGCCGACCAGGCTCGACGGGCCCCCGCGGGTTGTCGCGCTCGGCTTCCAGCTCGCGAACGGGACTCTTGTGGGCCCTGTGGACATCTTCAAGGACCCATCATACGACTACACCCGGGCAAAAGCGAACGAAATCGCGGAATACATGCGGAGGCACGGGCCCTTCGAGCCGCACAGGCTCCCGGAGGAGGACATGGAATACACCAACCTGCCCAAGCTCCAGCAGAAGTTCAAGGACAGGTTCAAATCCATATGAGGCCTTACGAACTCGCGGCGTTTGTCGCAGTTGCTGTCCTCCTCATATTCGCGGTTTCCTTCATCTTTGCCAAAGGCGAGAGGAAGAAGGCGACGCTCACCGACCAGGACGGGAAGAAAATCGTCCTGGATGTCGAAATAGCCGACAACCCCGTCACGCGCGCTAAGGGGCTTATGGGCAGGACAATGCTCGGCGATAAGGAAGGCATGCTGTTCGTTTTCAGCAAACCCGACCGCTACGGCTTCTGGATGTTCAACACGACTATCCCGCTCGACGCGATTCACATATCCGAAAACGGCAGCGTCGTGGACGTCATCGGCATGGCGCCCTGCAAATCCGCCTCCTGCCCGATTTACAAGTCGGAAAAAACAGCGAAATACGTGCTGGAAGTGAATAAAGGGTTCGCGAAAAAATACGGGATTGCGGCGGGGAAAAGCCAATTCAGTGTAAATTAGTGGAAAAGTAGGTTTATAATCTGTTTTGCTCATAAAGTATTATGGCGATACAGCTCGAATACCGCATCGCAAAAACGCATGTGGGGCCGGGGAAAATCGATACGCCGGCCAAAATACAGACAAGAAACAAATACTGGAGCTACGCCCGCCACCTTCCTCCCGATTGGGATGTCTCCAAAGCGGAAAAACGCACCGCGGTCGCATCCCGCCTTTTCACGGAACTTGTCGTTTTCGGTTCGAAGGAGTCTCCCTTGGACATCAGCGCTCTGAAGGACGACCAGCGCGTTTCGGGGACCGTATATGGCGGCAACCCGCTCAAATCGATGATGAACGTGATTGCCGAACTCTCGAAAGCGCACCCCGAATATCCCTTCTTCGCCAAATGGGGCGGGTATGAACCTTTGCAGGAGGGCAAGCGATTCGTTTTCTATGTCGAGGACGAGGCGGACGCCGCGCTGATGATGGGGCGCGTCAGGGAGGCCGCAGGGAGAGCCGGGGCGCAGGTTACCGTGTCCCACGAGTTCGGGATAACCCACTACAAGAGCCATCTAGACATCGACGCGAACTTCAGGAGCGTGGTGCGAGGGCGGGAGGAATTCGCGGACCTGCTTGGCGGGCTCGTCGGCTTCCCCCATTTCTTCCACGAGCTTTTCGTCTGAGCGTCAAAATTCTCATTCTTAGTGTATCCCCTTAGGGGGATACTTAGTTATTAATATTTAAAATCGTAAAGAAGTTACTAATTTTGAAATAATGTGATTACTATGATGAAAAACATTTTCAGGGGGAGGGGGGATGCCGCAAAGGCATCGAATGGATTCAGGGGAAAAATGGCCGCAGTGCTTGTTTCGGGCGCAATCGGGCTCTCGGCTTGCGGGGACGAGATACACAATTATTACATCCAGCCGCAGGACGGAGGCCCGGACGGGAACGTTACCGTAGTTGTCGAGCCTCCGGAAGTGACCGTAGTCGTTCCGGGCAACACCCAGGAAGTGAGCGGGCTCTGCGGCGATTCTCCAACTATACCGGCCCTTTACGAAAAGACAATTAACCGGGGGGAATCGCTTCTCCTCGTGAACGGATTCATGCTGACCCTCTCAGACCTAGAGTCCGGATCGCAGACGGCGTTCATGCACCTGACAGACGATGATGGCGTCGTTCTTCGCCACATCGACATGGTCGAAGGCGCGGAAGTGGTGATGGATTTGGGCGACGGGCCGGTTCGGATGTCCGCCTGTTCCGTGCGCGCCGGATATACTTTCGGGGAAATGTCCGTCACGCTCAGGGCGGATGCTGACATCGAGCGGGAAGACCCGGACTGCGGCAACGAAGAATTCGAAACAGGCCAGAGCTGGACGCTTGAGAACGGCATCGTCCAGGATGTGCGCCAGGTTATCCAGGCAGACACATGCATCGATGAGGGGCCGCTCGTGATTATCGGCGAAACGACCGCTCTTGAGCCGGGGCTTGAAGCAGGCGAAGGAGGGTGGGGCCTTGCCGTGAACAGGCGTCTTACAGTCAACGTGTGCAACGAGGAACGCACGGTTATCGGCGTCAATCCCGACGGGCTTGATGTCGCCAAGGAATCCGCCTCCGCTATCATGCTCCAGGGGATCGCCGTTCCTTTCGATGACGAACTCAATTTCGTTCTTGAGACCGTGGAGGTGCATGGCGGCGTCGACACTGCCGTGATATCCGTAACGAACGATTCCGGCGAGGTAATCGACAGATTCACGCAGAGGGCCGGCATCACGCTGGCCATATCCGTGGAGGGGGAGACATACAATCTCCACATATACGAGCTCTCCCCTTCCGATTCTCCCGGGGACAAATGGGCCGATGTCGGGATGATCTCCAGCGTCGTCGCTCTCCGTGATGGCGAATCTTCGGATTTGAACTGCGGCTCGTACGAACACGGCAGATACGGATTTTCGATGGAATGGGGCGCGGGGAACAGGATAACCGGCTGGACGCTGATAAGGGAGTGATGCCGCATGACGGACCCAAGAAATCAGTTAGGGCCATACCGGAAAGCGGCGCTCCCTACTCCTGAAGGGCAAAAAGAAGAGTGGAGGCACATCAGCCCCATACAGGACAAGCTCCCCCTCAACCGGCTCGGCCAGTACGTGGGACCGATATCAAGGGACGAAACTGTCGAGGTCGCGGGAGTTGGTTTCAGATACCTACCCGGTGCCGACAGGTTGGCCGAAATGAGGATTCAGGTGCCGGGTTGCAATCCCTCGCCAAAACAATTCCCCCTCGGGAAAAAAATATCGTGGAAATCGGACGGCCTGGAAATCCACGCATTCGTTTATTTCATGGACGAAAACTCGGTAAGATGCTCAATACTCGTTGACAGGGTATGGGAAGGAAACGCTAGGAAAGGGGAGATTATTTAGGAAAGGGAAGTTGAAAAGAAACCAAAAATTCGAAAAGGGAAGTTGAAAAGAAACCGTAGGTTTCTTTTATTGAGAAGGAAACGCTAGGGGTAGGGGGATGGTTATGATTGGTACCCCGTAGCGTATCCCTTCCTTTCGGAAAGGATCGTCAGTTGATTTTCCCTTGTTGCGAACGTCGAAACGTTCGCGACAGTCAAGAACGGACCGCCGTTCTTGCCATCGGGCGCGCTCGCCCTCGGGAAAATGGCCACTCATCTGTATCCCGATGGACAGGATATCATTGTGTCGCAAAGTAGATTATGGCGTATCCTCTTTTTAATCCTTACGACAATCATCTAAGTTATGGCGCTTTTTTTGGTAGGGACGGGGGTGTCATTCGACATAACGCTTTCCGGAATGGAGGCGATAAAAGTCTGCAAGGATGTGTTTATTGAGACCTACACGAACCCCATTGACGAGGCCAAAATCGCCTCGCTTGAAGCGAAAACAGGAAAGACAATCGAGCGAATCGGGAGGGACCGGCTGGAAAGCGATTATCTGGTCGATAAGGCCAAATCCTCGGATGTATGCCTCCTGGTCTCCGGCGACCCCCTGACCGCAACGACGCACATTACGCTCGTCCTGGGGGCGAGGAAGAAGGGCGTCCCGGTAACGGTCATACACAACTCTTCCATCTACTCCGCGGCCCCCGCTCGCACCGGCCTCCAGATTTACCGGTTCGGGAAAACCGCGAGCCTCGTGAACCCCCGTCCGAACTACAAGCCAGCATCATCTCTTGAAGTCATCCGTCAGAACCTCAAAAATGACATGCATTCGCTCGTGCTTCTTGACACAGAACCACAGCCGATGGAAGCCAAAGACGCGCTCGAGCTTCTGCACGAGTTCGAAAGCGCCGTGGTGCTGTCGAGAATCGGCGAGGACGACGAAAAAATAACCTATGGAAAAATAAGCGAATTAAAGGACAAAAAACTCGGCAGGCCGCCCTTCTGCATCATAGTGCCTGCGAAGCTGCACCCTGTTGAACAGGAGTCCCTGGATGCCCTCTGATAATGGCCAAATTCCGCGAAGCGGAATTTCAACCACCCAAAATCAGTTGCACCTGCATTTGCCCTTGTGCGAGCACTTTATCTTCTTCGCCTTGATCAGCTTCGGCTTCTTCTTCACCGGCTTCGGGCCCCAGCTGTACAACGGGCCGCTGACGGTGCTGACGACCTTGCTGACGAAATTGTTTATGGTTCCAATCATCCAAACCCACCTCTGAGTGTTTGTATTGATGTTATTCTTTATGGATAAAAGAGTATATAAATGTATGTTTTTTGCCAAAAATTACCACTTTTTGCCAAGACACTGAACGCAAAACTCAGAACAGCGTCGTCTGTCCGCCCATGTCGAAAAGGCCGCCGAACCGTATCCCGACTCTACGGACCTCCATGTCGTTTTCCGCGAGAAACTCCCGGACGAGCGCCTCGCGCTCCTTGCGGGCCGGCTCGGCCCACCCCTTCGGATTCCTGAAAGACATGGACTTGGTGTGCGTCTTGAGGTCCTCGGTGATGAAAATGACGCTGAGCGTCTTGTAGGACTTCTTCATGCCCATCAGGCGCTCCTTCGCCTCCTTCTCCAAATCGTCCAGTTTCGCCATGATGATGTATCCGTCCCGCGTCTTTTCCTTGAGCGTCCCTATCCTGCTTATCTCCCCCTGCTCCTTCTCCGCGCCCAGGCCTTCCCCGTAGCTCCCCTTTCCGATATCATGCAGCCACGCGCCGGCCTTCCTGCCGAAAACCTCGACCAGCCTTATCGCGTCCAGGGAGGCGATATCGGACACCCTGTTCGCGCCCATTGCCCTCAGGGCCTCGGCGGTTTTTGGCCCTATCCCGGGAACTTTTTCGATGTCTGAGGAGCTTATCATCTTCCTTTCGCCTTCGGAATCGAGGACGAGCAGGCCGTCCGGCTTGGATTTCGCGGCGGCCATCTTCGCCCCGAGGGGGG
The DNA here is from genome assembly GCA_040758235.1 of Microcaldota archaeon. Lineage (GTDB taxonomy): Archaea > Micrarchaeota > Micrarchaeia > Anstonellales > Bilamarchaeaceae > Bilamarchaeum. The sequence goes on from JBFLVW010000047.1 coordinate 14,384, forward strand.
ATGGCGCGACGCCGACTGTGCATGTAAGCCCCGTTTCGCCCAATATCGCCTCCTTCAGCTCCCGCGCTTTCCGCTCGGCTTCATCGTCCTCTGCGTTCCATTCGTCCACGCTCGCCTGGACCACGCGCGCGCAGGCCGCCCTCACAATGCCGTCTATGCGCTCGGAAACCTGCCAGTAATAATCATGGTCCACCGGCAGAAAAACGGTGTCTGCGGGGGGCGCCCTTTTTTTCGCGAATGCGATGGGCATCCCGGAGCGGATGCCTGCCTCCCGCCCGGGGTAGTTGACGGTGCTGACTACGCCGGAATCCGCCGTCCTGCCGCTGAAGACGCAAACGACGATGATTTTGCCCTTCGCCATCGGCCTGCGCCTCTCCTCTATCTGCGCGAAGAAGTAGTCCATGTCTATGTGCAGATACACGGGATACTCTCGTCCGCAAACCAATAAAAAACACACCCACGACGCCTCGCATGTAACTCGCGGCGGGTATCCCCGGCCGGAGATAACAGGCTCGCGGGGCGAAACTGGTTTGTTTTGGCTTCACGATGCGGCGTTGTCTTCGCCACACTTCCGAGAAGGATTATTTACCTTGCGCCCCCAATCCAACCGATGGCTGTTTATGAAGAGATGGCGGAGTGCTACGACCTGATTTACGGCGATTCCGCCGACCTCGGCTTCTACCTCACGGAAGCCCGGAACGCCCGCGGCCCGGTCCTGGAAGTCGCCTGCGGGACGGGCAGGATACTCCTTGCCATCCTGCGGGAGGGGCTTGATGCGCAGGGCATAGACGCCTCGGAAGCGATGCTTGACGTGCTCCGGACGAAAGCTAAGGGCATGGGGCTCGCGCCGAAGGTCATGGCCGCGGACATGAGGGACTTCAAAATCGGCTCGAAATTCCGCCTTATTATCGTCCCCTACCGGAGCTTCCTGCACCTCCCGGACACTGCCGCGCGGAGGCAGGCGCTCTCGAACATGCTCGACCATCTCGAAAAGGGGGGCAGGCTTATTCTGCACACCTACCATCCCTCCGAGGAGGAGAAGCTGATGACCGGGGACTACCACCTTTTCGAGAGCGAGCGCCTGCGCGCGCCGGACGGCTCGGATTACGAACTGCGGTGGTTCCTCAGGTATGACCCCAAAAACGACGAAGGACACTACAAGATAGTCTTCGAGAAGGGCGGGAAGACGCGCGAGTTCACGATGGACATCCGCTACGCGCCGGAAAAGGAGATGCGCAGCCTGCTAAAACAGTGCGGCTTCAGGAACATCAGGCTTTACTGCGGGTTCGAGTACTCGCCCCCCTTCGAGGGCTGCCGGGAGATGGTGTGGATTGCCGAGCGATGATTTTTTCAGCAGGGTGAAGGCCTTCTTCGGAATAAGGCCGAAAGAGACGCGGTACGTCCGTTTCAGGGACGGCCTCGGCAATTTCGAGCTGTTCTACCCGGAAGGGTGGAAATTCGACGAGGACATAGCGGTGATGGACGGAAGATACACCATCTCCTTCCAGTCCGGGGACGGCCTGAGCCAGTTCACAGTCTCCGTGGACGTCCAGCTGCCGGCAAAATTCAATTTCAGGAAATACGCCAAAGACGAGCTCGAGAGCCCGGAATCGGGAATTTTCACGAAAGTGACCAGATCGAAATTCCACGGCATGCCCTCATTCGTCCGCGACTACGGGTATTCTTCGGGAGGGAGGGAATTCTTCGGGGGAGGCGTGATGTTCTATTCGGGAAGCGCGGTCTTTTCGCTTTCATGGAGCGCCCCGGAGAAAAAGAAGGAGGCGATGGGGGCGGCATTCGCCCACATGATGAAGACGCTTGCCGTCCGCAAGGGCTTCGTGATAAAGAAAAGGAGCATCCCCGGCGTCGACGCGTCGAAGCTTAGGACTAAAAACGCATGAGGGCGGAGCATGTATTTTCCGGAGAACTTCACAAAAAGATACTGCCCGCTTGCGGATGACGGGGGGGCATTCCTGGCCGCCCTGGAGCGCCCCCTCCCCAAGTCTTTCCGCGTCAATTCCCTCAAGGCCGATTCCGGCGAGGTGGCGGAGCGCTTCGCAGGCTACGGCATCCAGGTCCGCGGGATGGAGTGGTATCCCGACGCCTTCGTGTCGGACAGCCCGGACATCGGCGCGACGCTCGAGCATTTCCTCGGCGCGATATACATGCAGGAGCTCGTTTCCATGCTCCCCCCGCTTCTCATCCGCGAGGAGCTGGAAGGCGCCCGGCTCGTCCTCGACGGCTGCGCAGCCCCGGGCTCCAAAACAACCCAGCTTGCCGCGCTGATGGGGAACAAGGGCACGATAATCGCGAACGACGTGTCCTATGCCCGGACGAAAGCGCTCAAGTTCAATCTGGAAAAGAACGGCGTCCTGAACGCCGTCATCACGAACCGGGACCTGCGCTTCTTCCCCGACATGCAGTTCGATGCCGCCCTTCTCGACGCCCCCTGCTCGGCAGAAGGGACGATACGGAAGAACGCCGAGCTGCCATCCGGATGGAGCGAGAGGGAGATAGCCAAGCACTCGAAAATGCAGAAGAAGCTCATCACGAAGGCGTACGACCTCCTCCGCCCCGGGGGCGCGATGGTCTACTCCACCTGCACGTTCGCGCCGGAGGAGAACGAGTGCGTTTTGGGGTCCTTCCTCCAAGAGCGCCCTGACGCCTCGCTCGAGAGCTTCTCATTCCCCGGATTCCGGACCGCGCCCGCGCTCGAATCGTGGGAAGGCGTTGCTTTCGATTCGAGGATAAAGAACGCAGCGAGGGTGTGGCCCCACCACAACGACACGGGGGGTTTCTTCCTGGCCAAGGTGAGGAAATGAGGCGGCGCGACGAGGGAGGGGAAAACATCCAGCCCGCGAAGGTGAAGGGAATGGTGCTCGGCTACCTCGAGGAGCGCTTCGGCCTCGGCAGGGAGTTGTTTTCCGGCTACGAGCTATACCTTGCATCGAAAGGAAGGGTGTACCTCGGCCCCGCATCCGTCCCCCCGAACACGCCGATAGTCACCCTCGGCCTCATGATAGCGCGGGTGAGCGGCTCCGTGAAGCCCTCGACGAACCTCCTGCAATCGTTCGGCGGCAGAATCACCCGCAATGCAATAGAGCTTTCCCGCGAGCAGACGGCCGCATACTGCGAGGGACGGGACGTAACGCTCGAAGAAGGGCAGGGCGAATCCACCAGCGACGGCTTCGTCCTCCTGAAATACCTCGGAAAGCCCCTCGGCTGCGGCCACCGCGCGGGCAACGCCGTCAGGAACCAGCTCCCCAAGGCGAAGCGCCTCTCGCTCCGCTTTTTGTGAAAAACTTAAATACCTGGACCGCGACGGGCATGCATGGAAAACTGCGTCTTCTGCAAGATAGTGTCCGGACAGATACCCTGCAGCCGGGTTTACGAGGACGATTCCCTGCTCGCCTTCCTCGACATCAACCCCATCAACCCCGGGCACACCCTCGTGATACCGAAAAAGCACGTCGACAACGTCTTCGGGATGGACGATGACGCCTACCACTCGCTCTTTTCGTCCGCAAAAAAGGTGTCGGGCGCGATACAGACGGCGACCGGCGCGAAAAGGATAGGCGTGGTCGTCGAGGGGTTCCTGATCCCGCACGCCCACGTGCACCTGGTGCCCATCAACAGCGGCGGGGAGCTGAGCTTCGGAAGGGCGAAGAAGGCGACGGCCGAATCCCTTGCGGAGGTTTCCGCGAAGATAAGGGCGCATCTTTAAAATCACCTCGTAATAAGCAATTGCGATAATTCTGAAGGTGGTTATGTTGGAGAAGAAAGACTATCTCAAATCGACGGTCGAGCACATCGACATCAAGAAGATAAACGCCGTTGAAATCGTGGAGGCCATGAAGAGGATGTCCTTCACCTCCCGCGACCTCGGGCGAGCGGCCGAAATATACGACATGATGCTCCGCGAGAAGGACTGCGCGGTAATACTGACTCTCGCCGGCAGCACCAGCGCCGGCGGCTGCATGAACCTCTATTCCGACCTCGTGAAGAACAACATGGTGGATGCAATCGTCGCGACCGGAGCGAGCATCGTGGACATGGACTTTTTGGAGGCTCTCGGATACAAGCACTACCACGGCTCGCCCCATGTGGACGACCGCGAGCTCCGCAAGCTCTACATAGACAGGATATACGACACCTACATCGACGAAGAAGAGCTCCAGTCGTGCGACAAGACGATTTCGGCGATAGCGGATTCCCTTGAACCCCGTCCCTACTCCTCGCGAGAGTTTATCCGTGAAATGGGCAGATGGCTCACGAAGAACGCCAAAAAAAAGGACTCGCTCGTGCAGGCGGCATACGAAAACGACGTCCCCATCTTCTGCCCTGCCTTCTCGGACTCCAGCGCAGGATTCGGCCTCGTCCTCCACCAGCACAACCATCCTGAAAAGCACGTTTCGATAGACTCGGTCAGGGACTTCTACGAATTGACGAGGATAAAGATGGAGTCCCCGACAAGCGGCCTTCTGATGATAGGCGGCGGAGTCCCCAAGAACTTCGCGCAGGACACGGTCGTGTGCGCGGAAATCCTGGGCAAGGAAGTTCCGATGCACAAGTACGCAATCCAGATTACGGTCGCGGACGTGCGGGACGGCGCGTGCTCAAGCTCCACCCTGAAGGAGGCGAGCTCATGGGGGAAGGTGGACACGACCTACGAGCAGATGGTGTATGCCGAGGCGACGTCCGTCCTCCCGCTCCTTGCGAGCTATGCCTACCACAAGGGAAGCTGGAAGGGCAGGAAAAAGCACGGCTTTGCGAAAATGTTCCAGTGATTATTTTTTCCTATCTTTAACCTCGTCGAGCACTTCTTCCGCGTGGCCCTCCGGCTTCACGGGGTCCCAGACCTTCAGTATCTTTCCTCTCTCGTCAATGAGGAAAGTGACTCTTGCGGTGCCCAGAAACTCCTTCCCCAAAAACTTTTTGGGGCGCCACACGCCGTATGCCTTCTGGACCGATGCGTCCGCATCCGATAGCAGAATCACTCCGAGCGAGTATTTCTTGGTAAATTTCGCATGGGACGCGCAGGAATCCTTGCTTATCCCGATGACAACAGCCCCCGCATCCGCAAAATCGCCGGCCAGCCTTGTAAAATCCACGGCCTCGATTGTGCATCCGGGCGTGTCGTCCTTGGGGTAGAAATAGAGGACGACTTTCCTCCCCCGGAAATCTCCGAGCGAAACCTCCCTTCCATCAGCATCCGGAAGCGAAAATCCCGGCGCTTCCACTCCAACTCCTGCCATGTCCATCTCCGGCATCTCAACCTATATAAATTTTCCCGGCTCTCACATCCTCAATGATACGGATAAGGACGAAGATACCGGGCCCGAAGTCGCGGGGCATCCTCCGCAGGCTGAAGGAGAGGAACGGCGGCTGGTCCATCTCCTACCCGCTCGTTTTTTCCGGAAAGGGGAAGGGTGCGTACTGCGAGGATATAGACGGAAACACCTTCCTCGATTTCGCGAGCCAGGTCGCTTCCAACCCCCTCGGCTACAACCACCCGGAGCTCGTGGAGGTCGTGCGCTCGTATTCGGGCCGCCATCCGATAAAATACGCAGGGCAGGACTTCGCCGTCGAGGAGCACCTGCGGATGCTCGATACCCTCGCCTCAATCTCGCCCAGGCATCTCGACACGGCATTCCTCATCAATTCCGGGGCCGAGGCGGTCGAGAACGCGATAAAAATCTGCATGAGGAAAAGGCCCGGCTCCAAGCTCGGCATCTCCATGAAGCAGGGCTGGCACGGGAGGACGCTCGGCGCGCTTTCATTCACCAATACGAAGAAAGTCCACAAGAAAGGATACATGCGGCTTCCCGCCCTCAGGCTTCCATATGATGAGCGCGCCGGCGAGGAGCTGGAGAGGATTCTTCGGGCCGAGGCTTCCGCCGAGGAAATCGCATTCGTCCTCATCGAGCACGTGCAGGGCGAAGGGGGATATAACGTGGCACCGGAAGGGATGGTGCGGGAAATCAGGAAAATAACGATGGAGCACGGAATCCCGTACGTCTCGGACGAAGTGCAGTCCGGAATGGGCCGCACCGGCAGGTGGTGGGCATTCGAGCACTACTCGATAACGCCCGACGTTTTCAGCGCGGCAAAAGCACTGCAGGTGGGGGCCGTCGTATCCTCCAAAAAAATGTTCCCGGACGAACCGGGCGCGCTGTCCAGCACGTGGGGGGGCGGGCATGCCCTCGACCTCGCCCTCGGCGCAAGGACAATCGAAATCATCAAACAGGAGAAACTCCTCTCCAGCAACCGGAGGATTGGCGAATACGCCCTGAAAGCGCTCCAGGAGCTCCCCGGAGCGCTAAACCCGCGGGGCCTGGGGCTGATGCTCGCCTTCGACCTTACCGACACCGAAACCCGGGACGATGTCGTAGCGGAGTGCGCGAAGCGCGGCCTGCTCGTTTTGGGGTGCGGGCCGCGGGGGATACGGCTCATACCCCCTTACGTCGTCAGCAGGGAGGATGTCGATGCCGCATACTCGGTGCTGGCCGATGCGATATCCTCCTGCTCCCGCAAGGGTTTCAGGCACACCGGCCCCATCTGCGATTTCATCCACTGCGGCCACCACATAACTTAATATCTTAGGGATGATAACAAAGCAGGTGAATTCCTGAAGAACACCGTCGAAATCTGCGCGAACTGCGGGAAAATCTCGAAAGAGCACAAGGAAGAGTTCCTGTGCCCTGAATGCGGCTCCAACGTTTCCGTCGTGGTTCCCGTCGCGATGTTCAGGCAGATGGTGGAGAGCGGCATGGCGAAGGAATGATGTCATGAGGCATTTCCCATATTTCCTGACTGATGCGGCATTGCTGGCGATTGCGCTTGCGGCGGTCGCGCTCCCCCTCGTTTTCCAGGGCATGCTTAATTACGGGCTTGCCATCCTTTCCGCCGGCATCTTCATCTTCCTCTACCGCAAATACGAGTCCTCCGTGGACTTCTTCGATTCGGCCATAAGGAAAGTGGACGGGGCGAAGGGATGGGAGTCCGACTTCTCCTCCAACAGGACGATAATCGTGGATTACCGCGGCGAGAAGGCCGGCCTGGAATCGCACGTCGTTTCAATGGGGAAGACCGTTTCGGTCGACTATTCCGCGAGCTTCCGCAACGGGAGCGCGGTTTCGTTCGAGGCCCGGAAGGCGGAGGACGGGGGCTTCATTGTGGAAGGGAACAAGATATTTTTCGCGGCGATAGCGGACGAGGTCCGGCGCTTCGACCGCTCCTACCAGATAAAATCCATCTCGAACGCCTCGGGCGGGCTTACAATCGTCGTTTCGCTTGAATTCGAGCCGGGGCCCCCGCCCTCGAAAGAGGCAAAGCTTTCCGACATGTCCTCCTTCATCTCCGACTTCCTCGCCTTCGGCTTCCTGGTCAATTCAAAGCTCCGCTCCCCTTTGCCGGAAACGCAGCAAAAACCGAAAAAAACACGGAAAAAGGCCAAAAAATAATCATTTTGGCCTACAATCTGCAACCTTAAATATCCTTCTATTACAATTACTTCCGGTGGCGAAATGAAATTGCAGCATCCTACTTTGGCACCGGAAAAGTTGGCAAGGCAGTCTTTTATCGGAAGGGCGGCAAAAGCCGCGGCAAGCGCCGTCGTGGCGGCATACATGCTTTTCAGCCCATTGAACGAAGGGGTCGCGCAGGCGCAGGAGCGGCCCGAGGCGGCGGAGCACGGGCCCCGCACGCGCAGCTTCAGCGGGGAAGTGAGGCAGGGCACGCAGGTCCTTTCGCTGCTCAGCAGCGAGCGCATCATGGGCGAGCAGGTGTTTCCGGCCACAATCGCGGACGTGAACGTGTCCGCGGTAGACGCTACGGGAGTGGAATTCAGCGTCACCCTGGTTCCGGGGCAGGGGAGGCAGGAGAACGCAACATTCAGGGTGAATTATGACGGCACGAGGAGCGGCGCGACCGGAGTCATCGACGCACTCGGTTTCAGGAACTTTTCGGTCCAGCAGGGCGAGGGAGGGGCCGCGAACCTCAGCTTCGACTACTCGGAGCGCCCGCGCAGGAGGGAAATCACGGCCGGCGGCGAGGAAGTCAGGCCGTTCAGGCGCAGGCACGCGCTGCGCGAATACGAGGACCCGGCGCTATCGCACTTCGGGGGCACCGTCGACATGGCGGGGCGGAGGAGGGACTTCACCCTCGACAACCCTTTCGACGTGGGCGGCAACGTATATGCGAACGAGGCCGGTTCCTCCGTCTGGGCGACCGCAAGATACGCCCTCAGGAACCAGGGCCCCATGAACCTTCTCGATTTGCGCCTTTCGGCAGGCAACATGTGGTTCGGCGAGCAGGCGGCGCCATTTGCCGCCCTTTACCTCCGGCCCGGCCTTGACATATGGCGCTTCAGGCTCAACTACTACGGGACTGTCGCGACCGTCGGCAACATGCCTTCATGGATGTACACCGCCCACTCGCTCGGCCTTGGATACTCCCAGCCCCTCGGCGAGCACACCAGGCTCAGGCTGGGCGCGGTCGGCGGGGGCGCGCTCTCCTATCCGGCATGGGACGACATCTACTTCAACATGGTCTTCGGCGCTTCCTTCGAGCACCGCGGGTTCCTCGCCTATGCGATGCCCGGATTCTATTTCGCCGCTAACGACCCAATCCGGGTCGCCTACGTCGGCTATTACAGGCCGCAGTTCCAGAACGTGGAGTTCGGCCTCCAGATGCGGTTCTACGAGGACCAGTACACGGCGCGGCTCTGG
>JBFLVW010000048.1:0-19880 GCA_040758235.1 Microcaldota archaeon
GATTCCCCACGGGGTGGCCACCATCGAGGACCCCTCCCTGCGCTCGAGGTGGAACTCGCGGATACAGGCGACGAACGCATCCGCCATCATCGATTCGTGCGGTCGGGGGAACGAAATCCACCCCCTTTTCGAGAACTGGAGCGGATGGCGCGATGGGGATTTCGAGCTGGAATGGGTGTCGCTGACCCAGGCCGTCCCCGACGACATATACAAGGAGCTGCGCAATGTGAACTCCAGCACATGGAAATACTCGCTCGAGAACGGCATCACGCCTGAGGCGCAGTATTCCCATGCCATAGTATATTACGACCCCTACCGCCTGGGGAGGATAAACGGCCCGCGGCAGATATTCGACTCCAGCCCCAACGAGATTTTCTGCGTAACCGAGGATTTCAGGAAGGCCTCCAACGGCGACAAGCTCTCGCTTACGGCGGTCGGCTCGCTTAGGTACGCGGGCTTCCTCGATGGCGGTCACGTATCAGGAGTCGGCAAGCAGGGCGGGAACAGGCACATCGTGATACTCGACACCGACGCCAATACCCTGAGGGCCGTAAGGGAGAAGCTCCTGCAGAGCTCGCAGGACATCCGCGAGCTGACCGGGAACGGTGCTACGATGACACTGGCGCTTTACGACCGGGACAGCGCCAGAGTCGCCTTCATCTGAGGCGCCCGCCCGAACAATTCCCAACCCTTTTAGTATTTTCCCCGCCCTTATTCTTGCTGTTATGTGCGGCAAATCAGTTTCCAGTTTCGGGCAGCCGGTTTCCGGCGCGACGTTTCGGCACGGGTGCAGGAATCCGACCCACTTGTTCGGCGCTCCGAACAAGGGGCCCCTTGTTGGCGCTGCCAACAAGTGGGAGACCGGAGACAGCCTTTTTCAAGGCAGTGCTTACCTATGTGCGGCATAATCGGCTATGTCGGCCCGGGACGGGCCTCCCAGATAATAACCGACGGCCTGAAGCGGCTTGAATACCGCGGCTACGACTCGGTGGGAATCGCCGTCGTCAGCGGCGGGAAGGCCGAGGTCCGCAAGGACAAGGGCATGGTCGGCGACGTGTCCTCGGCACTGCAGTTCACGGCCATGGAAGGGTGCATCGGCCTCGGGCACACCAGATGGGCGACGCACGGCGCGGTCTGCATGACTAACGCGCACCCCCATGCCGATTGCGCCAAAAACGTCATTCTCGCCCATAACGGGGTCATCGAGAACTACGGAAAGCTCAAGGAATCCCTCGCGGCGAGGGGCCACCGCTTCGAATCCGGGACGGATTCGGAAGTCATCGCCCACCTTGTCGAGGAAACGCACCGCTCGGAGCCCCTGCTCAAGGCGTTCATGCGCGCAATAAGGCAGCTCGAGGGTTCTTATGCAATAGTCGCGCTGTCTGCCGGCGACAAGGAGGAGAGGCTGTTTCTCGCGCGAAGGAACAGCCCGCTCGTAATCGGGGTGGGGAGGGGCGAGATGTTCTGCGCGTCGGACATTCCGGCGATGCTCCGCTACACCAAGACTTTCGTCCCCCTGCAGGAGGGCGACTTCGCGGTCCTCTCCCGGCACGGCTACAAGGTCTACAATGCCGACGGAACTGAAGCCGAGCGGAAGCAGGTCACGGTTGACTGGAACGAGGACATCGCGCAGAAGGGAGGCTTCCCCCATTTCATGCTGAAGGAAATCTCCGACCAGAAGCATTTCGTGGCCGAGAGCCTCGCGGCCGAGGTGTCGGATGCGAAAAAGGTCATCGACGCTGCGGAAAAAATCGACATCGTCGCCGCGGGCACCTCCTTCCATGCCGGCCTGATGCTCGCATACCTCCTCCAGTCGGAGGGCAAAACCGCCCAGGCATACATCGCGAGCGACTACGCTTTCATCGCAAGGCCGGGCAGGGAAACCCTGGTCATCGCCATAAGCCAGAGCGGCGAGACGGCAGACGTCCTCCAGGCCCTGCGCCATGCGGGGGAGGCGAAGAAAGTCGCGATAACGAACATCGTCGGCTCGACCATCACGTCGCTTGCGGACGAGGTCGTATACATCAACGCCGGGCCGGAAGTGGGCGTCGCAGCCACGAAGACGTTCACTTCCCAGCTCGCGGTGATCTACAGGCTCTTCTATCCGAGGGAAAAGATGCAGGCGCTGCCCGGACTGGTCGGGGCCGCCCTCTCGCTCGAAAACGAGGTGAAAAAAATCGCCGCGCGCCTCGCCCCCTGCGAGAACGTCTTCTTCATCGGCCGGGGCCGGAACGTGCCTATCGCCCTCGAAGCATCGCTGAAGTTCAAGGAAATCACATACGTCCACTCGGAAGCGTATCCGGGCGGCGAGCTGAAGCACGGGACGCTCAGCCTCATCACTGACGGGGTCCCGGTCATCGCTCTCGCTCCGAAGGACGAAACCATCACCAAAATGCTAGGCAACATGCAGGAAGCGAAGGCCCGGGGCGCGCTCATGATTTCGGTGACCGACGACCCGGAGGCGCGCGGCATGAGCGATTTGTACGTTCCCCTCCCTGCCATCGCAGACCCGCTTCTCTATCCGTTCGCCCTCGTCATCCCGCTCCAGCTCCTTGCATACCATGTGAGCGTCCTGCGCGGGATAAACCCGGACAGGCCCCGGAACCTCGCGAAAAGCGTGACGGTTGAATAACGCAATCCTTTAATCTTCTTGCGTGCCATTCAGTGCTATGACTTCCAACACTACCAGAAAGACCGCCGTTTCGGCGAAAGAAGGCGAGGGCAGAAGCGCGTTCAAAGGGAAGGAAACCCTGACCCCGGACAGGCTGAGCGCCGACGACATCCACAGGGCGATGATTGATTCACACGACATCGGTTGCGCGCACCCGGAGAGGGACGAGCGCCCGGTCATCGGGAACATCGACTTCGACCACCACCTCTTCTAATGAAAGAAACCTACGGTTTCTTTCAAACTTCCCTTTATTTCCCTCTTATGCGCATAGTATCTCTCGCCCCGAGCAACACGGAAATCCTTTTCGCAATCGGGGCAGGAGCCGAAATAGTCGGCCGGACGGCATACTGCGATTTCCCACCGGAAGCGAAAAAAATCCCGAAATTGGGCGATTGGGCGAATCCGGACCCCGGCGCGATAAAGCGGCTCAAGCCAGACCTTGTTCTTACATCTACCGTCGTACAGGAGCGGCTCGCGAAAACGCTCGATTCCGAGGGCCTTCCGGTCCTGCATCTCTCTCCCCGCGACCTCGGCGGAGTGTTCGGGAGCATTTTGGATATCGGCGGGGCGACCGGAAGGCTTGCACGCGCGGAAGCGCTCGTCGAGGGAATGGCCCGGGGACTGGATGAGATAAAGGCCGAGCAGGACGCTTCGGACCGGCGCCCCAGGCTTTACATCGAGGAATGGCACGACCCGCCTTTCGTAAGCGGAAACTGGGTGCCGGAGCTCGCCGAAATCGCAGGAGCGGAGTGGGAGCTGATTCGCAAGGGAAGCCTGAGCCGGAAAGTTACGGCTGACGAGGTACGCTCCTTCGACCCGGAAATTATCGCGCTCTCGATTTGCGGCGTGAAGCTTTCGCGCGAGGCGCTCGCGAGGCGGGAAGGGTGGGGAGGGATATCCGCCGTAAAAAACGAAAATATCGTCGTCCTGGATGACTCGCTCCTCAACAGGCCGGGCCCCCGCCTCGTCCTGGGGTGCCGGGCCATAAGGGACGCAGTCACTTCTTTTTCTTCGCGAGGCGCTTGCTCAGGACGCGGGTCCAGAGGAACCAGAGTATCGCGATGATGAGTATCGCGCCAATCGCAATAATATGGAGCGGCACGCCGCTCGGGTTGACATTGATGCTCTGGCTGTTCTCGTTGAAGCCGATTTTCGAGACGGCGAGCGGGTACTGCCCCGAAGCGGGCGCCGTGAGGGTGATGTTCCTGTTCCCGCTGTAGGTCATCCCGTTGAACTGGAGCGTGAACCTCTCGACCGGGGAGCCGTCGTCCCCGTCGTTCACGAAAATGGTGAAGTTCCTGCCCTCCACGATGTCCGGGGATGCGGAAACGACGAGATTGCTGAGGGGAATCCCCGGGTCGTGGGTGATTGCGACCGTAGTGAAAGTCTCGCCGGTTTCCGAGCCTCCGGAGTCTGCCACCTGGCATGATATCGTGTTCAGGCCCGGGCTGAGCTTGGCCGAGGGGTCCATGATGAAGGTCCAGTCCACGTCCGAGGTGTTCGCGTCCTCCCACTGGCCCCCGTTCACCTGCACCATCACCCTGGCGCCGCCGGCCTCGGAAACGTACTTGCCGCTGACGACAAGCTCCTTCCTGCTGATTGTCCCGGCTTCGGGCGGGCTCGTTATCGAGCAGGCCCTCTCGGTGCTGTAAGAATATACGTTTCCGTCATCCGAGCCGAAAATGACCTCGTTCTGGTAGAACAGTGGGCTGCCGGCCCCTCCGGCTGACGAGCCCTTCCAGACGATTTCCCCGCTGTCGCGGGAGATGGCGTAAACGTTCCTGTCGCTTCCGCCTACGAAAATGACCTGCGTGCCGCCCATGAGGCCCGGTTCAGGCCTGCTGTGGACCGCGAGCTGGGTGTGCGCCACCCACCTCACGCTTCCGCTCCCCGTGTCGACCGCGTATACGTTCCCGTCGTTCGCCCCGAAATACACAACGCCTTCCAGCACGAGCGCCGTGCCGAGGACCCAGTTGCGCGCCCTCGCGGACCATATTTCGAGGCCGTTCGAGGCCACGTACGCATGCATCCTGTCGTCAAGGGCTCCTATGTAGACCATGCCGCCCTCCAGCACGGGCTTCGATAGCCAGAACGAGTCCTCGGAAAGCGTCGCCTTCCACTGCGTGGCGCCGGTCTCGGAAAGCCTGATAAGCTCCTTGCCCTTGCCGAAAATGACGAAATTCTCGCCTACTGCGGGAGCGGTCAGTATGGAGTCGTTGAACGTCATGAGCCGGGCTCTCAGGTTCCCGCTCTTGTCGAAGCTGAAAACTCCGGTGTTGGTCGTCACATAGATGTCCTTCGCGTTCGCCCCGGCCCCGTATATCCGCGAAACGTTATACTCGCTCGTGTTCAGGTTCACCTGCCACTGTATGGCGCCGTTGTTCCCCACCCTCGTAAGCTTGCCGCCGGTAGTGGAAACTACTATGGTGCCGTCGGTCAGCGTCAGCTCGTTGGGGGCCTTCCCCACCGCGGCCTGCCAGTTCCTCTGCCCGCTCGCGGGGTTTATCGCGTAAATGTTACCGTCGTCGGAAGCCGCCACGACCGCCCCCTGGAAAACCACGGGCTTGGCCGTAGTCGGCCCGTCCGTGGAATACTTCCAGAGCTGGGATGCGAAAGAAAGCGAAAGAAGCAGGAACAGTAGTACGGCCGCCTTTCTCATAAGTTCATCCTTTCAGCGCGGAGTCGTGCTTCCCCTCTGCCACTTCCTTGATGACCGCCTTCGCGCTCTTCCCGTCGACCGTTACTCCCATGCTAACGCATGTGCCGAGAACCTCTTTAAGCGTTTCCTTCAGGTCTTTGCCGAGCGAATTCCTCTTCGACTTCGCTATCGAGACCGCCTTCGCGATGGGGAGGTTCCCTGCCGGGGCGTCCTTGTTCCCGGCGCCCTTCTCTATGCCGGCCTCCTTCTTTATTATCTCCGCGGTGGGCGGCGTCCCCACCTCCACCGTGAAAGTCTTGGTCTTCGGGTCCACATGCACCTTGACCGGGACGTTCATCCCTGCAAAATCCCTCGTCGCCTCGTTTATCTTGGCCACTACCTGCCCGATGTTCACCCCGAGCGGGGCGAGCGCGGGCGCGAGCGGCGGCCCGGGCGTAGCCTTGCCGCCTTCAACAATTGCGCCAATAGTCTTCATGGTAAAACCTCATCAATAGTTTCGAACTAATTGATTTCGTCCTTTTTATAAAGGTGATACCTTTCGGAGGCAGGGGGCCGGATGCCCGATGCGGGACCGCGCTTATCCCCAGCCCTCCATCTTCAGCTTTTTGGCGTCCGCCCCCATTCCCAAAACGCACTCCTTCATGCTCTTTATCATCTCGAGGGGGCCGCACATCCACCAGCTGAAATCCCCTGCTTCCGGGAGGTGGCGGCTGATTATCTCATGGCTGAGCCTTCCGCACTCTCCGACCCAGCCGTCCCGCTCCTCTTTCGTGAGCGTTATCACGGCCTTTATCCCGGGGTTCGACCGCTCGAGCTCCGCGAGCTCCTTCCTATATATTATGTCCTCCTGCGTCTTGACGCTGTAGAACAGGACGAACAGGCCTTCGGTCCCCTTCCCGGCTATGTCCCTGAGCATGCTCATTATGGGCGCGATGCCGGTCCCCCCCGCGATGAAGGCGGCCCTGCGCTCCCCGGCGTAGGTGAAGTGGCCCATCGGCCCCTCGATTCCAACGACCGCGCCAATCCCCATCCCCTCCAGTATGGACGTGAGGCTGCCATGGACCATCCGGATGCAGAACTCCAGATACGGGGCGGATGGGGATGACGCGATGGAATAGGGCCTTTTCTGGACCGAGCGCCCCTCGCTATCCAGCGCGTGGATGAACACGAACTGCCCCGGGACGAACTGCGGTATTTTTCCCTCCTCCGGCTGCATCCTGAAGACGGAGATTCCCGGGTTGGGCTTCTCTATGGACACGATTCTGTACCTGACAACAACTGGCAGCTCATCACCCGCAAATCGTATAAGCACCACGTATAATATTTAAATTCTGCGCTCTTATTCTGGGCATGGAGGACGACATCACGAGGAGTTTCAGGTATGCGGCGCAATTCTACCTGAAGCGGCTCGCCCTCATCGTCATCTTCTCGATCCCATTCCTCGCTTCCGTGCTCATCCTGTGGGCGGTCGCCGCCCCGACTTACGGCGCGCTCGGGGGCATATTCCTGCGCATAAACAGCCTCCCCGAGCTCTCCCTCATCGACATCGCCATAATCGCGGCCGGATACCTCATCGCAATGTTCGTGATAGCCGACACAATCGTGAACATCAACATCATCGTGCGCTCGAAGCGCACCCTCACGAGCATCCGGCACGAGGTGCTCAAGGCCATGGGCAGCTATGCGATGCGGATATTCTACATCTACACGCTCGCCCTCCTGGTCATGCTTGTGGCACAGCTCATTCTCTACGATAACCCGCTCCAGCCGTGGATATATCCGCTGGTTTCGCTCGCCCTCTACTCGCTCCTGTTCTTCGTCCCGCCTGCAGTGGTCATAGACAACTCGGACACCCCGACGGCGATAAGGCGCTCGGCGGCGATGTGCCTGAAAAACCCGCACATGATACTTATTTGGGCGGCCGGGGCGCTCCTCGCCCTCTCGCTCGTCAAGGCGCTCTCCGACATCGTGTTCGCCACCCCGTTCTCCGGCTACTTCGTCCTGCTCGTGAATTCCCTGATTGTCCTGCCGTTCCTGACAGTCCTCCAGACACAGATGTACATGGAGAAATATCCTCTTGCGAGGTAATCGGATGAAACGGAGCAAGACGGAATCGCGCAAGAAGGACCATGTCGAGCTGGTCGTCAGGAAGGGGGCCCAGTACTCGAAGTCGGCCGGCTTCGAGAGGCTCGACTTCGTGCACAACGCGCTTCCGGAGCTGTCGCTCGCTTCCATCGACCTCTCATCCAGATTCGCCTCTAGGCCGCTGCGCGCGCCCATACTCATCACCGGGATGACCGGGGGCTACCAGGACGCGCAGAAAATCAACCGTGAGCTCGCCGCCGCCGCGCAGAAACACGGCCTCGCTTTCGGCGTCGGCTCCCAGCGGGCGATGATCGAGAAGCCCGAACTTTCGAGGACCTACCGCGTGCGGGATGTGGCGCCCGACATCCCCCTTCTCTCGAACATCGGCGCGTTCCAGCTCAAGAAATACTCCGCAAGCCAGATCGAGGGGCTTGTCCAGTCCATAGAGGCGGACGCCCTCGCCATCCACCTCAACCCCCTGCAGGAGGCCATCCAGCCCGAGGGCGACACCGACTTCAGTGGCATACTCGGGGCAATAGAGCGCACATGCGGCGCGCTGAGCGTGCCGGTGCTCGTAAAGGAGACCGGGGCCGGAATCAGCCAGGACGTCGCATTGAAGCTCAAGGCGGCGGGCGTGAAGTATCTGGACGTCTCGGGCGCCGGGGGGACCTCGTGGAGCAAGGTCGAATACTACCGCAAGGGCGAGACGCCCGGTTTCAGCGACTGGGGCATCCCGACGGTCGAGGCCATCATCCAGTGCCGTGGCATACTCCCCATCATCGCGAGCGGCGGAATAAGGGACGGAATCGACGGGGCCAAGGCGATAGCCCTCGGGGCGGACATGTGCGGGGCCGCATACCCGTTCATAAAGGCGCAGATGGACGGGAAACTCGACGCTTACATCTCCGCCTTCGTCCGGCAGATGCGCCTTTGCGCCTTCCTCACAGGTTCCGGGAGCATCGAATCGCTCAAAAAGGCCAAGTTGCGCTTTCTGTGATTTTGCGAGACATAGGTTTAAATTCGCGAATTCTCTATTTTGGCGACAACGAGGCCCCCAAGATGAACACGCTGTACCACCCGACCCCATTGAGGGCGAGCGTCCAGACCGCGCGCAATTTCTACTTGCGGTGCAATGCGATGCCCCTCTACGGCCACTGCCGCGGCGTCCTCAAGACCGCCTGCGACGTGGGAATCGTGGAGGGCAGGGTCATACTGGACCCCCGGGCGGACCCGAAGAGGCAGCGGGCCAACAGCACGCTTGCCGAAACAATACTCTACCATACCGTGGAACGCGGCAGCCTGGGGGCGGGTGGAACCCCTCTTCCGGCCCCCCTCAGGGACGAAGAAGTCCTCAGGGAGCTGGACGTATACTGCCGGCTCACCAGGCTCGAGCGCTCCGGCGCGCCCCTCACGGAATTCATCCCCCTGCTGAACAACGGCCGCGCCCCTCTCGCGCTTCTTGCTAAAATAGCCGACTACGCGGTGACGCACAATGAGGCGGAAGCCCTCCAATACCTGGTCGGAAGCTGGACGGGCCCTTTCAGGACATACTCGTCCATGGACGAAATCCGGGACCTTCTCAGGATGGATGCAATCGCAGGGGAGCGGATATACGCGCCGGTCGCGGAGCTGTTCGGCTACCAGGAGCTGGCAGGCGACATCCTCAGGCATTCCTACGGCGTCAACCATCCGGAAATATACGCTCTCGTGATGGACACGCTCGCATCCGAGGAAGTGCGGGCGCGGCTCGCCGCAACGCAATCCATCGCGAGGAAGCTCGCCCGCAGCATAAGGGACACCCTCCGCTCCTTCGACTACGAGGCCGAAGTCGCGATAAGGATGCAGAAGCATGCGGGGAAGCTGATGAGGAAAGTCCGGCGCAGGCTTCGCGGGGATGCCGAAAACGGGGTTCCTGCATTGTTCGCGATGGATGTCGAAAAAATCTCGGACTGGGTTGCCCTCAGGGTGGTCGTCCGCAGGCACGAAAAGAGGGAAATAGACGCGCTGGCCGAGGACCGCAAATGGCGCGTCATCGAGGGCGCGGTCGGCATAATCGACATGTGCCTCCAGACCATGCAGCTCCTGCGCGGCGGATACAGCTTCAGCCATGCCTTCAAGGACAAGACGAACGGATACCGGGCCCACCACTGGGACATGAGGGCGGAAAAGCCGGACAACCCCTCAGGCTCCCTCCCCCTGCCGTTCGAAATCCAGCTCAAGACGTCGGAATGGCATGAGGTGGCAGAGCGGGGAAAGGCGGCCCACTACTACTATATCGGCGGCGAAAGCGAGTTCGTGGACATGATAGCGGACGCATACCGGGAAATCCTCCACAAATACGACCCCACGCCGGCCGAGCAGCCCGGCCAGGCCCGGCCGGGATGATACACGAAAATCCGCCATGTAACATACATTTATATACCAGTTTTGGCACAATACTACCATGGGGTCCAGCTATGAGCATTTCCTTACGCACGGCAGGACGGGCCAGCCTTACCCGCGCCGGCTCCAGTCCTCATTCGTGAGCTGGGCCAGGGCGTACGAGCGGTTCGGGGGCGCGGACGCGATACCCCATGTGAAAAGGGTGCTCGACAAGTCCATCGACCACTCCATGGTCGAGACGGACAAGCTCGCGAGCCGTTTTGCTGACCCCAAGCAGCTCAACCTCAAGCTCTCGAACGTCATCCTCGCGCACGTGTTCCGGAGAAGCAAGACGAACCGGCTCGACCTTCCGACAGACGAATTCGGGAAGCACCAGCTCGTCGTGGACGGATTCAACGCTTTTGACGCCCTGAGGGAGAACGACCTCGGCCAGCAGGACCCCAAGGTCTATGGCCGCCTTCTTGAGAGGCCCTCGCTCGGCCTGCTCGCGCGCATGGTCGACCTCACGGAATACGGGACCTCAGGCCTCGCCTCCGAGCACGAGCTTGCCGGGCTCGACCCCGAACGCTTCTATTCATTCGACAATCTGGGGAGCAAGACCGAATACGAAAAAGTCGCGCTCGCGGCAAGGAAAGTGTACTCCCCGCTTGCGGACCTCTTCGGGTACAGGCAGCTCGCCGGCGACCTGATGGAGATAGTCTACTTCAACCTCCACAAGGGCATCTACGACGAGGTCCAGATGCTGCTCGGGCTCATGCAGTCGAAGATAGAGGGCACCCGGAGGGTGATGGAAGCGGTGAAATCGCACCTTTCGGTAGCACTCGCTTCCGAAGGATACAAGTTCAGCATCGTGTCGCGCACGCACAAGCACCCCGGGAAAGTCATGGAGAAGGCCCACCGCTACTCGCTGAGGGACGGAAGGAGCATCGGGGAGCACGTTTCCGAGCTCCACGACCTTGCGGCGTTCACGGTGGTCCTGCACTCCAAGAACGGAAGGAGGATATGCCAGAACGACGCGGCGGAGTTCGAGCGCGTCGGCCGCCTCATCGTCGGCATCACCCGAAGCGTCCACCCCCTTAAGAGGGGGCTGGACGAATCAGGGATATTCACCGACATGGTCAGGAACCCCAAGCCGAACGGATACCAATCATTCCACGTCGACCTCGCGTTCGAGAGCCAGGACCTCGTCGGCCTGGAGGCAATCGTCAGGGACCCTAAAATGCACGAGTATTCCGAGCGCGGGGGAGCCGCCCACTTCCTCTACAAGGGCGGAGAGCAGGCGCGGCAGGTCGAGAACGCCTACAGGAACGTAAAGGACGCCATCGAGAAGGGCGGTGCGCCCGCTCAGGCGGTTTCCATCACCGACACCCACAACTACCGGAGGGTGAAGATTTTCGTCGAAGGCGAGCCGGCCCCCCGCATAAGGGTCGTCCCGTCCGGGGCGTGCGTAGGGGAGGCGCTCATATGCGCCGACGTGGACCTGACGAACGGCCTCGTCCTGGAGCCGAAGGTATCGCTCCTCTCCCCGATAAACGGGATGACCGAGCTGAGGCTCGTTCACTCTTCTGGCAAAGGCGAGATGATATCCTACGGCGTCATCGACCAGCTCCTCAACCGGGCCATCCTCGACAGCACGAGGGAGAAGCTCTGGGAAATGAAGACTGCCGGCAGGAAATGACCTCAAACGCCTTCGAACTCGGTCAGCCTCTTCACGACGTTAAGCACAATATTCGTGTTCGTCTTCTCTACGTTGTCTATCGCGAGTATCCTCTTCACGGTCGCGCTCAATTCGCCCCTGCTCTTGCACATCAGGACGGCTATCGCATCGTATTCGCCGGTGGTGTCCCAGACCGCCGCAACGCTCGGGATGGCGGCTATCCTCTCCTCGACGCCGATGATGTCCTTTCCGGACATGCTCACTTCGACGATGGCCATGAAGTCGAAGCCCAGCTTCTGGTAGTCCACGCGGCATCCGTATCCCGTAATGTATCCCGACCGCTCCAGGGCGCGCACCCGCTCGATGATGGCGGCGGGCGACATGCCCACGTCCCTCGCCAGCATCCGGTAGGACCGCTTTGAGTCCCGCAGCAGCTCCGTCAGGATGCGCATATCCAGTTCGTCCAGTTCCCTATCGCTTTTTGGCATATAAGCCAAACATTTGTAAGGAAAATTTATAAAGTAACCACTACTTTGTTCGGCAATTTCGAAGTTAGCTACCTTTTTAATAGTATTTTTCCCTAATGGTGGTATCAATAGGGAGGTTTTATCATGGATTCGAAATCAGCGAAGGCGCTATGCGAGAAGGAAAAGCTGGATTTTGTGGACGTGAAGTTCTCCGACCTGTTCGGCCAATGGCAGCACCTGACGCTCCCGGCCGACTACCTCAAGTTCGAGGACGGGGAGGTCGTGCCCTTCGACGGCTCGTCGATACGCGGGTTCAAGGAGATAAATGAGAGCGACATGTATCTCCACATAGACTTCTCTACGGCGATATCAGACCCGTTCTCGTCCAGGACCCTGTCCGTCGTCTGCGACGTTTACGATCCCCACCACAAAAAATACTTCGACCGCGACCCCCGCGTCATCGCGAAGCGCGCCGAGAGCTATCTCAAGGCGTCCGGCATCGGGGACTCGGCCTATTTCGGCCCGGAGGCGGAATTCTTCGTTTTCGACGACCTCCGCTTCTCCCAGAACGAAAACAGCGGCTTCTACGTCGTAGACTCGGAAGAGGGCGTTTGGAACACGGGCGGCGACGCGCCGAGCCTCGCATACAAGCCGAGGTACAAGGAAGGCTACTTCCCGGTTCCCCCGCACGATTCGGTCCATGAGATACGGAACGACATGGTCCGGACAATGATGCAGTGCGGCCTGAAGGTGGAGCGCCACCACCACGAGGTCGCGACCGCCGGCCAGTGCGAAATCAACTTCAAATTCGACCACCTCCAGCGGTCCGCGGACAACATGATGCTCTACAAGTACATCGTGAAGAACGTCGCCAGGAGGCACGGCAGGGTCGCGACATTCATGCCCAAGCCCCTGTTCAACGACAACGGCTCGGGCATGCACTGCCACCAGAGCATCTGGAAGGGCGGGAAGAACCTTTTCGCGGGAAGCATGGTCGGCGGCCTGAGCCAGGACGCGCTCTATTACGTCGGCGGCCTCCTCACGCACGCCCGCTCGCTCGCGGCGATACTTTCCCCGACGACGAACTCCTACAAGCGGCTTGTTCCGGGCTTCGAAGCTCCGGTGAACCTCGCATACAGCCTCGCGAACAGGAGCGCGGCTGTGAGGATACCGCTCGTGGACGATGCGCACAGCGCGGCGAAGAGGATAGAATACAGGCCCCCGGACCCCAGCACCAACCCGTACCTCGCATTCTCGGCGATGCTCATGGCGGGCCTTGATGGCATCAAGAGGAAAATCGACCCCGGTGAAGCGGTCACCGAGAACATCTACCACATGTCCAAGGAGAAGGCCGCGAAGATAAGGAAGCTGCCCGGGAGCCTCGACGAGGCGATTGCCGAGCTGGAATCGGACCACGACTTCCTCCTGCAGGGCGGCGTGTTCACGAAGGACGTCATAGAGTCATGGGTGGACCACAAGAAGCACAAGGAGCTCGACCAGATAAGGCTCAGGCCCCACCCCTGGGAGTTCCACCTCTATCACGACGTCTGATTCTTCTTTTTCCTAATTTCTTTTCTTCATTTGCCTCCAGTTTCTAATCCATTAAAAAAACCTCGTAAGCACACCAAAAACATGCAGAAACTGCATGCCCTGCCGGGCAGCGCCCCGCAGGCGGTCCGGATGCGGCCCGCGCTCGTCCTCGTCGACCTTCTCCAGCCGGATCGCCGCTTCTTCTCTTATGAGCATGGCACTGTGGCGGAAGGCATCTCCCGCGTCGTCGGCCTTATTCGGACGGCGCGGTCGATAAACGCCCCCATCCTCCTGGTCAGCGGCGTGCGCAACAGGGAAATACTCCCCGAAATCATCGACGCGGCCGGCGATAAGGCCTATTTCGCCCACAAAAGCAAGCTGAGCGCTTTTTCCGCCCCTGATTTCGAGACAATCCTGAACGCACATGACATTGACGCGCTAATCATCGGCGGATGGATACGTCACATATGCGTGCGAACTACGGTAGCGGACGCCCTTTCGCGCGGTTTCGGGGTAATGACCTCCGACGAGATACTTTTCGGGAACAGGGAAAAGCTCAACCTCCAGGCGCGCAGGACGTGCCTCGATTATCTGAGGGAACACTGCTCGCTCCACGAAACCGCGGATTCGCTTGCGGCCTCAATAACCGCGCCGGACGGCATGACGCTATCGATTCCTTTTTAACCAGCTTTAATAACTCTATTACCATGCAGCGGAAACGCCCCAAGACCGCGATGGTCCTCGTCGACATGGCCGAGGAGGACCGCCGCAAAATAGCATGGGGGCGGGGGCCTGCACAGGAGGGCATCATGCTCCTCGCGTCCGCCATCCGGTCGGCGAGGAATAGCGGCATTCCGCCCCTCTTCGTAACCAACGAAAGCCACCCGGCCATCATTCGCGAGCTCGCTCTCGCCGCCGGCCCGGAAGCGCGCATATTCCGGAAGACGCTAATGAGCGCGTTTAGTTCCGAAGAATTCCGCCTTTTTCTCGAGCGCCTGAACCCCGACGCCCTCATCATAGGGGGGTGGGTGAGGCACCTTTGCGTGAGGGACACGGTGATAGATGCGATGAGGCAGGAATACCGCGTCTATACGAGCGGGGACATCCTTTTTTTCAGGGAAGGCTCGCACCCTTTCCCGATGATGGGGGATTGGGAGCTGCGGCTCAATGCACGGCTCATTACACAGTTCCCTGATGCCGATTCTCTCGTCGCCGCCACTATGCACTGACAGGCTCCGGAAACAGGAATTCAAGAATGAGCCATTTGCCCCGCAGGGCAAATCATCTGACCAAAACGGGCTCAGGGGGATTTGAACCCCCGACCTGCGGATTTCCACCTTTTAGGAAAAGGTGGAGCCAAAACTGGCGGGTAATTGCCTTTCCCTATAATGTAAAAGTCCGACGCTCTACCAAGTTACTCTCCGTCGGTATTTTCCCAAAGGGAAAACCAACTGACCGAAACTGAGCTATGAGCCCTCGATAGAATGACAAGAAATGCCTCGAATCATTTTAAAATCCAACCTTAGTTATAAGTCTGGAAGGCGCGAGGCAACTCGTTCCTCCGCCGGGTTGGCAGATCGGCTATGCATCCGCCTGCAGTTGTTCTTTTTTAGGAAAAAAGAACCAAAAAACTGGCAGTAATTCGCTTTTATGAGGGGAAACCCGATGATAAGCTGAAAGCGGAGTAGAGGGGTTCAATGCACCTTTTTAGGAAAAAGGTGCATCCAAAAACTTGGATGCTACCTGCCTTGCTAAGAGGTGCGAACCGTTCCCTTACCCGGCTTTTTCCTTACCCCCAGCTCCCGCACTTTCCACACGGAAAGCTACCAGATTAAGTATTCCTGACGCCTAGAACGGGCGGGTGGTAAATTGAAAATCGGGATTCTCGGAACTGGAACGGTTGCGCAGGCGCACGCCGCAAGGCTCGCCAGCCTCGGCCATGACGTGATGATGGGCACGAGGGACGTCAAAAAGACCCTCGCCGGCACTAAGCCCGACGCCTTCGGAAACCCTCCGTTCGCCGAGTGGCAGAAAAAGAATCCGAAAGCAAAACTCGGCGCCTTCTCCGAGGCCGCCGCGCACGGGGAAATCATCATCAACGCCACGAAGGGCGAGCACTCCATCGAGGCGCTGGGAATGGCCGGAGAAAAGAGCCTCGGCGGAAAAATCCTCATCGACATATCGAACCCCCTCGATTTTTCGAAGGGCATGCCGCCCTCGCTCCTGGTGTGCAACACGGATTCCCTGGGCGAGCAGATACAACGGGCTTTCCCGGACGTCAAGGTGGTAAAGACGCTGAACACGACGAACGCGGCGCTGCAGGTCGACCCCCGGAAGCTCGCAGGCGGCCACAGTATTTTCATGAGCGGCAACGACGTGCAGGCTAAATCGAAGGTCGCGGAATTCCTGAAGTCCTACGGCTGGGAAGACATCATCGACCTCGGCGACATCACGACCGCGCGGGGAACGGAAATGCTTCTCCCCATCTGGCTGAGGCTGTGGGGCGCGCTGAAGACGCCGATGTTCAACTTCAAAATCGTCACTCCCACATCTCGATGACGCGGTCGACGAGCGAGTCGAGGAAGCTCTCCCTGTATGTTATCAGCAGGGACATTATTGTTTTCCTGTCCGCGCTGAGGGAGTAGCGCACTTTTTTGCCGTCCTTCCTCGCCCTCACCGCCCCCCCTTCCTCCAGCTTCCGGAGGTGCCATGAAACGGTGGACGGGGAAAGCCTGACCGCGCTCACAATCTGCTCGTGAGCGAGTTCGCCATCCGAAATGAGTACCAGCAGGATATCCCGGACGCTTTTCTGGCGAAGCAGGGCCATCAGTTTCTCCTCCCCGAAACCGGCCGGAAAATATCTGGTAAGGTTGCCGTCCTTTTCCTCCTTGATCAGCCCGTTCCGGGAAAGGTACGCCAGATGGTACCTGGCCGTCCCGGCCGGAAGGCCGGCGCGGCGCTCCAGCTCCCTGAAGTGGATGCCGGCATGCGCCCGGACGGTCTCGTAAACTCTCCTTCGCGTTTCAAGGGCGAGGACGTCATCCGCGGCCATCTCATTTCCCCAGTATTCCTGCAAAGAAACTCAGGAGTATCGCGAAATCGAGGGCGCTCGCGATGGGGTCGACCAGGGGGAACTCCGGAAAGAAAAGCTCGGAGCCAGTGAGGGCCCCCTTCACTGCGAAAAGCAGGAATGCAAGGCTGACGAAAAGCAACCTCCTGTTCCCGCTCCTCCGGTATGCCATTGCGGTCAGGGCGAGCAGGGCCAATGACAGCAGCCCGCTTGCCAGGTTCAGCAGTTTCTCCAGTTCCAGGCCGAAAAGCTCTACCTCATCCTCAAAAGAAAAAAAGGCGAAAGAAACGGAAAAAAACAGTGCAAGGGCGATAATGCTTCTCATTGCCGTACCTCAGGTTTCTATCGCTACGACCTCGCCGGTTTCCACATCTATGAAGACATCAGTTTCAGGGCCGTCATCCGCGTCAATTTCCACGACATAAACAAGCCTGTCGTTCCTCCATTCTGTTTCGATACCGGTCACGACGCCCGGAATCCGCCCGAGGGCGAGCGCCTTCGCCTCGTCCTCGGTCAGGTTTTCGATGTCTTCATCCGGCTCCTCCGCAGGCGCGGGCTCTTCCGCCGGGGTTGGCTCGGCGCCGTATTCCACGCTCATCAGCTCCACCCGCTCCCCGTCCTCGAGGACTATCTCCAGCGCGAATCCGCCGACGTCGGGGCAGTAGAATTTGTGCTCATCCACATTCGCTTCGAGTGGCGTCCAGTCGTGGGTTTTCAGGCACCCGCTGTAGTTGCCGGAGGGAACGGAAACGGTCTCGTTTAGGGCGAGCACCTCAGCCATGTCCTCCGCTTCGCCCGCGTAGAACTCCTGCCTGTAAGCCTGGCCGACTTCCGGCTCGCCCGGCATGACGACTCCGGGCTTGGCGTTGTCTACGCCGGCCTCCCATGAGCCCGCCGTGGTGATGACCTCCCCGCCATCCAGCTCCGCGGTGTCCTCACCGAAATACCATACATTCCCGTCCTTGTCCTGCGCGTACCAGTCGTAAGTGTCCTCTATCAGTTCCCCGTCGAGCCAGACGCGGTCCCAGACGACGCGCGTCTCGACGCCCATCACTTTTTTGGTCTGGTTGGTAACGTAAACCTCAATCCTTTCGGTGCCATCGGAAGTATCCGCCTCATACACCCATTTCGTGCCGGGAACAAGCATGAAAAAGCTGTTATTGATGTTTGTCGTGAAATCCGCCGGGTCGATTTCGGGGTCGTATTCCCCGACTATATCCGGCACCCATCCGGTTTCTTCGCCTGCTTCTTCCACGGCACCTGCCCCCCCTTCCGTTTCGGAATCCCCACTCGTCTGCCCGCCCGAAACATTTTCCATCGGGACGCCGGGCGTTTCGTTCTTCGTCTCCTCCATCCCCGTGTCTGCGGGAGGCTGTGAAGCGCATCCGAACAGGAATACGGCGCATGCGGCGAGCGCCATTAATATCTTCATCTTTTTTCCATCCATTCCATCGACCTCGTGAAACGAAAAGCACAGGTTGTTTATATATCCCATCGCACAACCGTAGAATACACCCCAGGCTAATCCTCACCTTTTAATTGTTTTCCAGTGAAATCGATTCCATGACGACTATCCGAAGGCTCGTGCTTGACGTGATGATTCCGCTGAACGTGCCTTCCTCAGACCTCGCCCTAAGGCTTTCCAAGCTCAACGGAGTGGACGGGGTGGACGTCCTGATTACAGAAGTGGAGCACAAAATCGAGAAGGCGAAGATCACGATGGAAGGGGAGAACATCAGCCTCGACCAGGTGAAGACCATCCTCGACAAGACCGGGGCGTCCCTCCAGGGCGTCGACAGGATTAGCTGCGGGAAGAGAGTTGTCGGCTGATGTTTCCCGGTTTCCTAAAGGGCCATGTTGAGCGCCTCAAGTATTATGACGCCGTGACGGGGATGAGCAAAATCCTCCGCCGCTATTTCGTGATGAACTCCTTCGACGGGGCGCTCACGTTTTTCGGGCTCATCCTCGGTTCCTTCAGCGTCGGTATCACCGATTACTCGCTTCTGGTGCGGGTGGGCCTCGCCACAAGCATTGCCATGGGATTTTCAGGCCTGAGCGGGGCGTTCATGACCGAGCGGGCGGAGAGGGCAAGGGAGCTGAAGGGCATGGAGCGGCTGCTCCACAGGAAACTCGACAACACCGACTACAAGAAGGCGTATGATTTCGCCACAGTGGTGACCGGCATTGTCAACGGCCTCTCCCCCCTGTTCGTTTCCCTTTTCCTGCTTTCGCCCTTCCTGTTCATCAGGACTCTCGACGCATATTATGTATCCTTCGGAATGGCGTTCGCCCTTTTCTTCATACAGGGGGCCTTCCTCGGCGGGATTTCCAAGGAGAACCTCCTGCTGACGGCGATACGCCAGCTGGTCGTCGGCGTGCTGTGCATGGCCGTCATCCTTTTTCTGGAAAACATTGGTTAGACAACCGTCTAACCTTTGACAGATGTCCAATTTTACGGCGTAAAGTTTATAAAGAAAAAAAGCGTATTCTTCTATGCACCTGGGCATTTCGGGTGTGGTGGCGTCTGACCGCCGGTTGCAACGGCTCTGACTGAGGGCGTAATCCCATACTGGGCTTGCCCCGTCGCCGCGTGCTAGAGTGTCGGGTGCTTCCCGTGGGCGTTGGCTTGCTGCCGTCATAGGCGGCGTGTCCTGCCTGCCCGAGCCTTGGGGGTGCGGAGCGCGTCCTTTTCGGGTTGCGCTCCCGATTTCCAGGTGCGAAATGCCTTTCTTCTGTATTCTCATTATCCGTATTAAAGTCGCTTCTGCTCTGTTTTCTCCAGACACGCAGTCTCAATATTAACTAGGGCTGCGTGGGTAGGTTGGGCCATTCTCAGAAACGAACGAATCGTCCCGAGACCGACAGGTCGAGGGCATCTGCCCAAAACAAAAATCATTCGCACCTGTGGTCAGGGCAGCTCAGTCCGTCCATGCAATCATCGGGGTCAATGCAGAAATCCCCTTCCTGGCCTTTCATGGCCTGCGCGGTAAGCTCGTTCAAATCCTTCGTCTGGTTCTTTATCCCCTCGCTCGTATCTTTCGCCGTTCCAATCAGCTGTCCTGCCGCTATCGACACTATCGCCAAAACCACGACTATCAGGATAAGCATCTCTGCAGACATCTGGCCTCTCATACGTCATCCCCTCCGTTCCTGTCGAATCGCGGACCCTCAGCCTCAGCGCGCGCAGCTTCACGTATATCGCAAGCCTCTCCTCAGGCTCCATCTCCCTCTCCTTGCCGGCGATATAAAAAGCAAGAAGGGAGGAAGCCCTCTCCAGGTGTGGGGATAGTTTTCCTATCGCGGTCCGGATGGCCTCCATCCCATTCTTGCTCATCACATCCCCCGGAATTTCCTTCGTT
>JBFLVW010000049.1:0-3185 GCA_040758235.1 Microcaldota archaeon
AGGCTGGGCAGGGGGTTGCGGCTGGGCTGGTGGAGGGCTTATGCCCGGAAGGTAGAACTGCGCAAGCGTCACAACTGGCTGGCCCGGCGCGTTTACGGACTGCTTGAGCATGAGGCCGGTCTCCCTGTCGTGTATCCTCGTCAGAGTGTAGCCGCTTATGTCGCTCTCCAGCGTGACAGTTTCCCACTCCTTTCCCGCGAGCGTCATCTCCCCGTAGTCGGTCACGAGGAAGTCTCCGATGCTGCCGCCGGCGTTTTCGAGCTCTGAGTCGTCGAACCAGACCTGGCCGGAGAGGCCGCTCGCATTCTCCGTCGGCTTCGCGATTATCTTGGAGTTGGTCAGGTTGGTTATCTCCATCTTCACGTCGGTGGAGTTCCGGAACACGACGCTGTATGACAGCGTGTCGCCCCCAACGGTATAGTTCACGTTCGCCCCGCTCGTCACCCATGCCGGCGCAGTGGCGTATGCGGCGGCAATCAGCGCGATGAGGATATACAGTATCTTCTGCATGGTTCCCCTCTTTTTTACTGGTCATACCCTCCACTCATGCTACCTTTTTATTATTGACCCAAAACCGGCTGCCCCTTAAAATCCTACCCCGCAATGAATATCGCATGATAGGCGTGGACCATCTGTCCTTCCTGCGCTGGCTCCTTTGGTGGAAGAGGGCGGAGAGGATGGATGCCGACGCGCTCCGTCGCCACCAGGACAGGACGCTCGAATCGCTCTTCCGCGTCGCCGCCGGTACGAAGCGCTACGCCGGCCTGGATGCCCGCGGGACGGACCCGCTTGAGGCGCTGCAGGACCTGCCGCTCACGGAGAAATCGCACCTCCGCGACAGCCCCGAATCATTCCTCCCTGCTGGAAGCGACATATCGAAAATGCACAAGTTCCAGACCTCAGGCTCCACCGGAGTGCCGACGAGGATGTACGCAGACCGGAATGTCCTCTCCTACCGCAAGGCCGTGAAGATTGCGACCGACATGTGGTTCGGCAGGTCCCCGACCGGCCTGTACGGGCACGTCTATTTCAACGATTTTGAAAAAGACCTCCTGCTCAAATACACGGGCCTGTTCCCCCGCGTCTTCCTTTCGGTGTACGACCCGGAGGAAAAGAACATGGAAATCCTCCGCAAAAGGAGGCCGCAGGTTATGCGGGGCTACCCTTCCACCCTGTTCCTTCTCTCGAGGATGAATGAAATGGGGGGCACGCGCCTGCGCCTGAAATCCGCGGTGTGCGACAGCGAAGTTCTTACCGACGAGGCGCGCAGGGCGATGGAAGAGTCCTTCTCATGCAGGGTGTACGACCACTACGGCTCGATGGAGGCCTCCTCTATAGCCCGGGAATGCCTCGATGAGCGGAAGATGCACGTCGATGCCTTCTCGGTCCTCGTCGAGATAGTCGATGAAAAAGGCAGGCCGAAGAAAAGCGGCGAGGGCGAGATAGTGGTCACGCCGCTCTTCAACCATGCGATGCCCATCATCCGTTACCGCATCGGCGACCGCGGAAGCTGGGGCAAACCATGCTCCTGCGGAAGCCACATGCCCGTCCTCAGGAAAGTGGAGGGCCGCATGGACGACTACATCGTCCTTCCGAGCGGAAAGCTCAGGGCGGGGAAGGCATTCTACGTAGACCTCCGCGACCTCGCGCACGTCTTCGCCTACCAGGTGGAGCAGGAGGCGGTCGACAGGCTCGTTTTCCGATACGAGCCCGTCGCGTCCGACATGCCGGATGCGTCGAAAGAACGGGTGAAATCCATCCTCTCCCGCTCGTGCCTCGGCGAGCCTGTGAAAATCGAGTTGGAGCCGGTCAGGAAAATCCCGCGCGGCAGGACCGGCAAGATACAGACCATCAAGTCGAAGGTGAGGTAAGTATGGCTCCCGCTGTCGTCGAGGAAATCGCCGCCCCGGGTTTCGGCGCGCTGGGGTGGCTTGTCCGGGACACCGCGCTCCATAAGACCGCCCTCTGCGGCATGAGGCTGTCCGCCGGCCTCACCCTGGAAGAGCTTTCGCTCAATGCGTCCACCCAGACAAAAAAGCTCCTTTTCACAGGCGTCCCCTGTGACGGCGCGAAGGCCGGCATGGTTCTTACTGAAAAAACCCGCGCGGACCTGCACGGGGCGTTCATCGCTTTCGGGCATGCAATCTCGGAGCATGTACGCGGAGGCCTCCTTCTCCACCGCGACATGGGCCTCCCCTACGAGTTCATTTGCGACATGAACGAGGGCGCCGGAATCCCCTCCGGCAGGGGACGCACCCCCCTTCCCACCCATGAGTACGCCGCATGGAGCATTGCGGTCTCCATCGGCGCCGCGCTCGATGGGCGCGGAATGGGGTGGCCTGGGTGCAGGGTCGCGATAGACGGCTTCGGGGAGGTGGGCTCAGCCCTTGCGAAGCTCGCCGCAGCAAAAGGCGCGAAAATAACCTCGATATCGAACAGCCGGGGCTCGATTTACGACGATGACGGGCTCGACGCGGGCGCGCTCGCAGGAATGCGGGAAAAAGAGGGCGGGGAATTCATCCGCCGCCTCGGGCCCGCCCCGTCCGACGGGATTTTCTCAAAAGAATGCGACGTCTTCGTTCCATGCGCCCGCTCGCTGTCTGTGACTGACGAACTTGCCCCCCGAATCCGCGCTCCAATCATCGTCGCAGGCGCGAACGCGCCCATGCTCCCGCGGACCGAGCGCGCCCTCTGGAGGAAAGGCAAGACAATCGTCCCTGACGGCGTGTCGAACTGCGGCGGCGTGCTGCTCGGCTGGCTCAAGCACTTCGCGAAAGAAAACGACGAGGAGCGCATCGGCCTGCGCCTCCGCGGGCGGGTGGAGGAGCTGCTTTCATGCGGGGAGCCGCCCTCGGACTTCCTCGCGGCATTGTTCAGGAGGAGGCTCGCGGCTTTGAGGGGCGGCAAATCGCCGACTGAGGGCTCCCCGGATTCGCTCCTGCCGCCATTATCCTAAATTCGCTATGAAGTCGTCCACCATCTCGCCCGTTTTCGCCGTGCCGCCGAGGTCCCTCGTGAGCTTCTTCCCATGGAGGAGGGTCGTGCGCACGGCGTCATGGAGGCGCTCCGCCTTCTCCTTCTCCCCGAGGTAATCCAGCATCATGACCACCGAAAGGATCATCCCGCAGGGGTTCACGACGCCCATGCCAGCGTATTTCGGGGCGCTGCCGTGCGTCGGCTCGAAC
>JBFLVW010000050.1:0-13865 GCA_040758235.1 Microcaldota archaeon
CATCGGGCTTCCGTTCATTTTTCCCGCGTCCGGCCCTCTTTCGTGCGCGCATCGGGACGCTCTCCGCCGTTTTCGCATTGCCGCGCTTCGCCCTTGCTTTGGTTTTTTTGGGCGCGGCCTTTGCCGGAACGGCAGGCGGGGCCTTCCGAAGTGATTCCCTTAATCTATTCCGCGCGCGGCCAATAGCCCCAATCACATGCGTAAGAGTCTGGAGGACATTGCCCGGCCCGGCCGTTCGTGCCGGCCGCCTGCGCCTTTCTGGCGCGGGCGCCTTCAGCCGGCGCGGGGGTGAAGTTTTTGACTCCCGGCCGCCTGCCTGCGCAATCCCTTTTTTTTCAGCCGTGCGGCCGGTCCGGGATGGATCCAGCACCTGCACCTCTTTCCGGGAAGTATCCCGGATTCGCGGGGCGGCCGCCGGGGCCGGTGGGCGGATTTCCGGCTCTTTTGCGGTGCGCATCGTCCCGGGCCGCTTCACATCCGCTGCGGCCTTCGCGAGCTTCCTCGTCGTCTCCGCGTTCCTGCGCGTCCTGAAATAGTCCGCAACCCTCAGCGGCACGTCCGCCGAGGTGCCGGGTACGGCGGCAGCCTCCTCTTTCGCCGCTTTCAGCCTGCTGATTCCTGAGAGCTGGGCATACTGCGACGGGTCGGGAAACACCAGCTGCGGGGCAATGCCGGTCCCTCCCTTCCTGTCCGCTGATTCAGGCATAGCCTGAAGCATGACGGCCTCTGCAGCGCGCTCAGCCCCCGCCGTATGGCCCCGCGCCTCGGGAGGGGCAGCGTTGGGGACAGTCTGGGCGGCCGGCGCCGCATTCGCCCCCTCTGTAATCTGGAGCGCCTCGAGCGCCATCCTGGCGCGGACCTCCGCTATAATCTCGATTCCGTCGAGGCTGCCGCTCTCGAACGCGATGCGGATGTTTTTCGACACCTCGTCGCCGCAGTTCGTCGATGATTTTGAGAATCCGGCCATCGCCACCTTCCTCGTGGTCTGGAGGCCGAGATACCTGCCCCCGGTCATGAAGTAGGCGTTCTCCATTATCCTCGGAATCGTATCGGCGCGCTCGTGGTCCTCGTTCATCAGCGTCCGTGCGTCCGCGAGCATCGCGCGCAGGTCCCTCTCAGGCACGTTTTCAGCAAGAGTTATGAGGCGCTCGAGCGTGAGCTTGATTATCGGGGTCTTTATCCTTGTCGCGAGGTCGCGGACTATCGCCCTGCCTTCCCCGCCTGCGCCCTTCGATTCTGCAAGCTCCCCGAACCGGGCGAGAAGCCTGCCCATCTCCTGCTCCCTTCTGCCGTCCATGCCCTCAAGGGGTTTCCCGAGAATAATGTGCTCCAGGATGGGGCGGTATCTGCCGACGGGGCTCTGCCCCCCGCCATGCCGAGTTCCGGCACTGGGCGCAATAGAAATCCTTCCAGCAGACATCAGGCCTCTCCATCATTATAGGCCAGGCAAGCCTTAAAATTGTTACCGGACTTCGTTGCCCGTGTAGCTCGCCCCTCCTGCATCCTGGCGGGCTGTGAGCGGGTTCGCTTGTTGTCGTTCATGTTGTAGGAAGGCTTTAAAGCGTTGTTAAGAACCTACACCCATGGAGGCCCTGTTCTCCGCGATATGCGGCCGGATCGCCCTCGAGCGGGGCAGGATGTTCGCCTTCCACAACGCCGTCATAGACGACGTGTACCGGGTTCCCCTGTCGAAGGAGCAGCACATCGCCCGGCTCGCCCGCAACGAGCAGCGCTTCAACGGCAGGGCGTGCGTGCGCCTCGGTGGCGGCGGGATAAACTTCGCCCTCTGCGCCGCGTCGCTCGGGTTCAGGGGCGCCTCCTTCGTAGGCTTCATGGACGCGGAGGCGTTCGCGCTCGCGGAGAAAGTGAAGCGGGAAAACGGACTGCACCTCCCGCTTTTCCGGACGGAGACCGGGCCGCGCAGGAACGCGATAATCGAGCTTGACGACGCCAACCTCCTCTACCACCAGCCGGACGAAGCCGACCCCGCCCTGCTCCGGGCGAAACTCGCCATGCTGGCCCCCAAGCCCGGCGACTGGCTGGCTTCGTGCTCGTTCTACGAGAACATGACGTTCCCGCTCCTCGAAGCCGGTGGGAAACTCTTCATTGACAGCGGATACGGATATCCCAGGCGGGAGAGGAACATGCTGGGCTCGCTTTGCGCGAGGCTGGGGGCGCAGCCGCTCCCCGAGCTGATAATCGCTGCGAACGAGACCGAGTTGGACAACATCGCGGACGAGTTCGGAGCCTCCGGCCCCGGGCCGGTCCAAAAGGCGCATGCGGCGTGCCGGATAATGAGCGGGCGGAGCGGGATGCGCATCAGGCTTCTCCTGCACACGGAGTCATACTCCACGCTCGCCGACCCGGGTTCGGATGATTTGTGGGCTGTGCCTGCTTTCGATGCGGAGGTGCAAAGGAGGACGAATGCCGGCGACACGTTCGCGGGCGCGTTCATGGCCGCATTCGCGGCGACAGGGGACGCCGTGCAGTCCTGCTTCTTCGCGAACGCCGCGGCCGGGAAGCGGATATCGTCCGACGAGCTTCCCACCCCTGAGAACACGACCGAGTTCCTGAAAAAGGCAAAACTCCGGGAGCCGAAGGCGGACGTCCCCGTGCTGAAGCCGGGGGAGCGGTTCATTCCCCAAGCGTCGTCTGCCTTGAGGAAAGCATCCCGCGCAGCAGCGGCCCCTGCTCCAGGAACCGCGAGATAGGGAGCCTCAGCCTGGAGGAGACATAGCCCAGCGCCGAGCGGAATGACTCGAATTCGCGGGGCTGCCTGCGCAGGGCGTTGCGGACGTTCTCGCGCACGTTGAACACGCCGAGGGGCACGTATCCCTCGTAGGCCTCGCGGAGCACGAACGCGCCGGCCTGCCTCTTCATCCTCTCGAGGGCCTCGAGGACCGCGAACTTGCAGCTGTAATAACATCCCCCCACGGATGAGTATTCCTTTTTGGGGTTCCCCTTCGCGACTGCCTGCTCATTGTCCCCGAAAACCATCTCCTCCTTCCCGAGGATGTGTATGAACGCCTCTATCCACTCGTACTGCCACGGCGTGGGCGTGAGTATCACGGCGTAATAGTTGTTGAGGCTGGAGAATTCGTACACCCTGACCCCCTCTATTATCCTGTGCCACCTCACTTCATCATAGAGCGAGTCCGCGAGCGCGCTGTCGACCGCGGTGATTGACCACCTCGTCGGCACGAGCTTCCTGTTCCTCCTCAGGCCGAAGCTGCCCGTAGAGAATGCCTTCTGTATCTGCGAGAAAAGCGCTCCCTCTTTATACGACATGACGGTCGCTTCCGCCGCCCTGAGGTCGGTGTCGTAGTGCGCCTTCTCCAGGCTCCGCTCCCATTTCACGTTCCCGATGTCGAAGCGTTCGAGCCCCGCGCTCGGCCCGTAGGGCTGGTGGTCGGAATCGAACGTGAAGCCCCTCGGCTTGCCCCTGAACCTGGCCTCGCTCTCCACCGAGCCCTCGGCGAGGGATATCTCCTGGAGCTTGCCGACCAGCCTGTTGTCCAAATCGCCTATCCCGACGCGGTATTTGCCCCGCACGAGGTCCAGCCTGAAGCGGATTATGTCCTCCTGGCTCTTGTTGCGCGGTATCCACTCCTCCGGGGTGTCGAGTATGGAAGTATCGCCGAAATAAGGCGACATCATGGGGCCCACGTACACCTTGGGATAGCCGAACTTGCCGATGAAAACGGACGGGGGCGAGCTGCCGTCGAGCTTCTCCCCGACTTCCACGCTTCGCCACCTCTGGACGTTCGAGGTTATCCGCTTGAGGTATGCGCCCTTTCCCATTCCCATGAGTATTGCCCTTGACGCCTGGGATTTTGAAATATAAAAAGGTTGGGAGAGCGCGTTTCCCTGCCTACTCCTCGTCGAGCCTGTATTCGCCGCTCGGGAGCTCTACTGCCCCCTCCTCATCCGCCTCGGGGTTGTTCCTGCGCGGAGGGGGCGGCCTGCCTGCTTGCTGCGGAGGGGCGGCCATGCCGAGTTCCGTGGCTACGTGCCGCCGCGGCGGGGGAGGCGGCCTGCTGGACTGGGGGTCCGCGGGCGCGGGCATCCCGATTGCCGTGGACTTGCGCGGCGCCTGCCCATCAGGTGCGGAAGGACTGCGCTCGACCACCATGTCCCCGGTGCTGAGGTCCAGATATTCCCCGTCGTCGGCCGGGACTGCCGGCTTCTCCTTGCGCTCCACTATCAGGTCTCCGGTAGTGACCTGCATTGTTTCGCTGCTTTCTTCCGGCGCTACGGGCCTCCCCCTGCGGTCGACGACTATGTCGCCAGTTGTCGCCTGTATGAGGCCTTCATTCTCGGTTGCCCCGGACACCCCGTTCCGGGGCGGTTCGGCCTCTTCAGGCAGCGCGGTCAGGCCGCTGACGTCCCTAACCATGCGCTGGTATCGTTTCGCCCCAAGCTCCTCCTGCGTCGGGGGCCTCACATCATCCCCCGCTCTTATGACAGGTATCGCGCCCTCCTGCGGCCTGTCGTAAACGAGGGCCGTGTGGGTGTTGCCGTCATCGTCGTTGATTATCACGTGCTGCCTGCTCGCGAGGAATTCCGGCGACACTCCCTGCACGAAATAAAGGTATCTCAGCTCCCCGACCGGGAACATGCGCATCAGGCCGACGCGGTGGCCGGGGTCGGATGGCAGCCTTATCAGCAGGCCGTCCCGGTCCCTGCGCTTCGCGGCCAGCTGCTCCCTCAGCTTGGCCAGGTTGTCACCGAACGACTCGTTCTCAGGATAGATGCGGACCGCGCCCACTTCCTCGTCGTATGCGCTCCTCCGCGCCCCCTGCCAAGCGAGAGGCAGGGCGACATACCACCTGCC
This sequence comes from Microcaldota archaeon, assembly GCA_040758235.1. Classification (GTDB taxonomy): domain Archaea; phylum Micrarchaeota; class Micrarchaeia; order Anstonellales; family Bilamarchaeaceae; genus Bilamarchaeum. Next base: position 4,835 of record JBFLVW010000050.1, read on the forward strand.
TCCGAGCGAGAGGAGCGGGGAAATGCCGTCGGGGCGCTCCCCTTCCTTCCTGGTTTCCCAGCCCCTGCCTATCCTGTCATTGCACACGCCAATCAGGAACTGGAGCCGGCCAATGTCCATCTCGTCCACCCTCTCGGGCAGAGGGGAGAGCCACTTGTCCTTCCTGTCGGAGTATACAAGGTCGACATGCATGGCCTCGCCGTGATGGGGGCGGACGAAAACACCGACCGGCCCCGGAGGCGGCGAGGGCTCGCCGTAATACTCCGAGTGGTGGTAATTCTCGTTGAAGAATAAAGCCTCGCCGTTCTTTCCCATGTCCAAGACGGTCAGCGCGTCGCCCGAGCGGTGCGCAATCCTGCATTTTGGGAGCCTGAGCGTGATGTTCCTCCAGTCCCCGACCGTCCTGACGTCAAGGACGTAATACTGCCTGTCTCCGATTGATATCCTCGGAGTCAGCGGAAAATCCTCAAGTATGCTCCTGTCCCATTCGGAGCGGGTGTCCATGTCCGGAACCGGGTGCAGCCACCTCGGCTTGCCTTCAGGCATGAGCTGGGACGCCGCCGCGAGCTCCGGCCCGCTCAGGTTGATGTAATCGAATTTCGGGGGCCAGCCCGCTTCCCTGTCCAGGTCGCGCGCCCCTATCCTCCCAAGGAACTCGTAATCGGTTATCGCCTCGGGCCACACGTGAAGGATATTGCCCGTCCGCGCGGCCCGCCTTGCCCCGGCGAAAACTCCTGAGCCGTCCGAGACCAAATATTCCCTTCCGTTCAGGACGACGCGCTCCGCGTTCTCGAACATCTCGAGCACCTGCCTCCCCATCGGGTCTTTGGTGTCTTTCTCCGGGGCGGGCAGTATCCACCGGACAATCCGGTCCGGGAACGCCGCGGAGGCGTTCAATAGCTCCTCGTCGCTCAGCCTGTGCGAAACGTAATCCTCTGAAACCGGTATCCCCTGCGGCTCCTCCACTTCGATGGGAATGTCGATGCTGTCCTCCTTTGGGGGCGCTGCCTTTTCGATGAGCGCGTCCGTTTCGGCATCGAGCGCCTTCTGTTGCGCACTCGCGCGTTCCTCTTCTTCCCCTGCCGCAGCTTCGGCCAGCTCGCGCTCGGCGTTTTCCTGCTCGACTTTTGCGCCGAGCGCCGTAATCGCCTTGAGGGCGCGGCCTGTCGCGGAAGAAAGTTTCGCGACAATCCCTCCTATTTCGTCAAGCTCGGAACCGACGGTGTCCATGTCGATTCCGGCAGTCGCCTCAGGAAGCAGCGCAAGCACGGCGTTTATGCCCGTGAGCCTCTCCTTCGCTTCGGTAGCCTTCGTCTCTATCTTCGTTATCGCTCCTCTCATCGCTTCGGCGTCCTGCCCGCCGGGCAGGGGCCTTCCCCCAGCTTTCGCCTCGACTTCGTCAAGGGCGGAACGCGCCGTAGAAATCGCGGCGTCGAGCTCGGTCAGCTCCTTCCCGATGGCCCCGGCCTTTTCACCGGCGACCCTCTGCTTTTCGATGTCCCTGATTGCGTTGAGCGAAAGAAGGACGGAATGGTCGGGCGGCTTCTGCTCGGGCGCGGGTTTCGGCCCGGGCGGTGCAGGGCCAGGCTCCGGAACGGGATTCTCCTGCGCCATCCGCAGTAGCTCATCGAGCGAAGTCAGTGCCGAGCCGGTCGCGAGGCCCGCCGGAAGCGGCCTCTTTTCCGGCTGAGCGGGCTGCATGGGCGTTTCTCCCGGAGGCGGTTGGGACGGTCTCCTCATCGCGGCGGATGGCGGCGGGGGCGGTCTCGTGCGCTTTTGTTCCGGCCCGCCCTTCTCCGAAGGGGGCCTCATCGTCGGAACGGTAATCGCCGAAGAAACGCTTTCCCCGGAAAATCCGGGGGCGTGAGAGGCAACAAGCGGCTGCTGGACGAGCCTCGATGACAGGATTCGCGCGTCGGTTATAGGGGCTATTCCGAAAAGCCCTTCCAGTGAGTATCCCTTTCTGTGGCTGGCCATACGCGTAATAATTACCCGTAAACAGTTTAAAAATGTTTTTGTTGATGGTTATTTGTAAGTATTGTGGGATGAAGGGGGCGCAGGCTATCCTTTTATTGCTTTTCATATATCAAAGAGCTGGCTAATTGCTTTCCGATTTGGCGAAGCATCATTTGCCCGGAGGGCAAATCATCTGCCCAAAATCGCGACACAGCGAACGGCGGTCCGTTCGCTTATCGCAATTTGCAAATGCAAATCGCGACCGTAGTCTATCGGTATGATTCGAGATTGCCATGCGCCTTTTAAAAGGCGCCCCAAAACGGGGCGTTATGGCGCGCAACTATCTCGCGGACCGGGTTCAATTCCCGGCGGTCGCAAAGAAGAAACGCGGGGAGGGAGCGCCCTCCCCCCATTTCTCTCTACGTTTCTGACCCCCTCCCCCGAGCGAAGCGCAATCGGGTTCGACGAATCGAACCCGGTGCGCAGGGAAGCGGACTTCCCTGCCGAGGGCATCTGACAAAAAATTCCCGGCGGTCGCATTCCACCTTTTAGGAAAAGGTGGAGCCAAAACTGACAGTTGCGCTCCGATTGGAGCGAAGCTCCAATAGACCAGCGAACGTTTCGACGTTCGCCCGGTCGCCCTATCGGGCCCGCATTCACTGGCCCTGAGCTTTCGCGCCCGGCACGAAAAATCAGCTCCTTCTTTCCGGCGCAGCGGGATATGGCGCCTCGCCCCGCAGAATCCTGTCTATCGCGACCAGCGTCTCGGAAAGCGTCTGGAAAACTTCGCTCCCCTCGGCTGCGCGGTCGTGGATTGACTTGGGCAGGCCGCCCGACATTGACTTTGATGCGGGCTCTATCGCCATGCCTCCATCCAGCAGCGATGCCTGGACGACGAATGCATCCCCTCCCAGCGCAGTGAAAACCAGCTTGGAAAACCTGACGTCGCCCCCTATGTCGAGCGTCAACCGGCCGGCTATCAGCCCGGCCCTGTCGTTCAGGCCTATCACGGCGATGTTGCCCTCGTATATTGTCCTGCGCGAAAACACAGGCCCGGCACCGAGGACTCTGAACATGCCCGACTGGAATATCGCGTCAGCGATGACGTCTATCCTGCGCAGCTGGGGGTTCGCGCGAAGCGCGCTCGCATGGCCCGCCTCCCACCTGTCGAGCGATTCCTCGAAAGTGCCGAAGCGCGCGTTGTAGTACCCCACCAGCGCGCTCTCCTCGAGTTCGTGCAGGCTCCCGCTTTTCGGCATCCGTTTTTTGAATTCCCGCATCGCGTTTTTCCTCGCGATTTCCTCCGCGCTCCTGTTGAGGATTCTGTCGATTATGCTCCTGTTGATGACGCTCATTGGTGCCACCCCCCGTCAATCTCCATCTTGGAAACGTACTTCCCCCCATCGTCCTTGTAAAATATCTCCGCCACAAGCTTTGACCGCTTCTCGTTCTCAGCATCGAAAAGCTCCGTCCCCCCATAGAGGCAGTTGAAGGCGAAGCCCAGCTCGTCGGCCGCCTGCTGATTCGTCGCCCCCGGCAGGCCAGCCCGTATTATGAAGTTCGCGCCCTCCTTCTCCAGAGCCTCGGCCTTCGCGACCAGCTCGGTTTCGGCCGCAAGCCACAGCCGCTGGACGGCGCCGCCAAGCTGGAGGACGGTGAAATTGATGTCCTGCGGCACCTTCGTTTCTTCGGAAGCGTCCTTAATGTTCTGCAGGGCCTCCCTCAGCCTCGCAAGCACCTGTTTCGGCGGCCGGGGGTCGCTGCACTTGAATATGCCGAAGGCTAGCCCATGTTTAACCATAATATTATATTAACGATAACATTTTTTAATACGAGGCCCGCAGGCCGGGCGTCGCGCCCCCTTTCGTCAATCGCCAGATGGGGCATCGATAGGTTTTAAACCAAGACTCCCAGAACGAGCATGGTATGTCAGAACTGGCAGACGAATTGATAAAGAACCTCGAGATACGGGAAGTCAAGTCGCTGCTCTCCCATGAGCAGGTCATCTCCTTCAACCTCAAGAGGCTCAAGGAGGCGATGCTGAACATCGGCCAGCTCGTCGACCCGCTCATAGTCGATTCCAAGACCGGCGTGGTGCTGGACGGCAACCACCGCCTGAAGGTCCTCGAGATTATCGAATGCCCGCACTCGACCTGCCAGGTCGTCGACTACATGAACGATGAGATAAAGGTCGGGACATGGTATCCCACGGTCGCGCTCAACCCCGAGCAGGTCTTCAGGCTCGACTCCCTGAAGCACGAGAAGGTCGATTTCGAAGCCGGCATGGAGGCCGTGAATTCCCTCAAGGCGCCGTTCATGCTTGTCAGCAAGGACAAGGAGTGCCACCTCATCAATCCGGGAAGCTACAAGCTGATGGAGATGGTGGAGGAGCAGAACTACGTGTTCTCGCTGCTCGAGAAGGGGACGGTCGGGTACATCCCAGGGGAGGAGATGCAGAAGGCGCTCGCCTCCGGGAAGTCCGTCTTTTACAGGCGCGCATACACCAAGGAGGAGATTGTGAAGACGGCGCAGGCGCACACGCCGCTGCCGCCGAAATCGACCCGCCACCTGATACCGGGCCGCATCATCAGGCTGAACATGAAGCTGGGGTGGCTCCACCGCTCGAAGGAGGAGGCCGTCGCAGAGCTGAGCAGGATGCTCGACACGAGAATCTACGGCGGCAATGTCCGGAAATACTACGAGCCAGTGATAGTCATCTACTGATTTTATCTCTCGAAGGGGTCGAAAATAAGGTTCTGGAGGGCGACGTCCCTGCGCGGGGGCGGCGGCCTCGCGAGTGCATTGTCTATCAGGCCCCTGTCGAAGCCGATGACCAGCCTCCCGTTTATCACCATCGTGGGGACAGTGCTTTTCGGGTTTATCCGCGAAAGCTCCCTTGCGGCTCTCGCGTCCTTCTCCACGTCGGCCTCGGCGAAAGAGACGCCCTTAACAGACAGGTATTCCTTTGCCGAAGTGCAGAAGGGGCAGGACGAAGTCACGAAAATGAGCACATTGGGATTCATGGAAAAAAGATGGAAAAAAGGGATTAAATTACGAGCACCTGCCGACAAGCGGCTTCGCCCCGACCTCCTTGAGCCCGGTCACGCTTCCCTTCGTGTACGTGATTACCACGTTGTTGAGGGTGTATGGCGTGCCCGCGCTGCCGCATGCGGCCGCGACGGACGCATTGAGCAGCTTGCTCTCGCCGCTCGTGAAAGCGGTGCTGGTCGAGAATACCGAAGCCCCGTCGACCGAGATGTCTGTAATCGTCAGCCGCTCGAGGTCGTTGTTGGACAGCTCGAGGTCGAGCGCCGTTCCCGCGTACCTAAAGTTCTTGATGGCGAATGGAGATGCCGAACCCCAGTAGTTCTTGCTCTGCGTCTCAAGGGAGCTTGCGCCCAGCCCCGAGAATCCCCCGACGAGGTAAACCACGACGAGGGCCACGACCAATACCACCGCCAATATGACGAGGTATTCGGTTGATACCTGGCCTTTCCTTATCAAATAACCACCACACTTTATTTTTTGAAAGCTACAAACATGGTAGATTTAAAACTTTATCTACCCGCTTCTACACGTTCCGCCTCTCATCCAAACGCTGAGAGGAACGACCCCACGACAGCGCGGGCCATGAAGAAGGACAGGGCCGAGGCTATCGCGAACCAGGGGAAGTACTTCAGGCCGTACAGGGCCCTGCCCCGGACTACTATCCCCAGCAGGCACGAGGCGAGCATGCTCGTGATGACGAGCGTCGCGAGGGACACGGCCTCCATCTCCTGCGCCGTGATGAGGACCGCGCCGGCAAAAGAGGGGATGTCCCCTATCGGGACGGCCTCTTCGGACCCGGTCTCGGCCTGCAGCCTGAGGAAGACCGTCAGGAACTGGAGCGAGACCGAAAGGAGGAAGGGCATCACCAGGACTATGATGAACCCCAGAAAGATGACATACGTCCTCGTCGCGCTCGCAAGCTCGGCCCGGAGGTCCTGTATGTTCCTGACCTCCTCGGCGCTCGAATGGAGCAGCTTCGTCAGGGTCCCCCCAGAGCGGATGCCCTTCGCGAACAGGGTAATTATCCTGCCGAGGACGGGGGAGTCGAAGTTCTCCCCGATTTCCCTGAGCGCGTCCACGAGGGACGAAGTGCCGCTCGCCCGGGCCGCGCTGACCATCACTTCCCGGTGGAGGGCGCCGAACTCCGGCCTCGAGGCGCTGACGAACGCGGAGAAGGGACTCATTCCGGCCCGCAGGTTCGAGACTGTCAGCATCAGGAGGTCCGGGAGAATCCTCTCGACCGCGCTGGTCCTGTCCGTTATCCTGAAATACAGCCCCAGGTAGGTCAGCGCGCCGGACGCCGCGAACCCCCCGCTAACCAGGCCGCAAACGATAAGGGCGCTCTCCGGAGTCGCGATAGGATTGTAGATTATGAGATAAAGGAGCATGAGGACGGAGCCCGCGCAGAAGGCGAGAAGCGTCCTCACGCCGAGCCAGACGCGGACGTCCTCCCGTATGCCTGCATGCCTGAGCTTCCTCGCGAAATGCGCGAGCACGGGGCCGGGAAGCGCCGCCCCTATCCTGCGGAATGGCCGCTCGTTCATGCTAACCACCGAATACCTCCGGCCTCGTCGCGCTCATGTATCCTATCATCACGAGCTGTATGCCCACCGAAGCCCCGATGAGGAGAACGACGGTCTCGAGCGTGACGCCCAGGCCCCCGAAAGCGGAGAGCAGTATGAGGAACGTGATTCCCAAGGACGGCACGACAGCCGCCCCGAGGAGATAAAGGAGCATCAGGAAGTTGAGGTTGGTGGAATAGTTCTTGATGTCGCGCAGTATGAAGCCCTCGAGCGATTCGACGATGCCCCCAAGCGTGCTCTCCATCCGCGCCCCCGATTCGAGGGCGCTCACAATCTGCCAGAGCGCCCTCTTCATGTATTCGCTCTCCGTCCGGAGCGCAAGCCGCTTGAGCGACTCGGTCTCCGGCATCCCTCCCTCGACCTCCCTCATCGCGGCCGCAAAGTCCCGCGAAACGTAGCCATATCCGGCGTCGCCCACGTTCTTCATCGCGTCGAAAAGGGGCACGCCGCTTTCGACCGACATCATTATCTCCCGCAGGGCGAAAAGCAGGTCCTTGCTCTCCTTCGCGGCGATTTTCTTCACAATTATTCCCGGATAGATAACATGCAGCATGAAGAAGACGGCCCACATGGAAAGGCCGATTCCCGCCGCCGGGCCGTATGCTGCATCGAGCCCGTCCTTCTGCGAAATCGCGGCAAGGCCGACCGCCGTGAACAGCAGTCCGTATGCGAGCGACGAGACGGCTGACGAGGCGAGATACGCCCCGGGCTCGATTCCGAGTCCGGCCCTGCCCGCATTCTCGCCCGCCCTGGGGAACGCCTTGAAGAGGAAATTTCCGAGTCCGGACAGCCTCCTGCCAAGGGACACGGCAGTCCTCCTCGAAAAAAGCAGGACCGGAACCTTCTCGTATCCCATTCAGAGCACCTTCCCCGGCGCGACGCCCTTCGCGGCGGCCGCGGCGACCCCGCCTTCGTCGGCGTAATAAGCCTTCATGACCCTGCCCACATCCTCGATGCCCTCTAGGCCCGCCTTCAGCATCCATTTGAGGACGGCCATCTTCGACTTCTGGTCCTCCATTATCTCATTTTCTGTGAGGCCGGTGTGCAGGTTCATCTGCTCTATGTACCTGTTCGGTGCCTTCACGCGCTCGAAGCTGTCCGAGCGGGGCTTCCAGCTGAAGATGCGGCTGAGCGAGGGCCCTCCTGCATCCGGGACGACCTCCGAAAGCTCCAGCGTCCTCCTGATGTTCTTCCGCCGGTCCCGATACTGCACCAAAAGGAGCTGGACGTCCTCGACTTCGGATGCGGGCACCTCTATCGGGGGTTCGAGCAGCCTCTTTATGACCTGGCTTCCCGTGTCCGCGTGCATCGTCGAATAGACGCTGTGGCCGGTGTGCATCGCTTCGAAAAGGACCTCGGCCTCCCGCCTCCTCCTTATCTCGCCCATCACGATGCGGTCGGGCCTCATCCTGAGGGCGTTCACGACGAGGTCCAGCATCGTTATCTCGCCCGCGCCCTCGGGGTTGGGCTGCCTCGTGACGAGCGGGACCCAGTTCCACTGGTATTTCGGAAGCAGCAGCTCCCTCGTGTCCTCTATCGTCACAATCCTCTGGTGGGGCTGTATGAGCGAGAGGAGGCTGTTCAGGGCGCTGGTCTTGCCGCTCGCGGTCCCTCCGGCTATCAGCACGTTCATCTCGTACTGCATGGCCTGCCAGAGCATCGCGGCCATCTCCGGAGACATCGCGCCGTTTTCCTTCTTGAGGAAGCTGACGATGGTCCACGGGTTCCTCGCGAAAAGCCTCAGGGTTATGGTGTTGCCGTGCGTCGATACTGGATACAGCGTCGCGTTCGCCCGGTCGCCCCTGCTGAGATGGGCGTCGAGAATCGGGTTCAGGGTGCTTATCTGCCGGCCCACCTTCCTCGCTATCTGCTCGGCGTAGTTCTTGGTCGCGTCCTCGCCGCTCATGCGGAGGGTGGTCTTCATCCACCCGTGCCTCTTGTGGTAGACCGAAACGGGCAGGCTCGCGGAGTTGATGATTATCTCCTCGAGCGCCGCGTCCCCTATCAGGGCCTCGATTTCCCCGAGGCCGTACATTTCGTTCAGGACTATGTCGGCAAGCTGGGCAAGCGTTGCGGGGGGCGGGCCGAGCTCGGCCCCAATCCTCTCCGAGACGCGGGCGCGGCGGGCGGCATAAACTGCGGACGATTCGTCCCCGCCCTTCTCGGTTCCTGCAAGCGGCATGTCCGCGGAGACCTCTGCCTTGACGTTGTCGAGGTACGCCCTCGTGAACGGCGTGACCCTGGGGAGCCTTATCTCGTAGCACGGCCGCCGCTCCGATTCGGAATGCACGATTCTCACGGTCCCCTTCACGAGCCCGTCGGGGCCGCGGAGCTCGTACTTCTCGAGCTCCTTCCCCTCGATTCCCGCCTCCGCGGCCGCGGCCGGCTTCGCCGCGAGCGTGGCGAAGGGCCTGTCTATCATGTTCAGCGGGTAGTGGGCCTTG
>JBFLVW010000051.1:0-4063 GCA_040758235.1 Microcaldota archaeon
GCCCGGTCGCCAAGCAGGCCCAGCTCGGTTATTGCGAGGTTGCGCAGCCTCGTTTCGCCGCTGCTCTCGCCCGGCCGCACCTCCCACCCCAGCTTCTCGAGTAGCTTCCCGTGATACTCTGCGCTCAGCTCCGCCGCTTTCTTTGCGAATGGCGCCCGGAATGCCAACGAATTCAGCCAGGTGAGGTGCCCCGAGAGGTTCACGTTAGCCGGATAGCCGCAGTCCATGCAGTACTCCCGGACGAAATCGAGATATTCCCGGAGCTCCATTCCTCCGGAGCGCACGAAGGCGAACAGGTCGTTCTCGATTCCCCAGGCATCCAGGTCGCCGAGCTTCCCCTCCCTGACCATCCTCCCCAAAACCTGCAGGTTCTTCCGCTCATATGCCACCCTGTAGAATCCTGCCTGCCTGTAATTGAGCTTCAGCCAGTTAGCCTCGACCCTCGCCGTCTTCCCTTCCATCAGCATCCTGCCCTCGCCTCTATCGGAAAGATAGCTGACCGGTATCTTCCATGTCCCCTCCATGTTGCCCGAGATTGTGAAACGCTCCTGGGAGAGCTCGAATGCGCCCTCCCCCGCCTCCCTGACGGATACGACCGGGTATCCCTCCCTGGTAAGCCAGTCATCCATCACTTTGACCACAGGAAGGCCCCTGCCCTTCGCTTCGCACTCCTGCTCTATGGAGGCCCAGAGGTCGTCCTTCGTGGCGTTGCCATAGGAATGCTTCCTGATATAACTCGTCAGCCCGTCCCTGAACACGTCACTGCCGACGAAATCCTCCAGCATCATGAGGACGCTTCCGCCCTTGTTGTACCCTATGGCGTCGAACAGCTCCTCCACCTCCCCGACTGTCTCCACTTTCACGCTGATGGGGTGCGAGTTCCTCACTCCGTCCGCGGAAAAGGCCAGGCCCACGGAATCAAGGTAGTATTTGAGCATCGCCTTCCATTCGGGGAACTGGCGGTCCACGGCCTTGTACTCCATGTAGGTGGCGAAGCTCTCGTTGAGCCACATGTCGTCCCACCATTCCATGGTGACGAGGTCTCCGAACCACATGTGCGCAAGCTCATGCCCGATGACCTCGGCTATCCTCTGCTTCCCGATGACGGTGGATTTCTGCTCGCTGCCAAGGAGCGCCGTCTCCCGGAACGTGATGGCGCCCCAGTTCTCCATCGCCCCGGCCGCAAAGTCGGGTATGGCGAGCATGTCGAGCTTTGGCAGGGGGTATTCCACCCTGAAATACGACTGCAGGTCGGTGAATAGCCGCTCGCCATAATCCAGCGCGAGGTGCGTATACTCCTTCTTCCCTCTCGTAGCGAGCACCGACAGCTTCAGCCTTCCGCTCTCCCGCTCAAGGCGGTCGAACCTGCCAACGCCCAGATAGAGCAGGTAGGTGGACATCCTGGGCGTCGTCTCGAAGGCCCACTCGACCTTCCCCCCCTCCGCCGCCTTCCTCTTCACGGGCATGTTCGATACCGCCTCGAGGCCTTCGTCCACAAGGAGAGTGACATCAAAGGTGGCCTTGAAGAGCGGCTCATCCAGGCAGGGGAATGCGGCCCTCGCGTTAGCGGTCTCGAATTGCGAGCTGAGCATGTATTCTTTTTGCGAGACGCGCGCGCGATAGAATCCGTACAGCCGGTCGTTGTGCGCCCCCTCGTACTCCACTGTCAGCTCCACGTCCCCCTGAAGCGGCTCCTTGAAATCGAAGACGACCTCGCTGTCCCCCTCCAGCCTGAAAGACACTTCCTGCTCGGCTCCGCCGGCCTTCGCCCGCGCGCTTTTTAGCACCAGCTCCTTGGCGTTCAGCCTCAGCGAGCTTTTGGCCCTGCTGAAGCGCAGCTTGACCACAGCCTTCCCGCGGAACCTGAACGTGTTCAAATCAGGCTCGAACCATAGCGAGTAATGATAAGGAACCGCTCCGTCTTCTATCGTGCGATGATTCATGACCACTATCCAAAAGGACGTTATTTTATACCTTGGGTGGCTCTAGTATGCCATGCTCGATGGGACGTTCATCCACCTCCCCGACTACGGGCCGCGGAGGGAGCGGAGGCTCTGGGAGTGCGGCGTCACGAGCTGGGAGGAGTTCCTCGACCGCTTCGGGGCCTCTCCATACCACAAAAGCCTCTGCGCGAGGGTCGCAAGCTCCCGATACGCCCTGCGCCTCTCCGATTCCTCCTTTTTCTCATCCGCCCTGCCTTCCGGCGAATCGTGGCGGGCATTCCCGCACTTCCCCAAAATCGCCTATCTCGACATAGAAACGACCGGCCTCGCGCCCGAAACCGACTACGTCACGGTCATCGGCGTTTTCGACGGTGAAAAAGCGCACTCGTTCGTCCACGGGCAGAACCTGGACGAGTTCGCCCCCTTCCTTAAAAGGTTCGACGCGGTCGTGACTTTCAACGGCTCGATGTTCGACCTTCCGTTCATCAGGAAAAAGATGAAGGGGACGTGGCTTCCTCCGCTCCACATCGACCTCCGCTTCGTCCTCCAGTCAATCGGCGTGCGCGGCGGGCTCAAGAAAATCGAGGAGAAGTTCGGCTACGAGCGGGAGGACGACCTGAAGGGGATGACGGGCTACGATGCTGTGAAGCTGTGGCAGGCGTATGTCAAAAGGAACGACAAAGACGCCCTGGACAAGCTTGTCCGCTACAATTCCGCCGACATCTCCAACCTCAAGAAGCTCATGGAATGGGCCTACAATGAGAAAAGGCTTAGGACCGGTTTTGACGAAATTACGAGAAACGGAGAAATAAAGGAAAATAAGGAAACGGCTTCAGCCTGAGCCGCCTTCGCCGCCGCTCCCGTCCGAGCCCCCGGCGCCGCCGTCGGAGGAGCTGTCAAGCCCGGCATCCATGGAGCATGCGGAATCCACGGGCACCGCACGCACCCTGACCCTGAGGCCTGATGCGTCGTAGTCCATGCTCTGCACCGTGACCTCGAAGGATTCGCCGTTCGCAGTGAGGACCGAGCTCGCCCCGGGGGCGACGTCGGCGGTTGCAGCCTCGGCTTCGCATCCGGAGACCTCGACCCTCGCGAGCCTGGAGCTTCCGGATTCGACGAGCTGGACGAACCTGAGGGTGCCGTTGCCGAGCGCCAAGCTGTCCGAGCCGGCGCTGTTACCCGCTTCCCTGAGGTATCCCTCGACCGCTTCGCAGTCGGTGCGAATCACGCACGCTCCGCCGTCCGTCGCGTTCGGGTCGTAGGGGATGTTGTTGATTGTGACATCAGGCACGCATCCCGGGGCCATCATCAGCGTCCCGGCGACCGCCGCGGCCGCGAGCCTTGACTTAAGCGTCCTCTTACCGTCGTTCTTTGCCGTCAAAACGTCTGTTCTCTTGTGTTCCAAAATCCCACCCCTCATATTATAGTTAGATTTTATGGTTATGAGTTGTTGGAAAGCCTTTAAATGGTTTTTGCTGTTGCGGCGTGTGTTTACTGCCATTCCCATTATAATAGGTTTTGTGCGAGATTCCGCCCATGAGAGGCATGTTCGGCTTGATGCTGGTAGGCTTATTGCTGCTTGCGGGCTGCGCCCAGCAGGCGCCGCCTGAAAACGCAACCAATGCGACGAACGTCACGCCCCCGGTTGAGGAGTGCGACGGCCCCGTCTGCGGCTCGGACGGGACGACATACCCGACCGACTGCGATGCCGAGGTCGCCGGAGTATCCATACTCTATGAGGGTGCCTGTGTAGTTGTGGAAAACTGCACGGAGACCGACTCAGGCATCGACGCGGCGGTTGCAGGCTCGGTGGCCAGGGGCAACGAGACCAAGGACGATTACTGCCTTGACGGAAACCAGCTCGTCGAATACACCTGCCTTGACAACGCCATCGACATGGCGACCATCCAGTGCGGGGATGGGAAGGAGTGCAAGGAAGGGAGGTGCGCGCCGATTCCTCCGCCCCAGAACATGACTGAGCCAGGCTGCGCCGGCCCGTCCGAAACCGACCTCTTCGTGAAGGGAACAGTGAAATACAACGGCACGGAATACTCCGACTCCTGTGTGGAATACGGGATAGTAAAGGAATGGTTCTGCAAGGACGACAAGGCAGAGTTCAC
>JBFLVW010000052.1:0-2013 GCA_040758235.1 Microcaldota archaeon
GGGGTCGTCGAGCGTGAGGACGGAGCTTCCGCGGCTCATCCTCTCAATGGGGGTGAGCGAGTAGCTCTCGTTTATGGATGCCTGGGAGTAGCCGAGCCAGTTCGCGGAGTTCTTGGTGAAGCCGCTCATGTGGACGGGGCTGTCACCGTTGACACCCCACCATGCCCCGTAGCCCATGAGGCCGAAGCTGGAGATTTCCCCGAACTGCCCGAAGCCGCCGAATGCGGGGCCGTAATTGTACCTGTCGCTTATCCTCCCGAAATCATTCGGCGCGGGCATTGTGTGCCGCGAGTTGATGGAATGCCCGAACTCATGCGCCCACGTCCCGAGGTCTCGGTTCTCGCTCATGAAGATGAAGTTCTTGGAGTATATTCTCTTTTTTCCCGTCGAGGTGTCTACTTCGATGTAATCGGCATCCCCCTTCCAGTCGCACGCGTCGTAGAATGCCGCGTTCGGGTCGAGCTGCTGGCTTTCTCCGGGATAGATGAGCATCACCCTCTCGAAATAGAGGTCCTGCGCGAGCGTGGAGCCGTCGAATGCCTCCTTGACCGCTTCGGACTCGAAGGAGGCGAACTTGTTAGCGTCCGTCGCGAATGAGGACATCGGGGTGCCGACGTGGTACCAGTCGTCCGTTCCCCTGGAACCGTCCGCGTCAAGGAAGCTCATCTTGAACGGCGGGTGCTGGCCGTAGGACACCGCCCCGTAATACTCGTTGACGCGCTGGCCGAGCTTCATCGCTTCGGTGAGGCTCATGGAGCCCGCGGAGTCCGGCGTGTCCGCCATCAGGACGAGCGTGTCGCCGTATTCGCACATCCCCTCCTCCTGCGCGGCCGCGTAGATGGCCGCGGCGATGTTGTCTTCTTCGCCCCCTTCCTCGGAGCGCGCGTCGTTCGCGCCGAACATGAACTTTCCGCACGACCAGATGATTGCGCCGTGCTCCGTCACGCACCCGGAATCCTCCGACGGCCCGAAGATGGACTCGAACCAGCCCTCGACCATGTCGTTGATGACCTTCACCACTCCCGTGGGGTTGCAGTTCTTTCCGTACCTGCTGATGACCGCGTCCCTGCCTTGGTAGCTCGAGCGGTCCATGTCGAACTGCTCGTCGAGGAAGCCCAGCCAGAAGCCGGGCTCCTGGTCCGTCGCGAACACTATCACGGAGCCATGGAGGTCCTCGTCGCTCCCGAGGCCGTTTTCCGATATGGTGTATGTTTTCCCCGTTCCGACGTTGTCGTCCTCGTCCGTGGTCACCGCCTCAGGCCAGCCGAGGATGGAAGCCGCGTTCCTGAGGACGCGCTGGGCCCGCTCGTCGTCGGATTCGGCGAACGAGAGATGGGACACCAGCAATAAGGCAAGAACGATTATCGGGATTCTCATGCATGCAATCGGGCGGGTGAATTTAAAATCACTCACTTCATCGCGTTCCACACTTGCGACGAATACCGCTCCGAGGCGAGCGTTTTCGCCCGCGATATCTCCGCTGTAGCAAGGGAGCCGAACTCCACGTCTTTCCCTTCGGTGAAGCCCTTGAGGAGCGCCCGGTAGAGAGAGTCCCGGCTCACCTCATGCTGCTGCCGGACAGAAGTAACGCGGTCCTTCACAGTCGCTATCATCTTGTCCTTTATCTTCTCGTCCGAGACCCTCAGGACCGAAAACATCCTGTCCACGTCCACCGAATGGAGGATTGTTCCGTGTTGGGTCAGGATTCCGCCGCGCCGCGTCTGCGCGTTCCCGGATATCTTCTTCCCGCCAACGATGATGTCGTTTATCGGCCTGAATTCCGAGCGGATGCCGAGTATCGCGAGGGAATCCACTATCCACCCGCATATCACGCGGTAGGAGGCGATTATGTCTTTGGGGAACAGGGTCTCCTTCGCGATAATGCTGTAGGTTATTTCCCCGTCCGTATCATGGTAAACCGCCCCACCGCCGGTCCTCCTGCGGACGACGCCGATGCCGGCCTCGCGGCATTTTGCGAGGTCGACCTCCTTCTCGAGGCTCTGGAAATAGCCT
>JBFLVW010000053.1:0-6646 GCA_040758235.1 Microcaldota archaeon
TACGGACGGGGCTGGAGGGGTCGTTGTTGGCGTGTGGGCCGGGGCGGGGGCAACAGAGGGCGGCCGGACGGGGCGTGCATCATGTCTTGCCGAAGGGGCATGGCTGGAGCGTGAGGGCTGAATGCCGGCGTGAAGTCGCGGCGCCGTCCCCTGCACCGGCGGGAGAGGGACCCGGTCCCCGGACTCGCCCCTGGCTTTCAGGGCCATAGTCGAGATGGTGGCGAGCGTGCCTTCGCACGCGTAGCTTCTCTGGGGGGGTTCATCGGGCGCAGAAACTGGAGTCGCACCTTGTTCAGACGGCCCCGGCTTCGCGCTTGCGTTACTCGCCCGGCCTGCCGGCGTCCTCTTGCCGTTTTCCGCCGGAAGATTGCCTGCCGTTTCTCCCTGCAAATCCCGGATTTCGGGCTGGGTTTTCGTTTCCAGGCTGAACTGCGGGATTTGTACTGCGGCGGGCGGGGCGTCCCGCAGCGGACGGCTTCGGGCGATATAGTGCGCTTCCTGCGTCCGCGGAGATTCCCGCATGGACCGGGATTGTACCGCCTCAACTGACTTCATGACGGGCTGCCCCCGCCAGGATTCTTCCGCCTCCATGGGATTGAGGACGGCCTTCACGGAGCCCTGGTCCTCCCTGAGGCGCGTGCGGCGCAAATCCAGCTCGATAAGCCTGTCGGATATTCTGCCGGCGCCTTCCGGCGCTGCCGGGTTTCGCCCCGCCGCTTCCCCTTGCATGAGCGATTCGAGGGCGCCGAGGTCGACCTGCGGGAGGAACTGGATTTCCATCCGCCCTTTCTTGGCATCCTGGCACCTCCCGCAGCTTCCGCAGTTGCCGTCGCAGGGGGTGACTTTGAGCTTCTCGGCAGGTATCCGCGTCCCGCTGAGAGTATCGAGCGCGGACATGTTCAGACTGCCGAGGCGCCCGGCCCCGCCTGCAGGATTTTCCATAAGCCCGGCGCGCTGCTGCAAGGCCGCCCTCAGCGAAAGCCCGCTCATCCGACCACCTGCGAAAGTAGGTACTTGAACTGGGGGCCGCCTTCCCGCTCCATCAGCGCCATCAGCGCGTTCTCGAGTTCAGGCATGGATGGGCCGTCCGTATCCAGCATCGAGCCGACGGCGGCCATTATCTTCCTGAACCCGGCGACCATCCGCTCGTCAATAGTCCCGCGAGTCCCGCAAGCCGAGTTGAATTCGTTTATCGAAACGACGAGCGCATCGAGCTTTTTCTGCGTGGAAGGGGGGAAGTTGCGCAGGAGCTGGTTAACGCTGCAGGCCGACTTGCAGGAAGTGCAGCCGGATTGCATCCGGGCGTCCAGTGGGAGTTTGTGCGCCATTGACTCACCTTCACGAAAGCCTGTAAATGCCGTAAATCGCGAGCAGGTAGGAGAAATACCCCAAAACCTGCAGGCCGCTGGGGTCGCCGTCATAGCCGACAAGCCCCTTCAGGATGGAGCCTACCGCGCCCTTCTCGTGCAGCGGGGGGAAAGTACCGTCGGGATTCGGGGCGGGGTTGATATCGTAAACGTGCTCCACCCAGACCGGGAGCGCTCCTGCCTCCTGGAGCTCATGGATTCCCTGCGAGAACAGGCCCGCCGCGAGGAGGACGAGCACCAGGGTAGTCGCCTTGAAGAATACCCCGATGTTGAACCGCACGGCATATTCGAACATCAGGATGCCGAGCAGGACGGCCGCCGCCATTCCGAGAAGGCCGCCGAGGAGCGAGAGGGCACCAGTGTTGATGTAGATGCCGTACATGAACAGCACGGCCTCGACGGATTCCCTGAGAACCGCGCTCGCAGAAAGGAGAAAAATGCCCATGGCCTGCCTGGAATCAAGCGCCACCTGTACGTCCTTGCGGAGGTTTTTGACGACCTCCTTCTGTTTTACTATCCAAAGGATGAGCCAGCTCACGAGGGCGCTCGTGGCGATGAGCATGGCCCCTTCGAAAAGCTCCTCGTTCTCCTCGAAGCCCCCCTTCACGTGCTGGAAAGCGAAGGCAAGCGCGAGCGAGAGGACGATGCCGGATGCGACGCCAAGCCATACGTGCTTTTCCTGTTCCTCGTTTCCGGTCTTGTGGAGGTATGCGAGGACGATGCCCACGACGAAAGCCGCTTCGAGGCTCTCCCTGAACATCACTATGAACTCCGCGAGCATGTGAAAAGCTTTGAGAATTAGGCGTATTAATGTTCCAACCTAAATCTTTTAGGTTTTCTTAAAAAACCTAAAATTAGAATCTCTTGCAGAACTGGCTCCTCTCCAGCCTGTCCACAAACTGGACGAGCATCGAAACCGTTTCCTCGCTCAGGTGGTGCTCTATATAGCATGCGTCCATGTAAGCTGTTTGGGATGAAACCCCTGCCATCTCGAAAAGCCTGAGGAAAACCTGATAACGCATCTTGATTGCGGACGCCCGGCGCTTCCCCTCATCGGTCAGCGTTATCGCGCCGCGCTTCTCGTAGTTTATGAGGCCGGTGCGGCCCAGCTTCTGTATCATTTCGGTGACGCTCGCCGAGGACACGCAAAGCGTCTTCGCTATATCCTTCGGCCTGGCGTAGCCTTTCTTCTCGACTATTTCAAAGATGACCCTGAGGTAGTTCTCGGAAATGCGTGAAAGCATGCTTCCCATATATGTGAAAACTTTTTTATTTATGAGACTTCGACCGAAAGGTCGGATTTCCTGACGCCGCTTGCGGGCCAGTAGGAGGTAATTGTGAAGCTTTCGTCAGCGACGAACTCCACAGAGCCGCTTTCGCCGGGCTTCAGCGCGGCCGTCTTGAACTTCGGGCTCCGGAAGTCCAGCCCCCCGAAGTACACGTTGGACGAGCGGACGACGAACGTTATTTTCACCATGTCGCCTTCGTTCACCTGGATGGGCGAGGGGGGATAGAAGGCATTGTCGTCGGCCTCGACGGTGAATTCCTTCGTCTCTGCCGCAGGAGCGGTCACCTCGACCGTGCGCTCCTCCGTCCAGTAGTGCTTCCCGCCGACTATCGCATGCGCCCTGTAGTAGATTTTCCCGGGGGCAGACGGGGCGGCGATGGAAGCCGTGAAGTCGTCCGGGATTGCGGACTCCACAGAAGCGAATTCAGGCGTGAGGGACGGGTAGCCCGACTGCGCGGGGCCTACGTCCGTCCCGAAATCTCCCGGATGGGAGACGGTGTCGTAATGGACTGCGGTGTGCATAATCGTGCCCGCGGGCCCGCTGACATTCCATGTGACATTGAAGTTCTTGCCAGATGCGGCAGTGGAGGGAGCTGCGACTACGGATATCGAAGGCTCCGCCGGCTCCGCTCCGCCGGTCACTTCAACCGACATCTCGTCGGTCCAGTAGTGTTTTCCGTCGATGATGGCATGGGCCCTGAAATACAGCCTGCCCGGGACGGAAGGCGCGTTGATGTTCGCGGTGAAATTGCCCGGAACGCTGAAGCTTCCTGAGGCGAACTCTTCGCTGAGGCCCGGATAGCCCGCAGCATCAGGCCCGACGCCAGTCCCGAACTTCCCAGGTTTCGACTCGCTCCCGTAATGGACTGCAGTGTGCGTTATCGTCTTTTGCGGCCCCGAGACTTCCCAGCTTAGCTGGAATGATTCGCCTGCTCCCACCGATGCCGGCGGCGGAAGCAGCCGTATCGAGGCTTCCTGCGCGGGCGGCTGGACCGGCGGCTGCTGGGGAGGCTCCACCGGGGGCTGTTGCTGCGCGCACCCGGCCAGAATCACAAGTCCGAGAAGCAAAATGACAGATAGCGTCTTCATGAGTTGCAAAGCTTCTGCAAAAAATAAAAAACTTGCTACAGAAAAACCCGTCAATCGGCGAAAGAGCGCACAGCCGCGACAGTTTCCGCGGCCAGCCGGGCCTGCGCCTCACTCGTGCTCGCCCCGATATGGGGCACAAGATGGAAATTGCCCTTCCCGACCAGTTCTTCGACGGCCCGGACCTTCATCGGCCTGCCGACCCAGAGCGCAGCTTCGCCCTCGACCACGTCCGTGGCGACGAAAGAGAGGCGTCCGATGCGCTTCAGGAGCGCGGCGCTGTCCACGAGCTCCCCGCGGGCGATGTTGACCAGGCCCGCGCCGTCCCGAAGATGGGAAAGTGCCCGCTCATCGAGAATGTGTCGCGTCTGCGGAGTGGATGGGAGCGCGATGAAGACAATGTCCGCGCCCCGCAGCGCCTCATCCAGCGGCAGATAGCGGACGCCCATGGAAACCAGCTCGGGGCTCTCGCTTCTTGAGAAGGCCGATACTGCGCATCCGAGCGCAAGCAGCTTTTTCGCGATGAGCGTTCCGATTGCCCCGGTGCCGAGGACCGAGCACTTTTTCCCCGAAAGTTCCGAGCCGATGTGATGGAAGCAGGTCGGGGGGTATGCGAGCGCCTTCCCGAATCCCAGCATCCGCCCCATGTCGCGCAGTCCCGCGAACGCGAGCGCGATGGCGAGTTCCGCGACCGCATTGGACGAGTAGGATGGGCAGTTCCTTACCGCTATGCCGCGCCTCGAGCACTCCGCCGAGTCGATGTGGTCGGTCCCGGCGCTTGCAGTCACGATTGCCCTGAGCCTTGGCATTTTCGAGAGCGCCGCGGCGGATGCCCCGGAGGTTATCGTGATGACTGCTATCTCCGCTTCCGCGTCTGCCGTAGCAGGTCCGAGCTTCTGCCGGCGCGGGGTGAAATCACCGAAGGCTGACTTCAGGGCAGCATTGATGCCGGCAGGCAGGTTATAGGATACCACCCTCACGTTTTTTTACCGGCGCCCTGCTATTTATTCCCTCGCATCAGCTCAGGTACTGCGGCGCGAAGAGCAGCATGATTCCCAAAAACAGCATTATCGCCCCCCCGACAATCCTGCAGTATTTCGCGTATTTCTCGCCTGCGCTGTTCACGACGAGGAGAGCTGAGCCGAAAATCAGGATGTCATCAAGCATGAAGAACAGGTCGTAGAGGGTGATGTAGCCGTAGTATTCGAGGAAGCTCAGCCCTTTCAGCGCGAGGACCTGGGTGAAGACCGCCGGAATCGCGGAGGAGCAGACGAACTCGATTGAATTCACGGTGAATGCGACCGCCACGATGCCGAGGAACGTGGCCCATGTGAGGGGCGCGGATATGAGGCTTTTTATCTCGGCGCTCATCCTCCGCCTTTCCTCGAGGCCGGTTATCTTGCATACCATCTGGCCGCGCGTTTCCAGGTATTCCCTGAGCGAGAGTACGCCGCCGCCAAGAGCGACGAGCCCCACGGCGATTGTAACGATGCGGACATACCCCAAAAACAGGAAGGCGTTGAGCCAGGCGGTCATGAAAAGGAAGTAAAGTATGCCTGATGCCAGGACGAATGTTCCGGTTATCAGGGCGAGGCGGCGCTTGTCGTTGAGGTTCATCAGCAGGCCGATGAGGTAGACCAGGACCCACATCGCGCAGGGATTGAAGCCGTCTAGCAGCCCGAGGACCGCCGCAAGAAGCGGAAGGGAAAGGCTTGAGAGGTCGGCGGGACCGAAGAGCGGAAGGTCGACGCTGCCGAGCGGACTGTTCTCCGCGGTAACTTTTTCCCCGCCGCATCCCTCTTCGAGGCAGCGCTCGATGGCCGCGCGAAGCTCGCTCCCGGTCGTTCCCTCATCCCGGTATCCGACAAAAATCCTGTCACCGATTATCGTGGTCGGGGTGCCGAGGGATTCCGGCCCGATTCCGAACTCCTGCGCCATGATGAGGAGGAGGCGGTATTCGTCCGGAATGTCCACGTTATGGCGGGCAATCGCGATTTCCGGGAACTCCTCTTCGAGCTGGCTGTTTATCGGCTCCTGCGCCGCGCAGTGCGGGCAGGAGGGCGAGTAGAAGAAATGGATTATGAGCGTGGCGTTGTCAGGGGCCTGCGCCGGGGCGGAAGGAACGAGAAGGAGGATTGCCCCCAGCAGCAGGAGGGCTGCCGCAAGAAAACGGTTGAAGCCGTCCTGCAAAAAACCGGATATTTGCCCCTTGACCGAATGCAGCATTAGTGTCGCCCCAGAACTCACAGGTGGCTGGTCCATCCCCCGTCCACGACAAGCTCGGCCCCGGTGACGTATGAGGCCTCCTCGCTGGCGAGGTAGAGGACGGCGGCGGCGATATCCTCCGGCTTCCCGACGCGCTTCAGCGGAACCGGGGCGAGCATGGCTTCCCGCGCCCGCTCGTCCTTAAGGAATCCCTCGGTCATCCTTGTTTCGATTATTCCGGGGCAGACGGCATTGACCGTTATGCCGCTCCCTGCAAGCTCGGCTGCGGCGGATTTCGTGAAGCCCAGCACCCCGAACTTTGCGGCGCAGTAGGCTGACGAGGAGTCCGAGCCGCGAATCCCGGCAACTGAGCTGACGTTGACTATCCTCCCCCATTTCTTTTTCCTCATCCGGGGGACAGCGGGCTTGGTGCAGTAGAATACGCCGTCGAGGTCCACTGAAAGCACCCTCCGCCAGAACGCGGAATCCATCGACTCTATCGGGGCCTCCTCATAGACGCCCGCGTTGTTCACGAGAACGTCCACGCTCCCGTAGCTTTTCACGGCCCCTTCCATGAGCCTCCGGACTGCATCCTCATCCGATACGTCGCATCCGATGAAAGACGCCTCGGGGCGCGGGGTGGGGGTGGGGGGGGCGGGGGTGTCGCGGGGGGGGGGGGGGGGGGGGGGGGGGGGGGGGG
>JBFLVW010000054.1:0-17949 GCA_040758235.1 Microcaldota archaeon
CAGCAGCAGCCACGCGGAAAGCGGGGTGGCCAAAACGGATAGGACGACGATGGACTTTATCGCGATGTCCAGGCCGAGCGCCCCCCCGCCTATTGCTGAAAGAAGATGGAAAAGGGGCGGGTACGCCCCGAGCGGGTATCCGAAAAAGTGGAGATTGTTCCAGCCGAAGGGGAGAAAGCCGTTGTCAATGATGTATTGCGCCTCGGCCCTGTGGCCGACGCTGTCCCATGCCATCAGGTCGTCCTGCAAAAAGTACTGGGACGAAGGGACGAGGAGCGCAAGTTCCGCGATTATAAGTATCAGTGCCGGAACGTAATCCTTTTGCGAAACCCCCTTCTTCACGCTGTTAAAAACGGCGTAACAATTCAAAAATCATTCCAGGCCGGCATGAGACGGAGGAATGCCTATGACGGACGAATGCAGCTGGAGCGCATTTATCGCTGCCCGCGTGCTATCCTCTGCAGACGCCTTCGCGCGTAAATAGTTTTATATTAATTTCCACTAAATATAACTATATGCGTCAGCGGCAGAGGGAAACAATATTCCACAAAGAGGCGAAACGGAGGCTTCTCGATGTCCTCAAACACAGAAGCACCGTGGAGCCGAAGCCGATAATGCCCCAAAAAATCGACATGGTCGAATTCACATACCCCTGCCTCCGGCATTTCCCCTGGGCGACATTCGACGAAGGAGATGCAGAAATAATGTTCTCCTACGGTTTTATCGAGAGGAGGCGGGAGGATGCGCTCCGCCTCGGGATAATCTATGAGCGGAAGATTACAGACGCCGTGCCGCCCCGATACCGGACGAAGGTCCTGGAGCAGATGCGCCGGTGGAAGGCTGAAATCGAAGAATCCATCGCATGCAGGCGCCCCGGGCAGATGGGTGCGCCAAGCATGGAAGACTACATGGACGCGGAGTCGATGTATCTGGTGCGCCTCACTCCGCTCCGCTTGCAAGACCGCTTCCTTAACCACGACCGCGCGGCATTCAAGTTCGACGGGAACCTCCGCCCGGACCGCTCATCGTTCATCAGGTTCCTTAAGTTGCTTGAAGCCGGCATTGTCATCAATCCGGGCATCGGCGACCCTGAAAAGTCGTTCACCTATCTGAAAAAATATGAGGAAGATGCGGGGGACATGGGGGGTTTCGTCTATGGGGAGGGAGAGGTCGAGGTCCGCTTCCACATAGATGTCCGGAAGCTGGCGGAGAGCAGGACCATCTTCGCGGACCCCGAATGCATGGGTGTGCGATGCGAATACGGCAAGACGTTCATGGTCAGGGGAGGGATACCTGTGAATGCGATTTACGACTGGAGCATATGGGAAGGGGAGGAGCCCCCGCCGAAGCCTGCCTGATTGTCATTCCAGGTCGGCATACGCCGGCGAGATGTCAATGCCATCGAGGGAGTGCTCTGAAAGCGCCTTGTCCCTGAGCTGCGGCAGGCTCCCCTCGTAAGTCGGTCTGTCCTCTTTGTAGAATATGCCGACCGGTATCTTCTCGTATTTCGAGCGGAAGTCCTCCATCGCCCGCTCAAGGGCCTTCGCCTTGTCCTTCTCGTCATGCCCCGCTTCCTGGAGCTTGTAGCACCTTTTCGTGAAGAAGTCGTACGTGTTCAGCTTGTTGAACGTCACGCATGGCTGGAGCACGTCCACGAGGGCGAATCCCTTATGGGCAATCGCCTCCTTCATCATGGCCTTCATGTGGAGCAGGTCGCCCGCAAATGTCCTCGCTACGAAAGTCGCGCCGCCGATTATTGCGCTCGCCATCGGGTTGAAGGGCATCTCAATCACGCCGCCGGGAGTGGTCTTAGTCTTCATGCCCAGTTGAGTCGTCGGCGACGCCTGGCCGGTCGTGAGGCCGTAAATCTGGTTGTTGTGCACGATATATGTCATGTCGTAGTTGCGCCTCATGACATGCACGAAGTGGCCGGCGCCGATTCCGTAGCCGTCCCCGTCCCCGCCCATCGCTATTACGGTCAGCTTGTGGTTCGCGAGCTTTATGCCGGATGCGACAGGAAGCGCCCTGCCGTGCAGGCCCTCGAAGCCGTAGACGTTCAAATAATGGGGCGTCTTGCCGCTGCATCCTATCCCGGAGGAAATCACCACCTGGTGATGGGGTATGTTCAGCTCGGCAAGCGCCTGCTTGAGGCCGCCGACAATCGCGAAATCGCCGCAGCCGATGCACCACTGGCTCCTTTCCTTGACGTTGAAGTCCATTATCGCCATATCATCACCTGAAGGGAACCAAGGTTCCCTTCCACCTTCCCTTTCATAGACCGTGCCTCTGGGGGTGGTAATACTCCAGGTCCTCCTTCTCCACGACCACGGTTTCCCTCTCCCCCTTCCAGCCTGCGCTCTTCAGCTTCTCAAGCTCCCCGGCTATCTGCTCCGGGAAGAACGGCCTTCCGTCGTATTTCAGGATGTGGAAATCAAGCCGCACGCCCGCGCATTCGGCCAGCAGGCCGGCAAACTGCGCCGTGGAGTTGTTTTCGAGAAGAACCGTCTTCTTCGCCTTTCCCAGCGCGCTCCTGAGGGTGTCGGCATCGAGCGGGAAGATATGCGTGAAGTGCACGAAATTCGCCCGTATCCCCTTAGCCTCCAGCATCGGGAGCGCATCGAGCGCGGGGAGCTTCGTCGAGCCCCACCCTACGAGCGTGACCTCCGCGTCGGCAGGCCCGTACGTTTTCGGGGCGTCCATCTCCTTCAGGATGGCCTTGACCTTGGAGGCCCTCTTCTGCACCTGCTTCGTCCTCATCACGAAGCTTTCCGAGCTGAATCCGGTCTCGTCATGCTCGTATGAAGTGGACACATGGATGCCGTTCTCGGTGCCGGGAAGCACCCTCTCCGACACGCCGTCCGGCGTGAGCGCATACCTCTTCCAGCGCGTCATGGACGGGAGCGGGGGGAGGCTTTTCGCAATCTTCCCCCTCTCTATTTTCACCTTCGACTGGTCGAACCGCCCGGTCGAGAACACGCTCTCGGAGAGGTTCTTGTCGGACATCAATATGACCGGAATCTGGTATTTCTCGGCGAGGTTCAGCGCCTTCGCCGCGAGGAAGAAGCACTCCTGCACGTCGCCGGGTGCCAGTATTATCCTCGGGAAATCGCCCTGCGACGCGTGGAGGGCGAACCTCAAATCGCCCTGCTCGGTCCATGTGGGCATCCCGGTGCTGGGACCTATCCTCTGGGCGAGCGCGATAACTATCGGCGTCTCGGAAATCGCGGCCATGCCGAGCGCCTCGGCCATCAGCGCGAATCCGCCACCGGAAGTCCCGACCATGCTGCGCGCGCCCGCAAATGAGGCGCCGATTGCGTAGTTTATGGCGGCAATCTCGTCCTCGGTCTGCTTCGCGACGAGGTTGAACGTTTTTTCATTCTCTATCATGTAATGCAGGATGCTGGAAGCCGGCGTCATCGGGTAGGCGGCGTAGAACTTCAGGCCGCCGCGGATGGCGCCGAGCGTTATCGCCTCGTTGCCCGTTATGATGATGCTCCTCTTGTCGGAAACAGGCTTCAGCAGCTTCTTGCACCGGATGCCGTTCCCCTTCACGAAATCGTATCCTGCCTTCGCCGCTCCCACGTTCTTCTTTATCACTTCCTCGCCCTTGCGCCTGAACTCGTCCTTCATTATCCCCTCGAGGACCTCGAACGGGTATTCAATCGCGGCGAGGGCAGCGCCGAGGGCGGCCGTGTTCTTCATCTGCTCGGTCCCGCCCGCTTCCTGCGTGAGCTTCGCAAGCGGCAGGGGATACATCTTCACGTCCTCCCTCACCTTGAACTTGGAGGCGTCGATGAGCTGGTCATATATTATTATTCCGCCCGGAACCATGCTCCCCATGTGGTAGAAAATCCCGTCCTTGTTGAGCGCGATTACGATGTCGGGGTTCTGGAGCGGGGCGTTCACGGGCTTCTCGCTCACGCGCACCTGGACCGTGTTGTGCCCGCCCCGGATGAGGGATGGGTATTCCGGGTACCCTATGGCGTTGTATCCGCCTCTCGTGAAGCACTTGACCATCAGCCTGCCGGTGGTCATCACTCCCGCCCCGGCCTGGCCCGCTATCTTGCAGACAAAATCCATACAATCACTATTCTCACTGCTCGGAGTGTAAGTCCAAGTTGTGTCATTGATAGACATTTTAAAATTATCGAATCCACTATCGGCAGATGTCGTTTGGCCTCCGAGAGGACAGCATGAACGACTATTATGCATTTTTATACCTTTTGTAACACTTATATTATAGTAAATCCGGCATCAGGTGTTCCCAAAAATGAGCGACTTCCGAAAACTATTCATGGGCAGGAAAGGCGCCGCGGGCGGGGGCAGGGAGCCCCCGAGGCCTCCGGAGCCGCCCCCTCAGGCCCTCAAGCCCGCCCCCGAGCAGGCGCATTCCGTTTACGCCGGGCGCGCGAAAATGCCCCCGGCGATGGGCTCCGACGCATACGCGCGGGACGCGGAAGAGAGGAAGGCCTTCGAAAGGGAAAAGCATGTCATCCTAAACGGCACCGTCCAGAGGATATATCTTGGCGAATACCTCCCCCCGCTCGTCCCTGGAAACCACGAAGAGGGGCATTCGCTCGAATTCATCAGGATGCTCGGAAAACGGCCGGCGAACGTCCGCGGCCATCTCTCTCTTGTCAAGGACGGCAAGAAAGAGCAGGACGGCGTGTACGAGCAGCTTTCATCCGCGATGGGCGAGCTGAAACGCCACTCCCTCCCGCTCGGGGAAGGGCCCTATGCGGACAGGAACGGGGAGCTTGCAAAGCTTGCGGACATCATATTCAAAGGAGCGAAGGACGGGGACATCGGCTCGGCCATACTCCATGTGTGCGAGCTGAGGCCGTTCCTTTCCGTTGAGATGGAAGCACGGTTCCCGAGGCTCGCCGACCCAGGCTACCGGTTCGTGCTGGAAGAGGAGCACATGACGCCGGACGAGCTTTCCACCGCCGGCAACATCCTCGCGCAGGGGACGCGGCTTGCGAGGGACGACATCTCCGGGGGCCTGGATGCGAGGCTCGCCCACATCCTCGAGCCTTACGTCCTAGCCGTCGCGGCGCTCAGAAGCAGGGAAATACCCGCATATTTCGCGCACGCAGTGACGCGGGGCGAGGGCGACAAGGCGGAACTGTACCCTCTCATAGCCGTCGTGGACCTGACGAAGGACGTCCCGCTGCTCACGTTCAACATCACGCTAACCCACCCGCCGATGGGCGCGGTGGACATCGTAAGCGACACCGCCATGCTGGGCGGCCTCCATGCCGCGCTCGCCGAAGCGAGGGTGAAGCACCTCACGGCCGAAATGTACCGCCAGCATGAAAGCGGAAGGGAGCTCACGGAGGATGAGCTGGACAACCAGCTCACGCGCATCGCGCGCTCGATGTTCCAGTCGGTGAAGAGATGGACCGGCTCGCACTATGTGAACAGAGCGTTCAACTACCTTTACGAGGACCTCGTCGGGGCGCTGCTCGCGATAGACCCGGTTCAGGAGACGCCGCACCCCGCAGGCGGGATTATAACGATGGGCCCGGGCGTCGTCAGGCAGCAGAGCATCGCGGAAGTGAACGCCTCGAATTTCGTCGGCCACGTCCAGACCGTCCTCGGAAAAATGCTGACTGATGCGGAAAAGGAGCCGGGGCTCGAGACTGGTTAATGACGGGCTTGGCGGAAAAGTCCCCGAGCGAAGCGCGAGGGCATTTGACCAAAAACGGGCCCGAGGCGTTGTGGACGGCGGGCCGTCCACTTCGCCCCGTACCCTACTGCACATCTCCTGTCTTCACGGGCCCGAGGGGATTTGAACCCCTATCTCGGGGTCGCTCCTGCAATTAGGAGAGCGCATCCGAAGCCCCGCCGGTTATCCAGGTTGCCACACGGGCCCTTGGATTTAATCCTCTCGCGCGCTTTTTATCCCTGCCGCCCCCGAATTTCCTGACACACGTATTTATACTTTCCCCCAACATAAAAAAGACATGCCCCATACGCTCCAGTTCCATCCCCCCGTTCGCGGGAAAGGAGGTCCGCTCCTAAGGCTCCGGGTGAAGGAGCCGCTAGAGGAGCTGGGAAGGGAACTCTCTTCAAAAATAATCGAAGGCCCGGAAACACCTTACCGCAAGAGCAGGGACGTGGAAAACCTTCTCGATAGCGTCACATTCGGCTTCCGCCAGGCAGACCCGCTTCTCATGCTTTCGCTCGGCCTCGATTCGGGTGTGAAGGGCGCGCCCTTCGAACTCGCCCGCGGCCATATCCACAGCGCTTCCGAACCCATGCGACCGGACGTCCTTCTCGGCCACTCCTCAGCGGAAGGCGGCGCGACGGTCAGGATAGCGATAATGGAGGAGCTGAGCGTGCTTGCAGCGACGATGCTCCGCGAGCTGGGCAAAGACTGCTACCTCTCCGTCATCCATTCGGCAGACGGCGCGAATCTTTCCGGCATCGCGCTCATATCCGACGGCACAATCGAGAGCTTCGTCATTCGCGGCAACCACCCGACGGTCTCCGGCCTCACGATATTCGACGATCGCGAGGCGCTGAACGTCCTCCTTCTCCTTCGGGCGCACAATGGGCTCAGAAAGCTTTTTCTGGAAGTGAAGGACAAATCAGGCCTCTCTTCATCCGACATGGAGCGTTACAAGAGGCTCATGGCGGATTTCGCGGTCGGGGCGGAATCCGCTCACCACCTCGTCAGGATTGTCGAGGAAGTGTATGTCGCCTTCTCATCGCGCTTCCCGGATGCCCTCTCCCAAAAATGCTAGCGCGTGAGGACCTCGCACCCGTCGTTCGTGACGAGAATGGTGTGCTCGGTCTGCGACACGAGCCCCCGCGATACCTCGCGCAGGACGGGATATCCCCTGATAAAATGGTTCTGCAGGAGCTCCTTCAATGCTGCGCTGACGAGGAGCTTGGACTGGAATCCCTTCCGGACCCACCTCTCCGCGAAAGGGAGCATCCCGTAGTTCTGGACGACGTACTCCACAATCTTCCGGGACTGCCGCATCCTGACCTTGGAAGGGGCGTAAATCGAGAAAATCTCGACCTGCTCCAGGTCCTCGACGAACCCCTGGCCCGGGGTGGCGAACGGCTCGACGGCGAATATGTCGCCCTCCTGGAACCTGTAAGGGTCGCTCGTCCGGACGTTCGGTATCTCCACCCCCGCATGGAGCTCGTTCGACTTTATCATGTGCCCCGAGAGGTTTGAAATCGGCCTGAACCCATACCCCTTGATGGTGTCCTCGATGAGGCCGCCTATTTCGCCGACCGATGCTCCGGGCCTTATCGCCCCGATGGCCTTGGCGAGGGCTTCCTCCGATGCCGTGACCAGCTTGGCATTCTCGCCGCTCAAATCAATCGTATAAGCCGTATCCGAGAGCGCCCCGCCGATCTCCATCCCCAGGTCCACCTTGACGAGGTCCTTCTCGCCGAGGACCGCGGCGCATTCGAACTCCGGGGTATAGTGCGCGGCTATCTCATTGACCGAGATGTTCACGGGGAAAGCGGGCTTCGCCCCCTCCTCGGCAATCATCTTCTCTATGGTCTCGGCTATGTCAAGAAGCGATTCCCCTACCATGATGAGCCGCTTGCTGTCCTCGCGTATCCTCGCCGCGAGCTTTCCGGCCTGCCTGAAATTCTCCAGTTCAGCGTCATCCATATGAATCACACTAGAATCTGAGATTCAATTCAAAAACCTGCATCTTATGTGTAATTTTCCCATTTTCAGGAATTAAGCCCTTACAATCAACACAAAAAATGAGCATTTGCATGGTAAATTCCGCCCTCCAAATTCCCTGGGCTGGGAAATTTTCCGTTTTCTGTGACAAAGGTTTAAAAAGAGTGATAAG
The DNA here is from genome assembly GCA_040758235.1 of Microcaldota archaeon. Taxonomy (GTDB): domain Archaea; phylum Micrarchaeota; class Micrarchaeia; order Anstonellales; family Bilamarchaeaceae; genus Bilamarchaeum. Next base: position 7,833 of record JBFLVW010000054.1, read on the forward strand.
CATAATAAATACATGAAGATGCACTTTGGACAACTCCCGAAGGGCGGCGACCGTAAAAGCGCCGACAACAAGGTGCCTTCGTGGGTGCCGCCGGCCTGGCAGATAGAGCAGTGGAAGAGGAGGACGCCGGAGGTGGACGACCGGCCTCAGCCAAGGGTCGAGATTGAGGAGATGCCTCCCGAGCGCCGCAGGGACCAGAAGCGCCCCGAGGAGCCGGAGCGCGGCGTGTGCATAATCGACTTCACGGTCTGATTGCCTGAGGCGCCAGCCACAGCATGAAGGACGCTTAATCCTTTTCATCAAATATTGTTTCGATGCCCACGGTAGTAGAGCTCGTCCGGGAGAGGTTCGGGGACCTGACTTCCATACAGAAGCTTGCCATGCCGAGGGTGATGGCCGGCGAGAACGTCCTCATCCTCGCGCCCACGGGCTCGGGAAAGACGGAAAGCGCCCTCCTTCCGGTCCTGGAGAAGATAAAGGAAATGGAGGCGGCAGGCTCGGGGGAAGGCATAATCGCGCTCTACATAACCCCGCTCCGCGCCCTCTCCCGCGACCTTAAGGAGCGCTTTAGCTGGTGGTGCGACCGCCTCCGGATTTCGCACGACATACGCACCGGGGACACGACGCTCGCGGAGCGCGCGAAGCACAGGAAGAACCCCCCCAAAATCCTGCTCACGACAGTGGAGTCCCTCCAGGCCCTGCTTCTCGGCCGGGTGATGCGAAAGCACCTTTCGTCGGTCCGCTTCGTCATCGTGGACGAGATACACGACATTCTCGACAACAAGCGGGGCGCGCAGCTCTCGATGGGTCTCGAGCGCCTCGCGATAATCGCGAAGTTCCAGAGAATAGGGCTGACCGCCACTGTCGCGGACGAGGGCGAGGCCGCGAAGCTACTCTTCGGAGAGAGGGAGCATGCCGTATGCGAGAGCGGCAAGAACCGGCCCATCGAAGTTACGGTGGAATCGCTTCCGCAGGAAAAGCGGCTCGAGAGGATGAAGGCGCTCGCGGCCGGGTACCGCTCCCTCATATTCGTGAACACCAGGAGCACGGCGGAGGAGCTGGGGGCATCCCTCAAAAAAATCGGCGCGCCGATAGGCGTCCATCACGGCTCGCTCGCGAAGGAAGTGCGGCTCGCGACCGAGGACGAATTCAAGTCGGGGAAGCTCAACTCCATCCTGTGCACTTCTTCACTGGAGCTTGGAATAGACATAGGCGACGTTTCGCTCGTGATGCAGTACGGCTCCCCGCACCAGGTGTTCCGGCTCATCCAGCGCGTCGGCCGCTCGGGCCACAGCCTGGGCAAGACGCCACGCGGCATCGTGCTTTCGTCGGATTTCGACGACATGCTGGAGGGCGAAGTAATAACCATACTGGCCAAAAACGGCTGGATAGAGGGGAAGAAGGCCGAGCGGGGCGCGCTCGACGTCATCGCCCACCAGCTCGCGGGCCTCGTCCTCGACCTCGGCCGGAGCGACCTCAGGAAGCTGCATGGTGTCCTTTCCGGCTCGTACGCCTACGGCATAACCTACGACAAGCTGAGGATGGTTGCCCTCCAGCTCTACAGCGAGGGCATACTCTACTACGACGAATCCGGGGAAACAGTCATGGTCCGCGCGAAGCCCCGCGCCCGAGCGTACTACTCGTCCTACCTGAGCACGATACCAAAAACGAAAAGGTTCCTTTTGCGCGACGTGACGTCGAACCGCATCATCTCCAGCCTGGACGAGGACTTCGTAGTCGGCCTCGATACGGGCTCGGGTTTCCTCTCCCACGGAATGCCCTGGCAGGTCATCGACATCACGGACAAGGAGGTTCTCGCCGGCCCGAGCGCGGCAACGGACATGATGGTCCCCTCCTGGACCGGAGAGGACATACCCGTCGCGTTCGAAGTGGCGCAGGAAGTCGGGCTGATGCGGAAGATGAAGAAGGACGTCCATCCCATTCCCGACGACCGGACTGTCGTCCTCGAAGTGATTGACGACACGGTGGTCCTGCACTGCTGCTGCGGGACGCGGGTGAACGAAGCCATCGCGAGGATTTTTTCAAAAAAGCTGTCGATGCTCATCGGGGAAACCGTGATATCTGTCGCAGACCCCTACAGGGTGATGCTCAAGCTTCCCTTCCCCCTCAAGGCTGAGGATATCGCCCGCTGCTTCAGGGAGCTGCGGGACGTGCGCTCTGCACTCAGCGAGGCGCTCGAGGACTCCCCGCTTTTGCGCTTCAAGTTCACGCATGTGGGAAGGATGTTCGGGCTTCTCGCCGAGGAGGCGAACGTGAGCACGAGGTTCATCCGTATGCTCAGGCACTCGGTGGTGTACGAGGAGGCGATGCGCTCGATATTCTTCAGGTATTTCGACGTCCCGAAAACGCAGGAGGTCCTGGAATCGATACGGGCCGGAAGACTGGCGTTTATCGTCGATTCACGGAAAACCCCCAGCTACTTCGCGAAAATAGGGCTGGAACGGGTGTCGGGGGCGGAGGCCGTCGGCGCATTCGAGCCGCGCGAGCGGATGGTAGCCGCGTTCAAGGAAAGCGCGCTGTCGAAGACGCTCCGCCTGAGATGCATGAACTGCGGGGCCGAAAGGTTCCTCCACCTCGCCGGCGCGCCGGAAAAAATCGCCTGCCACAAGTGCTCGCAGTTTTCCCTCGCGCTGCTCGGAAAGGACGGCGAAGACCGGCAGGATATGAATTTCTCGGCCGGGCTGATAGCGGCATACGGGAAGCGGGCCCTCATCGCCCTCTCGACTTACGGCATCGGTCCGCAGACGGCGGACAGGCTGCTGAAAAGGCTCCACCGCGACGAGCAGGCGTTCTACCTCGATTTGATTGCGGCCCAGAAGAACTTCGTCAAGAACAAGAAATACTGGAAATTGTGACTACTCCTTGCCTTCGAGCGGCTTCTTCGAATACAGGATGACGAGGATGAGCAGCGCGCCGGTCGCGACCTCCACCCACATCCCGAGGCCGATAAGCACCCCGACAGCGGCCGTGGCCCAGATGGCCGCGGCGGTCGTGAGGCCGGTGGGCTGGCCGACGCCCTGCTTCCAAATCACGCCCAGCCCCAAAAACCCGATGCCGGCGACAATCTGCGCTATTACCCTCATCGGGTCGTAGTTAATCGCATCGCCGATCGGCCCGCTTATCGAGATGACGGTAAAAATCGCCGAGCCGAGGGAAATGAGCGAAAAGGTCCTTATTCCGGCCGCCTTTCTTCTCCTTGCGAACCCTATCATCAGTCCGATGACTGCAGCAAGGACCAGCCGGAAGACAATCTCGATGTCCGAGACCATGGGGTTTTTTCGTGACAGTGGTTTATAAAGATGGGCTGCGCGAATATCCATAGGTGACCATAATGACACAAGCCGCGTGCGTTCTGCCAGGTCGGAGGATTCCGGACAAGCCTGCAGAGGCAGGTTTCAGGAAGGCCGAGCCAATGCTGGATGACGGGCAGGCATACTCTGCGCTCGCTACCCTAAGCAAGAGGCGCGGCTCGGAGAGGTTCGACCGGTTCGCCGCGGCGCGGGACGAACTTGCCAGGGACTTCGGCGCCTCGATAGGGCTTGTGCGCACCGATTCCGGGCTCAGGGTGGCTGCAAGCTACGCGTTCATCACCACCGACAAAACGATAAACCCGGACCTCGACTACCGGGTTTCAAGCGCGGGGTTCAGGCTCACGCTCTCCATCACGCCCGTTGTAGAGGGCACCAAAGATGAGCGCTATGAGAGGGTCGAGAGGACCTGCACTAAGATAACGGGAGTGCTTCTCGTTGAGAAGACCGGCGAAGACGGAAAACCGCTGAAGGGGAAAGACGGCAAGAACAGGTACGACGAAATCCCGCTCTCGGTGACGGACACGTTCGTTTCCGTGGAGCAGCGCATGCACCGCGTTTACACTATACGCGAGCGCGAATACGCGAGCGCGGACTTCACGAGGGTTGCCGAGAGCGCCGAAAAGCTCCTCGGCCTTCTCCGCTCGCTCCGGCCCCCGATGCACGAGGACCTGCCCGTTCAGCTTGCCGACGTGGTCCCCATCACTTCGGCCCGGACGAGCCGCGCGCCCCCGGCGAAGGAGGACGCAGCGGTCAAGGCCTCCTGATTTTAATTTTTCCCTACCCATCCGCTTTCGATGTACAAGCAGACAATCGTGATGCGGGCTGATTTGCAGATGGGGAAAGGCAAGATTGCCGCGCAATCGAGCCATGCCTCGCTCAGCGCCTACAAAAAAGTTTCGAAATCACACCCCGAAATCTCCCGGAAATGGGAGGATGAAGGCCAGAAAAAGGTGGTCCTGAAAGTCGGGAGCGAGAGCGAGCTCTTCGAGTTCTTCCAGAAGGGGAAGGACGCCGGGATTCCGTGCGAAATAATCCGCGACGCGGGCCACACGCAGCTTGAACCAGGGACTTTCACCTGCTTCGCCGCAGGGCCCTGGGACGAGAAAGAACTCGATTCCGTTTTCGGGAAGCTGAAGCTCCTCTAGGCCTTTTTCGGGCCCTTCGGGAGGGCGCGGGGCTTTGCCGGCAGGATGCCCATCGCCTCAATCTCCGCCTTGAGGACCGGGTCGGCCGCATTCTCCACGAAGTACTTCGTCGGCGACTGGGTGAATGGCTCGTAATACTCGCGTATTTTTCCCGAAGCCCCCTTCATGCCGCCTTTCGGTCCCTTCCTGTCCACGTTGATTATGGTATATGGGCCCCCGGAGTCCTTTTTCACCCCGGGTTCTCCTATGAATGAGAACAGGTTCCGCATCTTCGCGGCAAGATACCGGAAATCCTCCGGGCTGAGCTCATAAGACGCATCCGCCATGCCCCATTTTCCCAAAAGGGAATTAAAAGCATAGCGCACCGGTAAAGCTACTCCGACATTGCAGCGAGCCTCTTCCCGGCCTCATCCCACTGCCTTCTGCGCATCTCGGTCAGTCGCATCCGCAATCGAATGGCTTCGGGGGAATCCAGCCCGGCAGGCTCGCCAAGATGCACCATCAGATAATCCGGGGCGGACCGGCACAGCGCATCGAGCGTTACCTTATCGATTACCCTCCTGAAGAAGGCACGCCTGAGCGCCTCATGCCTCTTATCTAGGAGCGCCTGCGCTGCATCCGAGCTTCCGCATGTTTCCGGCCCCGCGAACTCCTTTGGAAAGACCGCGAGCGCCGGTTCGGTTTCGAGCAGCCTGATCGCCTGCGCTTCGTCTACGGTCGCCGCCCTCAGGATGCCTACCGGGCTGACGAGATTTCCATCGCATGGCTCCCCATGGCAAAGTATCATCCTCCCCTCGAGGGGCTGGATATGCCTGAATGGCTTCCCGGCACGCCCGGGCATGCGCCTGAGGAAATCCGAGAGCCCATTCCCGAAAGTCTGGATATGCAGCATAGATTCACCAACGCAGCCTGTGCCGGCATCAAGCCGATGGTTAGGGATGACTTTTAGCGCGATATGCACTTAACCCCATCATGCAATATCTACCCATGAAGCTTTTCCTCTTCCACTGCTGGGGCGGGGACGGCAGGAGCTGCTGGAGTGGCTGGACTGCGGATAAGATGCGCGAGATGGGAGCGGATGTCATCGCTCCGGATTTCCCGAACTCCTCGACCCCGCATATAGAGGAATGGCTCGCGACGGCACGCTCGCATGTGAAAAAATTCGACGATGGGTGGGTGCTTGCAGGCCATTCGCTCGGCTGCCCCACGATACTCCGCCTTCTAGAGGGATTCGAAAATGGCGAGCGCGTGAAGGCCGCCATCCTCGTGGCCGGCTTCGCGAAGGACCTCCACATCCCGGAGCTCCAGAACTTCGTCTACAAGGACTTCGACTGGGAGAAGATACGCGCGGGAGCGGAAAAGTTTATCGTGATAAGCTCGGACAACGACCCTTTCATAGAGCTTTCGGAAGGAGAAAGGGTGGCGAAAATGCTGGGGGCGGAATTCATAGTGGAGCGGGGCGCGGGCCACATAAACGAGGGCTCAGGCTTCACCGAATACCCGCGGCTTCTCTCTATTCTTGAGCGGCTGATGTGACCGGCTTGCCGGCGACGGCATCCGGGGACGGGGCGGCCTTCAGGATGCCCTCCTCCTTGGGCTGCATCCTCGCGAACCTGGATGAGGAAATAACGAAATTCATGCAGGGGTCGCACATCCCCCCCGAAAACATCATGTGCTCTTTTTGGGGTGAATCGGGTATCCTGTCGAGGACTTCCCTCGGCACAATCGCGCCGGTTTTGAGCTCGACTATCGCCTTGCCCGGCTTGTGCCATGCGCAACACACCAGGTCCTCTATTCTGAGTGCTGGGCAGATATTTTTTGACATATGAATCAGTCTGGGCTGTTCGCTGCTAATACATGGCAGTCCAGATATTAATACCTTCCGTTAACCCGGACTGACACAATTTGAAAGGCCTTCGGCTGAAGGAAAGATATTTTCCCCGCAGGGAAAATCAGTTAACAAAAAATGCCGCAGGCCTGAGTGCCCCGCGCTCCATCGCCATATATCGGCGCTGTCGCGCGTTTTGAACAAGCGACCCCACCGTTTCCGTGGGTCCCAGAGGGACTCTTCAGCTTCACAGTTTCTTTTAGCGAAATAATGCCTAAAAGAATCTGGTGTGCTCTCCCACTGAGCTACTGCGGCATGATTTCTGTTGATTGATGGCATGTTTTTATAATCGATTCCTTTCCCCCGCCGGATGACGCAGACTTCCCAAAAAGTAACTTCCTCCTTCCACGGAAAGTATGAAACTATAAAATCCCGCCGACCATAATGCTAAGCATATGCCCACTCCGTTTTTCAACCGGCCAGTGGCCATTAGCATCATCTTCCTATCTCTATTGCTGTGCCTTTACCTCTCCGCCCTGCTCCTTGACATGCGGTGCGACTCATGCGGCGCCGCCGGTTCCGCCACGATGAGCGGCGCGCTCCAGGCTTCGGCCCTGAAGATGATGGCTGCAGCAGTGGCTGATGAGGACATCTCGAAGAAAACCAGGCGCGGGCCGCTCGGGCCAATCCTGTCAGTGCTCGGCAAGCTGCACTTTTTGACCGGCCTCGCGATGTTCGTTTTCATCGGGCTGATGGTCGTCGAGGGGAGCATGATGAACAGGGCGCTCCTGCTCACCCCGGTCGTCCTCCTCTTCTTCGCCTCGAAAGTGTTCTACGCAATCGAGCAGGCGGAATTCGTGGACGGCATCATCCGCAGATATCGCGGAAAGCAGGACTGATTCATTTTCCGTACCTGCGCCTTCTCCTTGCGAACTCGCGGAGCGCCGTGCCGAAGTCGCGTTTGGAGAAATCCGGCCAGAGCTTTTTGCAGAAATAAAACTCGCTGTAGCACGACTGCCAGGGCATGAGCCCGGAAAGCCTCTGCTCCCCCGAAGTCCGGATTATCAGGTCCGGGTCCGGGAGCCCCCTCGTGTAAAGGTGGCTGCTGATGGTTTCCTCGTCGACCTTCCGGATGCCTTCCGCAAGGATGCCGTTGAACGCGTCAACAATCTCCTCGCGCCCCCCGTAGGAAAGCAGGAGGTTCAGCTGGTATTTGCGCTCGCCCCTTGCCGTCATCTCCTCGGCCCTCCTTATCATCTCGCGTATTTCCCGGGGGAAAAGGTCGATTCTTCCGAAGAAGCGGACCCTCAGCTCGTCCTTGTTGCGGTCGTCGCTCTCAATCGCTTTTTTGAGGTTCTCCTTGAAAAGCTCGAAGAGCTCCCCCACTTCCTCCCGGTCGCGCTTGAAGTTGTCTGTGGAAAAGCCCCACATTGTGAGCATCCGGACGTCCGCGGACTTGCACCACTTGAGGACGTCGCCTATCTTGCGTATGCCTATCGCGTAGCCTTCCCTCTTGCTGATGCCTTTTTTCTGGCTCCACCGGCGATTTCCGTCGGGGATTATGGCTATGTGTTTTGGAATTTCGCCGTTTTTTTCCATGTGCAGACCCTAATACACTACCTCGTTCAGCCTCTTAAGCTTCGCGGCGTGCTTCAGCTCCTTCGCTATCCTCTTCCCCGCGCTCATCGGCTCGTTGTAATAATACACGGAATACGGAGAGCCGTTGGGGTATACGTTCGTCCCTGCGACTATGCGCGCGCTTATCTCGAACGCGTATATGTCGAGCTCCTCCGTGATTATCGTTTCCACGCAGAACGGCCCGATGAGGCCGCCGAACAGGTCGAAGGAAGTCTCGCTTATCTTCCGGCCTATCTCCATGTAGTCGGAGAGGAGCGACTCCCTGAGAACGAGCGGCTCGTTGCCTATGACGGTGAACGCCATCTGCGGCTCCATTCCAATCGACACCGCGCGCGCTATCTCGTCCGCGCTGCTCTCCACCCGCCTGTCCACGCCTAGCAGCTCGAGCCCGCCGTTTTTGGTGCCGTAGCCGTGGCCCTCGAAGGGCGAGAAGAAATAGTGGGGGTATGCCCTGACGCCTATCAGGAACTCCTGTATCATGTATTCCCTGTCCTTCACTTTCTCCCTGAACTCCTCCTCGGAGCGCACTATCAGGTAGCCCTTGCCGCCTTTCGCGCCCGGGAACTTGACCATGACCGGGCCGTCGATCTCCTCCGGCCTGTATACCTTCGGCGTCTTTATTCCGGCCTTTTTCAGCCACTGGAACATCTTCTCCCTGCTGCGCTCCCAGGCGATGGAGGTCCTGTTGCCATAGACGGGCACGGGCAGGTCGTCGAAGGCCTTCCCCACGTATTCCACGAACGAGCCGTGGGGGATTATTATCGCCTCCTCGGAAATGAGCAGGTCTGCAGGGATGTCCTTGTAGCTGTCCACCTCTATGAACTCGTCGGGCCGGCCGAGGGGGAAAGATTCGTAGAGCTTGCGTTTGTCCTTCTGGACGATGCCGATGGTCTTTATCCCCTCCTCCCTCGCGCCTTTGAATATCTGGAGGGAGGAGTGCGAGCATATGGTCGCTATCTTGAACCGGCGGTATCCGGACAAGATGTCTTCTATGCGTTTTCTTTCGAGCATATATAAAGATAGTAAGCCTGTTAAAAAATCTTGCCTCCGAATGTTGTTTTAAGTGATTCTATGGCACAACCCTCGCCAAGGAGAAGGCAGCAACAGCAGCCGGTTGTCGACATCGACCAGATGAGAGACCAGCTCGTCAGGATGCGTGGCGCCTTCCAGCAGCTTTCCCAGATGCAGCCGCTTCCTAGGCAGGATCTCGAGAATATGAGAACGGACCTGCAACGCATGCAGGCGGACCTTGCCGACCATGTGCGGAGGTTCCCGAACCAGCAGAGGACAGAAGCCCTGGAAGCGCGAAGGCAGATAGAGGGACTGCTGGCCGACCTGGACCACCTGCTTAACTACCAGTATCCGGCCCAGCCGCCCCAGCAAAACCAGCCGCAGCAGGGGCCTCAACAACAGTCTCCCCAGCAGCAGGGCCGTCCTCAGAGAAGGCAGCAGGCCCCGGGACTTCCGGTGCCGAGGCGCGTCCCGGCTCCGCCCCGTACAATGACTTACGAGGTCGTGATAGGTCCGCTCCCTGACCAGCGGTTCCAGCTTACTCTTCCGCCCGGCGAGACTATCCAGAGCCTGTTCAGCGCCGCGGTCCAGCGGGGGCAGGTCGTGGACAGGGAGCACCAGGCAGGCGCTTTGACGCTTGAGGGCAACCCGGTGACGCCGCAATACATATCCGGCCAGATACCCCCTGCCGAAGTTCCTGCAAAGCAGCCTTCGCAGGAGGAGATGCTCAGGCTTCTTCTCGCCCATAACTGCTTCGCCCTCCTTCCGGTGCGCAGCCCCGCAGGCGGCGATTATACGTCCGGAGGACAGGGGTTCACACCGGGCTTCGACGTCCAGTCCGTGGCGCAATTCCCCGACCGCTCGAAGCGGCTCGACCAGTTCAGGGACGATGTTGTGAACCGGCCCCCCGGGGCTCCTATGCGCGTTGCGCTGGCGCCCCAGCCGCAGCAGGGACCGGCGTCACAGCCCGGCGCAAGAAGAAGGAGAGGTAGTTGACATGGCACAAGCTCAGAAAGGCAGGACCCCACGGGAACAGGAGCGCTACGTTTCAGAGGCGGTCGACAGGGTGAGGCGCTTTACGCAGGTGCTCCAGGGGCCTCCGGTTCCGCAAGACCAGAGGACCGCCCGCATGAACCTGAACAACGAAGTCGAGCGGGAGCTGA
>JBFLVW010000055.1:0-7020 GCA_040758235.1 Microcaldota archaeon
AGCAGGGAGCCCGAAGCCTCGTTGCGGCTGAAATAAAGCTCGTACGGGGGCGAAAGCGCCCGCTCGGCGTCCCGGCTCCAGCCGGATGCGAGCCCGGAAATGTCGGCGAAAAGCTCCGCGCCGGATATTTTCGTCGAGCTGGTGGTCAGGGGCGTTCTTGTTGCCTTAATCCGGCGCTCCTTCACGATGTTGCCGGGCCTCAGCAGGTCTCCCGATTTGGACATTAAAGGATATTGCCTCGGTGGTTTATTTATGTTATGCACCGGCTGTTTCAGATCATCCTGGTCCCGCCATCAGTGCTGACAACGAACGAAAAACTCACGCCCCGCTCACGGAGCGAGCGAGCCTCGGCGAGCGCCCCTTCAAGCGCATCCTCGAAGGCGGTCCATGAACCCTCTCCGGCATACATGTTGCGTATTGCAGAATACGCGATTACTCCCCTCGAGCGGTCCACGAAAGTGCAGAAGACGCTGCTGCCGAGGGGGCTTATGTGCAGGCCGTAATCCGGGAAGGAGGACGGGAGCGCCTGCCCGAGCGCCATGGCGGATGCGACGGCCGCAATCGTGCGGCCTGGTTCGCTTGAGAATGAAGCGCTATCATGCCGGTAAATCGAATCCGGAAGGGAGAGCAGGGCGAGGAGCCTATTCCCGATGGGGGCGATTTCCCGCAATGCTGCAGCGCATGCATCGCGACCGACCAGCCCGCTTTCTTGCACGTGGTTATCCTCCGGATTGCACCCCGTCCCGCCATTCATTCCTTGCTTTCCAGCTCTATTGTCTGCGCCAGCATGAGGTCCGGGATGGCTTCCTCCGCTTCCGCGAGAGGCACTTTCAGGAACGCCCTCTTGCCGCGGTGGAAAAGCACTATGCTCTCTTTTCCCTCTTCACCTACGACTGCCATGTACCATCGCCCCAGCCATTTGGGCGCCGGCTCCTTCCGGTCGTGGCACACCGAGGGCGAGTCGCTCTCGTGGTAGGGGAAGGGCTGGGGGACGCTTGTTACGTCGAAGAATTCCAGCTTCTCGAACTTTCCGCGGTAAACGCTCGGCGGCATCCTCATCTGGCCTATCAGTTTTTGGGAGAATATGATTCCGCGCGCCGCAAGCAGGGAGAGCATTTCCTCCTTCGACATGAATGCCGATGCCGGCTCGTCCGGCCCGTGGTGGCTCATCGGCAGCCGCGCGATTTCCCGGTTTTTTCCCGTCTTCTTTTTCATTTGCATATGAACACCTTTAAGGGGCGCCAGCCGCCCTTAGCGTAGCCTGGTACGACTGCGCCTGCGGGAGCAGGAGGACTCCCGATTCCACTTCCGCCTGCCGTATGGCCCGGTACGCCCTCAGCGCCGCCGCGGGGTCGGTCGAAGCGAGCGTCCGGATGTATTCCACCGTCATCCGGACCCTCTGGGCCGGGTCGCCCCCCAGGTTGATGAATGCGCCGAGGGCATGCTCGTCGAAAGCCGCCTGGCCGGAGAGCGATGTGACGGCCCTCTGGAAATCCGCGTTCCCGAGAGCCGAGCCGGCGCGGCCCGTGTGCGTGCGCTGGTAGTTGCCCCAGATTTCGCCTTCCATGATGGACCTCTGCAGCCTAGATTGCGCGCCGACGCGCTGGGCTATTTCCGCGTCGCTGAGCCGGGCCGGGAGCCTGCGCAGCGCGCCCGGGTCCCAGAACACCACTTCCCCAGGCTCCCTCCACCTGCCGTTGATGAACTGCCTTCTTGTAAGAACCGCGTACTGGAAATCGCCGATATCGTATCCGCTCCTGAGGAGGGTTGTGTAGGCTTCCTCGAAGCCGCGCATCACTCCTTCGGTCGCCTGCGTCCTCGTGATTCCCCTCGCCCGCGCTATGGAATCGAGCTGGGCCATCGTTATCGATTCGCCCTCCACCCCGATTATCCGCTCCATCGCGAACGCATGGTTGGTCCCCGGAATCCCGGTGTCGACGAATCCGAAAACGCGCGGGCCGATGCCGAGGTCGCTCAGGATGCGGGCATTCTCGACTTCGTTCGCCGAGTAAGCCGCGCGTGCGCGCCCGAACTCCCTGCGCTCCGCGACCTGCCTGATTGCCGGCCGGATGTCTGCTCCGCCGCCTCTTGCCCGCCATGTTGTCAGTATCTCGGTTATCTGCTCGACTTCCTGCCGGCTGAAAGTCCCGCCCCGCACCCAGTCGGAGGGATTCGCATGGCGGGCCGCGTCGTATCTCCCGTAAAGCTCGGTGAGCCGGCGCTCCGCGCTGGCTACGTTCGCCTCGGCCGCGTTCCGGTAAATCTTGACGGCAACCTGCACTCTCTGCCCCTCGGCCTCGATTTCGCCCAGATAGACGGATGCGCTCGAGCCGTTCACCTCGTCGAGCGGGCGTATGAGCGTCACCTGCTGCCTCCCCCGCACGGGGTCCACGAGAAGGTGCCTGAACTCGTCCGGCATGCCGCGCAGGTCCGCGGGAAGCTCTGTTACGCGCGCATGCCGCGTGTAAGGCACTTCCCCGGCCCCCGCCACTTCCCTGAGGAAAGCCTCGGGGTAGAGCTCGGGGTGGTTTCCGTTCACCCTGATGAATCCGCTTATCGCTCTCTCGTTGCCCCCTTCCCACCCTGTCCTGCGCGCCCATTCGAAGAAGCGGAGCTGGATGTTGTCGGCTCGGGCGCTCCTCAGGTACTGCACGAATTCGGGTGGGTAGTATCCGAGGTTGTTTCCGGCTTCGCCCAGGAAGCGGTCCATCGTCCTCCCCCCTGCGCGCCTTGCAAGGAATTCGTTCATTATCTGCCGGTTGTTCCCCTGCCTCAGCCATTGCGAGAAGAGCCCCTCGACCCGCCTTCCGCCCTCCGTCGTATCCAGAATCGGCCTGCTGCCTTCCCACGTGAGCGCCCCGTATGTGCTGCGCTGAGGCAGCGGCAGGTCCGCCGGGCCGTTCGTCCACGTGAAGCCCTGGCGAGGCCAGAACGTAATGCCGTCCTCCTCCGCGAGCATGTAGATGCGCCGGATGCCGCGCTCCCTGAAAAGCGCTTCGAGCGAATCTCCCAGAAGCTCAGGTATCCTCTGCCCCCGTATCGCTGGGTCGAGGCGGACGTTCGAAAGGTGGCCGACGTCTTCCCCGAAATAGAGCGGGTTGAACTCGTATTCGAGCATTCCGATTGTGGTCCCGTTCCGTGCCCGCAGCTCGATGCTTATCGTAGTGCGCTCGGTGTTGATGACACCGCCCGTCGCGTCCTGCATCTGCATTGAGGAGCGGTACACTTCGACGCGGACGTTGTGGACGCCCGGCATGTTCGGGAGCTGCGCCCGGACCTGGGGCTCGATCAGCGCGCTTATGTCCTCCCTGCTCATCGTTGCGATTGCAGGAAGAGCCTGCGGCCGCACGACCGACGGGCTCGGCGCCGGCCTCGGGAGCCCGACCGCCGAGCGCGCCCTCGCCACGAACGCGCCGCCCTGCTCCTCCAGGAACGCGATGTAGCGCCCCATCACTTCCGGATGGTTGCGCTGGAGGAATGCGAGGAGGGCCTCCGCGTTCCGAATCGAGGGGTTGCTGCGCAGGATGCCGCGGATGAGCCGGAAGTCCTCGACGGTGATGTAGCGCGAACCCGCTTCCGCCGCCGCGATTGTTTCCGAGAAGACGCGCTCGCTTAGCGCGTCCAGGTGGGTCGTCGAGGCGAGGCCTCGCGGGCCGCGGACGAACCCGACCTGGAAAGTCCCGGCATCGAGCGCCCCGAGGGGAATCGTATGGTCGATACCGAGCCTGCGCGCGGTCAGGGCCGCGCTTATCCCGTCCATGTTCGTCGGCCTGCTGAGCGTGACCCGTGCCGCGTTGATGTCGAGGCCGAGGCGCTCCCCCGGAGCGGCAAGCGCCGCCATCTCCGCCCTGACCGCCGCCTCCATCCTGCGGACGATGAGCGCACGCTGCAGCGGCGTCCCGCCCTCGATTATTATCGGGCCGAAGTTGCCTGCGGTCCGGACGCGGATGCCGTCCGGCAGGCCCTCCGAAATGACGCTCGCGATGCCGCGGTTCCTAGCGTTGTAGATTGCATTCGAACGGGGGTGTCCGAGGAAGGTGTTGAGTCCGGTGCCGCCGTAGGAGTTGAGCGCCCATTCGGAGTATGCCTTGCCTACGGTGGGGATTTCCGCGCCGATTGCGCTGCGTGCGGCAGGGTCTGTCACGGAAAACCTGAAGTCCACCACATCTGCATTTTGGAATGTGATTTCGTTGCGGGCCATGCCCATGTACCTTGCGCGCACGTCCGCAGGGAGCGCGTCGAAGGACGCCTGGCCGCCGGCGAGCTGCTGCGCCCGCATGCGGATTTCCGCCTCAGAAATGGCAGGCGTCGTCCCTTCGGGCATCCGGAGCGCCCCTGCAGTCGCGTTCCGGCTTAAGCGGAGGGCGGTCGCGACTCGGGAGTATGTCGGTATTTCCTCGGCAGAGCTTATCAGGCCTGTTAGCGAGCCCTCGTTCAATGCGAATTCCGCCGTCATCTCTGATGGCGCGGAGAACCGGAAATCGCCCCGAACGAAAAGGCGGGCGTCCCTGCTGCCGGTCCATGCCTCGAACACATCCGCGACCGTGCGCTCGCCGATGCGCAGCTCCCCTGCGCGCGCCGCGAGGGCCTCGGCCGCAGCGTCTATCTCGCGCTGGAGCACCTGAGGAGTGACGCGCCGCAGGTCGCGGCCCATTATGTAGACCGTGATTTCGTCCCCGCTTTCCGCGGCGCGCACGAAGAATGCCCGCGCCCCGGGCACCTCGCGCAGCGCGACGGAAACGCCCTGCGCTGCGGACTGGCGGTACAGGTCGAGCGCCACGTTTCCGCCATCACGCCCGAACGTGTCGTTGAGCTGGGTGAGCAGGCTCTTGTCGCCCGTCACGACCATCACCTGCTGGACTGCGCCGCTTGCGGCATAGTCGCGCCCCAGCATGCGTATCTCGGCTTCGATGTCGCCGAAGCTGATGGTGTAGTCCCCTATCCGCGTTCCCGGCGTGAGGTAGTCCTGCCCCCCGCGCAGCAGCCTGCCGCGTATCACGGCCCGCGCGAGGAGCTGGGAATCGTTCGCGCCCTGCGCGAGCGCGTCGATTGCGCTTGTCGCCGCCCGAAGGTCGTCTGGAAGGCGCGCGTGTGCGACGCTCGCCATCGAGCTGCGGTAGTTCCTTATGAGAGTGAGCTGGGCGGGAGTCGCAGCCCCTGCCTCGTCCACCATGAGAGCGAGCCTGTCGTATGACGCCCGCGCGGCCGCGATTTCCCCGGCCCCGACGGCCTGCCCCCCGCTCACCCGGGCCGAAAAGCCCTCAAGCGTCCTTACATCGCGCGCCGCCTGCGTCGCGACCGAGCGCTCAAGCCCCGCGAGCGCGGCCTGCTCCGCCTCGTTGAGGGGGCGCAGCTGCGCAAGAGAGCGCATCCTGTCGCGCGCGGCAAGGGCCTCCGCGAATTCCTCGCTCGAGATAAGCCTGTTCCGTGATATGCTGGTGTTGAGCGTCCTGATCGTCCGCAGGTCGCGCGCCGGCTGGAGCTCGGTGATTGCCCGGTACGCCTGGTAAATCCTCTGGTGCTCGGGCGAGAGCCTCCCGCCCGCCATCACGACATCCCGGAGCCTCCGTCCCGCCGCGAGTATTTCCTGCGTCCGGGCCGCATCGATTGCCACGCGCTCGCCTGCGGCCACGCGCTGGACGAGCCTGTTCCCCTCCTCGAGGGCGGCCACATCGCGCGCGATTGCTTCCGGGGCGACCATCGCGGGCGTGAGCCTGCCGAGAGAGCTCCAGCTCCGGACGCCGCTGTAGGCAGCATGAGCCCCGCCGAACATGAAGAGCGCGCCGGTCGCGACGTTGAATATCCCCCATCCGGTCTGGCCCTGCCGCACCATCTGCACGCCTTCATAGGTGTGGAGGGCGCCAAAACCCACCATCCCCAGGCCGCCGATGATCTCCATCCCGTAGCCGATGCGCGCGAGAGTGAATGCGCCGCGCCCGACCGCCCACGCGCGACCGGCGTGGCCGACGACCGGAAGGAGCATGACCGCGTTGAACCCTATCTCCCTCCACATGTGGTTGCGTGCAGTCCGGACCTGGTCCGGCGTCGCGTTCGGGTCGTCGCGGACGCGCATGTAGTCCTGCACCGCGAATGTCACCGAGGGGATTCCCATCCCGACTCCGACGCCGATGCCGATTATGCCCGCCGCGGCCCAGAAGCTCTGGCCGGCGGTGAATGGAGCCGCAATCAGCGCGCCGAGAATCGCGCCGCCCACAATCAGCGCCCTGCGGCGCTCGGCCTCATCCAGCCGGTCCTGATACTGCCTCTCCGCCTCTGCGACGCGCAGGGCGACTTCGCGGGAG
This sequence comes from Microcaldota archaeon, assembly GCA_040758235.1. Lineage (GTDB taxonomy): Archaea > Micrarchaeota > Micrarchaeia > Anstonellales > Bilamarchaeaceae > Bilamarchaeum. The sequence goes on from JBFLVW010000055.1 coordinate 6,303, forward strand.
ACCGGGCCCATCCGCTCCATGATGTTCGGGACAAGCTCGGACATCTCGGATGGTATCGCCTCGAGCTGGGCCACCGTCCCGGAGAGGCGCTCGTACGTCTCCCTGACCTGCGGGTTGGTGAACTGGACCGCTCCCCGCCCGCTCTCCTGCGAAATGACGATTTCGCTCGGGCGCAGGTTCTGTATGATGAAGTTGGTGTCCAGCTGTATGTCCGTGTTCGTACCGGGCATCTCCGCGATTCTCGTCCTGAGCTGGCCGATGTATTCCCCGAAGGCCTGGAAGAATGTGTCCTGGAGGTAAGTGTCTATGTGCGTTATCGCGCGGTTCGCGGCCGAATCGCCCGATTTCCGTATCAGACTGAGCAGGAGCTCGCGGCGCCTGTCCGGCGTGAACTGCTCTGGGTGGTCTCGGAGGCGCCTCAGGTCCGAAAGCAGCTGCGGGTCCTGCCAGTTCCTGTGCATGTAGCCAGTGGCGGAAAGAAGCTGCTCCAGCGTGTAAGTCCTCTCGACCTGCCGCGCTATCTGTCCGTGGTCCCTGCCCGTATCCTCCCACTCCGTGACCGTGATGCGCGCGCCGAGGAACCGGTCCACCGCCGCGCTCACCTGGGCCGGCGTCGCGTTGTCATCGTAGATTGCCCGGAACGAGTCGGTTCCGAGCGCCTCGATATTCCGCATCAGCGACTCCCGGTGCGGCAGGTTCGGCAGGAAATTGGTGTCTG